>NZ_JAUNPC010000015.1 GCF_030536915.1 Paracoccus sp. (in: a-proteobacteria)
AAAGCGTGTTGTCGAGGTCGAAGATCCAGGCGCCCACGCCTGTGAAATCCGCCTGCAGGGCATGGGCGTCGATGTCGCGCAAGGGGCGAGAGGGCCTGTCCATGCGCCACGGCTAGCGCGGGCGGCGCGGCCTTGCAATCGCCGGGGCGTCCGTCCAACTCTGCCGCGATGAAAGACGCATACAGCCTGATCCTGTCGGCCATTGACGACGGCACCTACCGCCCCGGCGACCGGCTGGTCGAATCGGAACTGGCCGAACGCTTCGGCGTCAGCCGCACCCCCGTGCGCGAGGCGCTGCAGCGGCTGGAAACCCAGTCGATGCTGACCCGCGACGGCCGCAGCCTGATCGTGGCCACGCTGGACCACAACCAGCTGGCCGAGCTTTACACCGTCCGCACCGAGCTTGAGGCGCTGGCCGCCCGCCTCGCCGCCCGCCATGCCACGCGCGAGGAAGTGCGGGTCCTGGGCCAGATGGTCGAGGACGACCACCGCATCGTGGACGACCCGCAGGCGCTGAGCCGGGCGAACCGCCGCTTCCACCACCAGATCCACCTTGCCTCGCACAACCGCTATCTGGTGCAGCAACTCGACATCGTGCATCGGACGATGGCGCTGATGGCCCGGACCTCGCTGGCGGCCGAGGGGCGCGGGGCGCGGTCCCTGGCCGAGCATCGCGAGATCGTCGAGGCCATCGCCTCGGGCGACGGGGATGCGGCGGAAAAGGCTCTGCGCAACCACATCTCGACGGCCTTCGAAACGCGGCTGATGGAATCCGCCCGCGCCTGGGCCAGCACCATCGAGCAGGGGCGGAAGTGAGCGGCTTCCGCGTGATCGAGGCCGAAGGCGACATCGCCGAGGGCGCGGCGCATCTTGCCGCCACCTGTCCCGTCTGGGCGCGCGTCCTGCCCGAGCTTGGCCCCCTGCCGCTGCGCCGGCGCGAAGACGGCTTCGGCGCAGTCATGTCGGCCATCGTCTCGCAGCAGATCTCGGTTGCCGCCGCCGCCTCGATCTCGGGACGGCTGGCGGCGGCGGGGCTGGACCGGGCCGAGACGATCACGGCGGCCGAGGACGCGGCGCTGCGCGGCTGCGGGCTGTCGGGGCAGAAGGTGCGCTACCTGCGGGCGCTGGCCGGGGCGGGGATCGACTTCGACGCCCTGCGGGGGATGCCCGACGAGGAGGTGATCGCGACCCTGACCGCGCTGCCCGGCATCGGTCGCTGGACCGCCGAGATGTACCTGATCTTCGCCCTCGGTCGCGCCGACGCCTTCGCGCCCGACGACCTGGCCCTGCAGGAAGCGGCGCGGATCATGTACGCCTTGCCCGAGCGCCCGCGCGGCAAGGCTCTGGCCGAGATCGCGAAGCCCTGGGCACCGTGGCGCGCGGTTGCGGCGCGGGGGCTCTGGGCCTATTACCACCACGCCAAGGGACGCGAGGGGGTGACATGACGCGCGAGTTGCAATCGGATCGCCGCGGGCCTGCGAAGGCGGGCTCGGTCATCGTCTTCCTGCACGGCTATGGCGCGGATGGCGCCGACCTGCTGGGCCTGTCCGAGCCGCTGGGCCGCTACCTGCCCGACACCGCCTTCTACGCCCCGAACGCGCCCGAGCCTTGCGTCAACAATCCCTTCGGCTTCCAGTGGTTTCCGATCCCCTGGCTGGACGGCTCGACCGAGGCGCAGGCCCGCGCCTCGATGGAGAAATCCATCGACGACCTGAACGCTTTTCTCGACGCCGTGCTGGCGCGCGAAGGGCTGACGCCTGACCGCATGGTGGTCGTCGGCTTCTCGCAGGGGACGATGATGGCGCTGCATGTCCTGCCGCGCCGGGCGCAGGCCGTGGCGGGGATCGTCGGCTTCTCGGGCCGCCTGCTGGCGCCGGAACTGGTGGGCGAGGTCCGGGTCCGCCCGCCGGTCCTGCTGCTGCACGGCGACCAGGACCCGATGGTGCCATTCGCCGACATGGGGCTGGCGGAACGGGCGCTGTCCGGCGCGGGCTTCGACATCGCGACCCATGTGATGCCCGGCACCGGCCACGGCATCTCGCCCGATGGCCTGGGCGCGGCGCTGAGCTTTGTCCGCAAGGTGCTGGGCGCGCTTTAGAATCTGCGGCGTTGCCAAACGGTCACGTTGCCGTCATGCCGCGTTTACCTGCTTCCCCGATACCCCGCCACATGTAGAGCCTTGTCATGGTCGCGCCGCCCAATATAGTCGGCGGCGAGTCCTGAGGCGTGATGGCGGGGACAACCGGATGCTTGACGACCCACATGTCGACGCCGACTTCCGCACCCAGTTCGTGCGCGACCCCGCGTCGTTGCGGCGGAACCCGGCACTGGTCCTGAACGCGGACTATCGGCCGCTCAGCTATTATCCCCTGTCGCTGTGGCCCTGGCAGGAGACCATCAAGGCGGTGTTCCTGGACCGCGTGACGATCCTTGCCGAATACGAGGAGGTCGTGCGGAGCCAGAGGGAGGCGATACGCATCCCCTCGGTCGTGGTGCTGAGGGATTATGTCAGACCCAGGAAGCGCGTGGCATTCACGCGCTTCAATCTTTTCATGCGGGACGGATTCTGCTGCCAGTATTGCGGATCAAGGGGCGACCTGACCTTTGACCACGTGGTGCCCCGGTCGCGCGGCGGCGTCACAAGCTGGGAAAACGTGGTCGCCGCCTGTTCGCCCTGCAACCTGCGGAAAGCGAACAAGAGCCTGCGGGCCTCGGGGCTGCGGCTGGCACGCGCCCCCCGCCGCCCCAGTTCCGAGGAAATGCACGCCATGGGCCGGCGCTTTCCGCCGAACCACCTGCATGTGAGCTGGATGGACTATCTCTACTGGGACGCCGAACTGGAAAGCTGAGGCTCAGGCGTCGGGCGTGTGGCGCGGCCCGTTGCCGATGCGCGCCGACAGATGCGCGACCGCCGCGGCGATCACCGTGCCAAGCGCCAGCACCTGCAGGGGAATCCCCAGCGACACGGCCACGACCAGCGTGACGCCCGCCGCCACGATCACGGCCAGGACCAGCATCAGGAAATGGGGCAGGGGCATCGCTTTCTCCTTCATGGCCTGAATATGTGGCGCGCTGCCTGAAATGGAAAGCCGCGAATGGCGCGAAATGTTCCCATGCGCAGGCTTGCCAATGTTCCTGTTGTGTTCCAGTCTTGGCCCATGCTGCCGCCCCGCAACCCGGACGAGATCCTCAAGGCCCGTGGCGCCGCGCATCGCCCCGCCCCGCGGTTCGAGCCATACCAGCTTGTGCATGAGGATGACGGCTGGGCCGCGCCCCCCGACGAAAACCTGCTGCGGACCGAGATCACGACCGAGGCGCCGCGCCGGATCATCACCCGCAACGATTCGCCCGACGTGCCCTTTGACCGCTCGGTGAACCCGTACCGGGGCTGCGAGCATGGCTGCATCTACTGCTTCGCCCGGCCCACCCACGCTTGGCTGGGCCTGTCGCCGGGCCTCGACTTCGAAACCCGCATCGTCGCCAAGCCGGATGCGCCGAGGCTGCTGGAAGCCGAGATCGCCCGCCCCGGCTATGCCGTGGCCCCCATCGCCTTCGGCACCAACACCGACCCCTACCAGCCGGCAGAGGCGGGTCTGGGGATCATGCGCGGCTGCCTGCAGGTGCTGCATGACTGGAACCACCCGCTCAGCATCGTGACGCGGGGGCGAGGGGTCCTGCGCGACCTCGACCTGATCGGGGCGATGGCGACCCGGGGGCAGGTCTTCGTCGGCATCTCGCTGACCACGCTGGACGCGGCATTGGCAAGGGCGATGGAGCCGCGCGCCCCCGCCCCCGCGACCCGGCTGAGGATGATCCGCGCGCTGGCGGATGCGGGCGTCCGCGTCCGCGTCATGCTGTCCCCCATGATCCCCGCGTTGACGGACCACGAGATCGAATCGCTTCTTGCCGCGGCGCGGGCTGCGGGCGCGGCCACCGCCAGCATGATCCCGATCCGCCTGCCGCTTGAGGTGGCGCCGCTCTTCCGCGACTGGCTGAACCGCCACCATCCGGGGCGCGCCGTCCATGTCATGTCCCGCATCCGGGCAATGCGCGGCGGACGCGACAACGATCCCCGCTTCGGCCACCGGATGCGGGGCGAAGGACCCGAAGCCGAGCTGATGCACCAGCGTTTCCGCGTTGCCCGCAAACGCCTGGGCTATGACGGCGAAAGCCCTCCTCTCGATTGCAGCCGCTTTGCCCCGCCGCCGCGCCCCGGCGACCAGCTTGCGCTGTTCTGACAGTCAGGGCAGGCTGAAGCCATGACGGTGATCTGGCACAATCCGAACTGTTCGACCTCGCGCAAGGTGCTGGCCGCGCTGCGCGAAAGCGGCGACGACCCCGAGGTGATCGAGTACCTCAAGACCCCGCCCGACCGCGAGACGATCCGGCAATGGACAGCTGACGCCGGGCTGACGGTCCGGCAGGCGCTGCGGCAGCGAAACACCCCCTATCACGACCTTGGCCTGGGCGATCCCGAACTGACCGACGACCAGCTTCTCGATTCGATCGTGGCGCATCCGATCCTGCTGGAGCGCCCCTTCGTGCGGACATCGCTCGGCACCCGCCTCTGCCGCCCGCCCGAGCGCGTCTTCGAGATCATGGCGAACCCGCCTGCCTGATACCAGCCTCGCCGCGCAGGCTCGTTCTTCTTCGCTCAAATATCGCGGGGGAGCCGCAGAATGCGGCGGGGGCGGCAGCCCCCATGCTCACCGCGCCGCCGGGATCATCCCCATGATCCCGCGCGCTTCCGCCACGATGGGCGAGGCGATGGCATCGGCCTTCTCGGCGCCTGCCAGCAGGATGCGGTCGATCTCGGCGGGATCGCCCATCAACTCGTTCATCCGCCGGGTGATCGGCGCCAGCACCGACACGGCGAGGTCGGCCAGCGCCGGCTTGAAGGCGCCGAAGCCCTGGCCCTCGAACCGCGCCAGCACCGCCTCCGGCGTCTCGCCCGAAAGTGCTGCGTGGATGTTGACGAGGTTCCTTGCCTCGGGCCGGTCCTTCAGCCCCTCCATGGAACTCGGCAGCGGCTCGGCATCGGTCCTTGCCTTGCGGATCTTCTGGGCGATGGCGTCGGCGTCGTCGGTCAGGTTGATGCGGCTGGCGTCCGAAGGGTCGGACTTGGACATCTTCTTCGTCCCGTCCCGCAGGGACATGACGCGGGTGGCCGCACCCTCGATCACCGGCTCGGGCGCGGGGAAGAAGTCGGTGCCGTAGTCGTGGTTGAACTTGGCCGCGATGTCGCGGGTCAGTTCCACGTGCTGCTTCTGGTCCTCGCCCACCGGCACATGGGTCGCCTGATAGGCGAGGATGTCGGCCGCCATCAGCGCGGGATAGGCGTAAAGGCCAAGGCTGACCGCCTCGGCGTTCTTGCCCGCCTTGTCCTTGAACTGGGTCATGCGGTTCATCCAGCCCAGCCGGGCCACGCAGGACAGCATCCAGCCCAGTTCCGCATGGGCGGGAACGTGGCTTTGCACGAACAGGACCGATTGCGCGGGGTCGATGCCCGAGGCCAGGAAGGCCGCCGCCGCCTCGCGCGTCTGCTGGCGCAGCCGCTCGGGTTCCTGCCAGACGGTGATCGCATGCAGGTCGACGAGGCAATAGACCGTCTCGACCTGCCCCTGCTTTTCGGCAAAGCGGCGGAGCGCGCCGAGATAGTTGCCCAGTGTCAGGCCGCCCGACGGCTGGATGCCAGAAAAGATGCGCGGAGTGTGAACGCGTGCCATGCTGCTGCCTGCTGGAAAATCCGTCGGCGCCGGGATACCCCTTGCCCCTGACAGGCGCAACCGCGCCGGAAAGGACCGCGATGCGCGTCGGAATGAACGAAAGCCCCGTCAACAGCCTGCCCGCCGTGCTGTGGATGCTCGCGCTGCCCATCATCGCCGCCGAGGCGTATTTCGGCCTGGGCCGCCTGGGCTTTCTTGCGGGCGGCGTCAACGCGGGCCGGGCCGCGCGAGGGATCACCATCGAGCGCACCGCCTTCGCGCCCGAGTTCCTGGTCCGCGCCTTCGACCGCTCCTCGGTGGCGGGGGCCGAGCTTTACCGGCTGATCACCTATCCCTTCGTCCATTACTCGCTGACCCACGCGCTGTTCGTTCTCGTGTTCCTGCTGGCGTTGGGGAACATGGTGGCGCGATCCTTCCGCCCCTGGGCGGTGGTGGCGCTGTTCTTCGCCTCGGCCATCGGCGGCGCGGCGGTCTATTCGGTTGCCGCGGGGCTGCTGCCGCTGTTCCACTTCGACCCGCTGGTGGGGGGCTACGCTCCGGTCTACGGCCTGCTGGGCGCCTTCACCTTCCTTTTGTGGACCCGGCTGGGTCAGGAAAATGCCAACCAGCTTCGCGCCTTCACGCTGATCGGGGTGCTGCTGCTGTTCCAGCTTGTGTTCGGCATCGCCTTCGGCGGCGCGGGCAAGAACTGGATCGCCGAGGTTTCGGGCTTCGTGATCGGCTTCGGGCTGTCCTTTGTGCTGATCCCCGGCGGTCTCGGCCGCGTGCGCCGACGCATCCGGCAACGCTAGGCCGCTCGTTCTTCTTCGCTCAAGTATCCCGGGATCGTCGTATACGACGATGGGGCCGGCCCCCGGTCCGGCGCCGATCCTCAGCGCCGCCGTCGGATGTTGGCGCGCAACTCGGCCGGGCTGATCGCGCCGGTCAGGAAGCTCAGCGCGAAATAACCCGCAGCCCCCCCGAAGACGAGGATGGCGAGGTCGGGGATGTCGCCCTCGCCGTCCTGCGCCAGCCAGCCGCGCAGCACCCACAGCCCCGCCGCCATCAGCGCCGAGGACAGTAGGATCCGCGGCGCCCGGGCGCGCAGCCGTCGGTCCAGCCGCGCCGACAGGCCCATGCCGCGCGTGCCCCGCCAGAGCTGCACGACCATGACCCAGGCGGCCACGGTCGTGCCCAGCGCGGCCGCCAGGAAGCCGATCAGCGGCATCAGCCCCACCGCCACGACCGCGTTCACGATCATCGAATGGACCGCGTAGCGGAAGGGTGTCCGCGTATCCTCGCGCGCGAAATACAGCGGCTGCAGGATTTTCTGCAGGACAAAGGCGGGCAGGCCCAGGGCATAGACGACCAGCGCCCGCGCGGTCATCTGCGTGTCATGCGCGTCGAAGGCGCCGCGCTGGAACAGCGTGGCGACCATGGGCACCGCGATCACGGCGATGGCGAAGGCGGCGGGCAGCGTCAGGAACATCCCGAACTCGGTCGCCCGCGACAGGGCCGACTGGCCGCCCGCATCGTCGCCCGCCCGCAGGCGGCGCGACAGTTCCGGCAGCAGCACGACCGCCACCGCCGCACCGACCACCCCCAGCGGCAGTTGATACAGCCGGTCGGAATAGCTGAGCCAGCCGATCGCGCCCTCGAAGAAGGACCCGACCTGCCGCCCCACCAGCAGGTTCACCTGCACGACGCCGCCTGCGAAGATCGCGGGCAGGGCGATCGACAGAAGCCGGCGCATGTCGGGGGTCAGCCTCGGCCTGCCGGGGACGAAGCGCCAGCCGGTGCGCGAGGCGTCCCACCAGACCAGCGCCAGTTGCGCCACCCCCGTGGCCGGCGTGGCCCAGGACAGCGTCAGCCCCAGGTCCCATCCCTGCCAGCGCCCCAGCAGCATGGCCAGGATGAACAGCAGGTTCAGCAGCACGGGCGCGGCCGCCGCGACCCCGAAGCGGCCATGGGCGTTCAGCACCCCCGAGATCATCGAGGCGAGCGAGATCAGCAGGATATAGGGAAACGTGATCCGCCCGTATTCCACGGCCAGGTCGAAGCGTTCGTCGCCCGCGAAGCCGGCCGCCATCAGCCAGACCAGCCCGGGCATCAGGATCATCGCGAGCGCCGAGAACACCGCCACCACGAACCCCAGCCCCGCGAAGGCATCGGCGGCGAAGCGCCGCGGCTCCTCGCCCGATTCCAGCTTCTTGGAAAACATCGGCACGAAGGCGGTGTTGAAGGCCCCTTCCGCGAAGAAGCGGCGGAACATGTTGGGCAGCGACAGGGCCACAAGGAAAGATTCGGCCTGCGCGCCGGTGCCCAGCCATGCCGCCATCAGGATATCGCGCACAAAGCCCGTCAGCCGGGACATGAAGGTCCAGAGGCCCACGGAGATGAACCCCCGCACCAGTCCGCCGCGCATGAATTCAGGCCTCCGCTCGTTCCGCGCCTTCGCGTATCGCCTGATGCAGCCTGCGTTCAAGGGCCTCTCGTTTCGCGGGCTGGGTCAGCTTCAGCCCGAAGGCGTCCTTGACGTAGAAGCTGTCCACCACCTGCGCGCCGTAGGTGGCGATCACGGCGCTGACGATCTGGATGTGGTTCGCCGCCAGCGTCCGCGTCAGGTCATACAGCAGCCCCGGCCGGTCGCGGGTGTCCACCTGGATGATCGTGTGGATTTCCGATCCCTCGTTGTCGAAGGTGACATGGGTCGGGAAGCGGAAGGCGCGGTCGCGCTTTTTCGGCTTGTCGCGCTGGGTCAGGGCGTCGCGGGGCACGATCTCTCCAGCCAGCGTGCGGAAGATCATGCGCCGCAGTTGCGGCAGGCGGTCGGCGGCATAGGGCCGCCCCTCGGCATCCTGCACCCAGAACACGGCGGTCGCATAGCCGTCGCGCGTGGTATAGGTCCGCGCGTCCACCACGTTGGCGCCGACCAGCGCCAGGGCGCCGGCGAGGCGCGAGAACAGCCCCGGATGGTCGGCCATGACAAAGGCCGCGCGGGTGGCGTCCCGCCGCAGGTCGGGGTCGAGATCCATGCGGATCCCGTCGGCCGAGATGCCTTTCAGCAGCCGGGCGAAGACCTGCTGGGTGTCCGTGGGCAGGCCCTGCCAGTAGCTGTCGTAATGCCGCCTGGCCTCGGCGCGGATGTCGGCGGGCGCCCAGCCCTGCGCGGTCAGCAGGTGGCGCAGGCTGCGGCGCGCCTCGTCCACGCGCTGCTCGCGGTTGACGTCCTCGAGGCCATTTTCCAGCACGTCCGCCGTCAGCCGGTGCAGCTTGCGCAGCAGTTCCGCCTTCCAGTTGTTCCAGGTGGTCGGCCCCACGCCGCGGATGTCGCAGACCGTCAGCACCGCCAGCAGGTCCAGCCTGCTGCGGGATCGCACCGCCTTGGCGAAATCGCGCAGCGTGCGGGGGTCCGAGATGTCGCGCTTCTGCGCCACGTCCGACATCAGCAGGTGGTTGCGGATCAGCCATTCGACCAGTTCGATCCGGGCGGGGTCCAGTCCCAGCCGCTGGCACACCCGCCGGGCGATCTGCGCCCCGATGATCGAATGATCCTCGGGCCGTCCCTTGCCGATGTCGTGCAGCAGGGTGGCAAGATAGATCACCTTCCGGTCAAGCCTGCCCTCGGCCATGATGGCGCTGACGATGGGCAGGTCCTCGACCAGCTCGCCCCGTTCGATCTGCGCCAGCGCCGCCACGCATTGGATCAGGTGCTCGTCCACCGTGTAGTGGTGATAGACGTTGAACTGCATCATCGCGACGATGCGCTCGAACTCGGGGATATAGGCGCCCAGCACGCCCAGCTCGTTCATGCGGCGCAGGGCGCGTTCGGGGTTCCCGTGCTTCAGCAGCAGGTCGAGGAAGATGCGCGCGGCCTCGGGGTCGGCGCGCATGGGGTCGTCGATGCGGTAAAGGTTCTGCGCCACCAGCCGCATCGCCTCGGGGTGGATCAGGATGCCGCTGCGGAGCGCCTCCTCGAAGACGCGCAGGATGTTCAGGGGATCGGCGAAGAAGCTGTCGGGATCGGCGATGGCAAGGCGCCCGGTCTCGACCCTGAAGCCCGCGGCGACCCTCGGCTTGCGGAACCGTTCCAGAAGCGGCGCGCGATACAGGTGGCGCTGTTCCAGCCCGGTCAGGAAGACGCGGGTCAGCTCGCCCACCTTCGTCGCGTGGCGGAAATAATCCTGCATGAAGATCTCGACCCCGCGCCGCCCGCCCGCGTCGCGGTAGCCCATGCGCTCGGCCACCTCGATCTGCATGTCGAAGCTGAGCTTTTCCACGGCCCGGCCGGCGACCAGATGCATGTGGCAGCGCACGGCCCACAGGAAATCCTCGGCCGCCCAGAAGGTCGTGTGCTCGGCGCGGGTGAAATGGCCGGCGTCCACCAGCTCGATCGCCCGGTCCACCTGGTGGATGTATTTCGCGATCCAGTAAAGCGTCTGCAGGTCCCGCAGCCCCCCCTTGCCTTCCTTGACATTGGGTTCCAGCACATAGCGCCGGCCGCCCTGCCGCCGGTGGCGCTCCTCGCGTTCTTCCAGCTTGGCCTCGATGAACTGGGGCACGCTGCGCTCGAACAGTTCCGGCCACAGCCGCTCGCGCAGGGTCTGTCCCAGCAGGGCGTCGCCGCAGACCAGCCGGTGTTCCAGCAGGCTGGTGCGGATGGTCATGTCGGCTTCCGCCAGCCGGATGCATTCGTCGACCGATCGCGTGGCCTGCCCGACCTTCAGCTTGAGGTCCCACAGCATGTAGAGCATCGATTCGATGACGCTCTCGATCCAGCCGGTGGGTTTCCAGGGCAGCAGGAACAGCAGGTCCACGTCGGAATGGGGCGCCATCTCGCCGCGCCCGTAGCCGCCGACGGCCAGCACCGCCAGCCGCTCGCCCTCGGTCGGCGCAAGGTTCGGATGCAGGCGGACGGTGGCGACATGGTGAATGGCGCGGACGGTGGCATCGGTCAGTTGCGCGATGGCGCGGACCGTCTCGCGCCCCTTGCGGGGGTGGCTGGCAAGGCCCGCGACGATGTCGGCCATCGCCTCGGCGCGGGCGGTGGACAGCAGCGCCACGGTGCGGGCGCGGATCTCGCGCGGGTCGGTCAGCCCGTGCAGCGCGGCGTCGAGCCCCGCGATCGCGGATTCGCTGTCAAACAACGGATGCGCCCCGGGCAGGGCCGGGGCGCTCTGGATCGGCTGGACGGGGGCGCCGTCCTCGTCGGATCGGATCAAGATCAGAAACCGGCGCCGCGGAAGCTGCGGCTGGGCGGGTCGATGATGACAAGCTGCCCGTTCCGCAGGGTGGCGACCGCAAGCTGGCGCTGGTTGCCGCCGTCGGGCAGCAGGCGGAAGGCGCCCTGGATGCCGGCGAATCCGCTGCCGCGGGTCAGCCCGGCGGTGGTCACGGCATCGCGCCGCCTGGCCCGGACCTGCGCCGCGATGGCCGAGACGCCGTCATAGGCCAAAGTCGCGAATTCATGCGGCTGCTCGCCGAAGGCGGCGCGGTAGCGGGCGTTGAACTCGGCGATGCGGGGCAGGTCGGGGACCGCGAACCAGCCGTTCTGCAACTGCGGCAGGCGGGCGCGATCAGACGGGATGTCCCAGCGGGTCAGGCCCATCAGCTGGATCGACTGCCCGCTCAGGCCCACATCCGCCAGCGCGCCGGTGATCTCGGGCAGGACGGCCACGTTGTTGCCGGTCAGGAAGATCGCCTGCGCCTGGTTGGCGGCGGCCGCCCGGGCGATGGTGGGGGCGATGCGGTCCATCTCGGCCCGCGTCGGACCGTGGCCGGTCTTTCCGACGGTGGTCGCGCGGTTGCGGGCGATGGCGCCCTCGATGGCATTGCCGCCGATCTGGCCTGCGACATCCGTTTCATGGACGATCAGGAACCGGCTGAGGCCCCGGTCCACGCCATAGGAAACCAGCCGGTTGGCGGTGTTCGCAAAGGTGTTGCCCAGCACGAACAGGTTGCCGCCCGCGATGTCGGCGTTGTTCGAGAATGACAGGACGTTCACCCGCCCCTGCACCGCATTGCCGACCGCGTTGGCCGATTCCGCGTGCAGCGGCCCGACGATGACCTTGGCGCCGTCGCTGACGGCGCGGTTGGCTTCCTGCACCGCGCGGGCCGCGTCGTCGCCGCTTTCATAGACCCGCAGGTCGATGCGGGCGCCCTGCGCGTCGGCGACCGCCATGCGTGCCGCATTTGCCATCGACCGCGCCATGTAGTCGTAGTTCGGATCGCCCGAGCCGCCCGGCACCAGCAGCGCCACCTGCACCGGCTGCGAGGGGTCGATGACCGGGCCGGTCTGCGGCCCCGAGGCCTGCTGCTGCACGGGCTCGCAGGCGGCCAGCGCCAGTGCCGAGACCAGCGCCGCCACGCGCATCAGGGGGCGGCGCCAGGACGCCGGGTCGAGCCGCAGGGGGATTGAGGCCATCGGGTGATTCCCTTGTTCTGGAATGCCGGTTCGGGCGGAAGGGTAGCCACAGACGGCGCGGCGTGGCAACCTGACGCCCCGGGTGACGAAAGGCCGTTGATGCGCGAAGACGAACGATCCGGCCGCCACGAGGCGGCGCCCGCCGGGGCCGAGCCTGCGCGCGTCCTTGCGGCCTCGGTCCTCGCCGCAGGGCTCGATCCGGGGCTTTACCTTGTCGCGACGCCCATCGGCGCGGCACGCGACATCACGCTGCGGGCGCTGGACGTGCTGAACGCCGCCGACCTGCTGGCGGCCGAGGACACCCGCACCCTGCGCCACCTGATGTCGATCCATGGCATCCCGCTGCGCGGGCGGCGCATCCTTGCCTATCACGACCACAATGCCGACCGCGCCCGCCCCGCGATCCTGTCGGCGATCGCCGGGGGGCAGTCGGTCGCCTATTGCTCGGACGCGGGCACGCCGCTGGTGGCCGATCCCGGCTTCCGCCTGTCGCGCGACGTGGCGGGGGCAGGGGGGCGGGTCCATGCCGTCCCCGGCGCCTCGGCCCTGCTGGCGGCGCTGACGGTGGCGGGGCTGCCGACGGACCGCTTCCTTTTCGCGGGCTTCGCGCCGTCGCAGAAGGGCGCGCGGCGGCGCTGGCTGGAACGGCAGGCAAGGCTGGACGCGACGGTGGTGATCTTTGAAAGCCCCCGGCGCGTTAAGGACATGTTGAGAGATCTCTGCGAGATCGACGGGGACCGTGATATCGCGGTCTGCAGGGAACTGACCAAGAAGTTCGAGGAAGTGCTGCGCGGCCCGGCCCGTTCCGTGATGGGAATGATCCCCGACGAGGGACTGCGGGGCGAGATCGTGGTGGTCATGGCGCCGGGCGGCGAGGTGGCGGCGGATGACGAGGCGGTCCGTGCCGCGCTTTCCGGTCGGCTGGGCCGGATGACCATGCGGGACGCGGCCGCCGAGGTGGCGGCGGCGGTCGGCCGCCCGCGCAAGGATGTGTATCGCATGGCCCTGGCCATGCAGGAGGAACGGGACGATGACGGTGCTGATGCCGTGGATTGATGCCGCAAGGCCGCGTCGTTCCTCTCGGGGCCGTGTCGCGCGAGGGATTGCCGCCCATGCAAGCGGACATGCTGCCGAGCGGCTGGTGGCCGCGCGCTACGCCGAGCGCGGCTGCGCGATCCTGGAACACTGCTGGCGCAGCCCCGCGGGAGAGGTTGACCTGATCCTGCGGGATGGGGAAACCATTGTCTTCGTCGAGGTCAAGAAATCTGAAACCCATGACATCGCCGCCCAGCGCATCTCGCGCCGGCAGATGGACCGGATCTGCCGGGCGGCGCTGCTGTATTCCGACCGCCTGCCCGGCGGATCGCTGACCGAGATGCGCTTCGACGCGGCGCTGGTGGATGGCTCGGGCCGGGTCGAGATCGTGGAAAACGCCTTCGGCCTGAACTGACCCCCCGCTTGCATCGCCCGGACGCCCGCGCCAGAACCGGGCGAGTTCAACCCAAGCCCCGGAGCCGACGATGCCCCTCAAGGTCGCCCTGCAGATGGACCCGATCGAGAATGTCTCGATCTCGGCCGACTCGACGTTCCGGATCGGGCTGGAGGCCGAGGCGCGGGGCCACAGCCTGTTCCAGTACACGCCCGATGCGCTGATCTTCGACGAAGGGCGGCTGTCCGCGCGCGGCCGCGACGTGACCCTGCGGCGGGAACAGGGCAACCATGTCAGCTTCGGGGAATGGCGGACCGCCGATCTGACCGAATTCGATGTCCTCTGGCTGCGCCAGGACCCGCCCTTCGACATGGGCTATGTCACGACGACGCATCTTCTGGACCGCATCCACCCGGATGTGCTGGTGGTGAACGATCCGTTCTGGGTCAGGAACTCGCCCGAAAAGCTGTTCGTGCTGGATTTCCCCGACCTGACGCCCCCCACCATGATCGCCCGCGACGTCGAGGCGATCCGCGCCTTCCGCCAGCGCCACGATGAAATCATCATCAAGCCCCTTTACGGCAATGGCGGGGCGGGGGTGTTCCATCTGCCGCAGGCCGACGCCAACCTTTCGGCGCTGCTGGAGCTGTTCGGCGGCCTCAGCCGCGAGCCGGTGATCGTGCAGAAATACCTGCCCGCCGTGGTCAAGGGCGACAAGCGCGTGATCCTCGTGGACGGGGAACCGGTCGGCGCCATCAACCGCATCCCGGCCGAGGGCGAGGCACGATCCAACATGCATGTCGGCGGCCGCCCCGAGAAGGTGGACCTGACACAGCGCGAACGCGAGATCTGCGCCGCCATCGGCCCGGTCCTGCGGGAAAAGGGGCTGATCTTCGTCGGCATCGACGTGATCGACGGCTGGCTGACCGAGATCAACGTGACCTCGCCCACGGGCATCCAGGAACTCGAACGCTTCGACGGCATCAACGCCGCCGCCCTGATCTGGGAAGCGATCGAGCGCCGCCGCGCCGCTGCGCGGCAAGACTGATGGCTCGTCGGTCAGGAATGCGGACCGGCCGTGCGATCATCGGCACGGCCTCCGGTTCGGCCGGCCGCGATCAACGGGAAGGCATCCGGAAGTATCGGCGCTCTGCCGATGACGCTGCCTGATCCGAAAGGCAACAACGGTCGCGGCGCCATTGCTCCGCGCTGTTCGAGCGGGCGGTTGCCGCCACGGGCGCGATAGCATGCCCTGACGGCTTTCTGCCCGGCCGTGTTATCGTGCTGGGCGCAAGGTCAGCAGCGCGTGGATGGCAGGACCCATGACGGCCGACGTGAGCTTCATGCGAAAGGCTGGTCATCACCCGTCACGTCCATGCCCGCCCCTCACGCGGCATCGGGATTGCGGGGGCAGCGCCTTTGCTTTGCGGGCCATTCCTGCCGATCCGTTTTGGCCTTAACCATTCCTAAAGGCTTTGGCCCTAAGCCGGTCGCGAACCGGACGGAGGGCAAATGGTCGCGATCGCCTATACCGTCGCCTTCGACGGGATCGAGGCGCGGCTGGTCGAGGTGCAGGCGGCGGCCTCGCCCGGCCTGCCCTCCTTCACCATCGTGGGCCTGCCCGACAAGGCGGTCAGCGAGGCGCGGGAACGCATCCGCGCAGCCTTCGGGGCGATGTCGGTGGCGATGCCGAACAAGCGGGTGACGGTGAACCTGTCGCCGGCCGACCTGCCGAAAGAGGGCTCGCATTTCGACCTGCCCATCGCGCTGGCCGTGCTGGCGGTGCTGGAGGTTCTGCCCGCGGATGAGCTTGAGGGCGTGGTGTCCTTGGGCGAGCTTGCTCTGGACGGGCGGCTGGTGTCGGTCGCGGGTGCCCTGCCCGCCGCCATGGCCGCGGCCGAGGAGCAGCGGGTGCTGGTCTGCCCGCCCGCCTGCGGCGCCGAGGCGGCCTGGGTCGGCGCGGTGCCGGTGATCGCGCCGAAGGGGCTGCGGCAGGTGGTCGATCACCTGACCGGGCGCGCGCCGGTCGCGCCATCCGCGCCGGGACAGGTGGTGCGGGCGCCACGGCTGGCCGACATGGCCGACGTGAAGGGGCAGGAACGCGCCAAGCGGGCGCTCGAGATCGCGGCCGCCGGCAGGCACCACCTGCTGATGGTCGGCCCGCCGGGGTCGGGCAAGTCGATGCTCGCTGCCCGGCTGCCGGGATTGATGCCGGAACTGACGCCGGTCGAGGCGCTGGAAACCTCGATGATCCAGTCGCTGGCGGGGATGCTGACCGAAGGCGGGATCTCGCGCGAGGCACCGTTCCGCGATCCGCACCACACTGCCTCTATGGCCGCCATCGTCGGCGGCGGCCGGGGGGCGAGGCCCGGAGAGGTCAGCCTTGCCCATAACGGCGTGCTGTTCATGGACGAACTGCCCGAGTTTCCACGGCAGGTTCTGGAAACCCTGCGTCAGCCGCTGGAAACCGGCGAGGTCGTGGTGGCGCGGGCCAATGCCCATGTGCGTTATCCCTGCCGCTTCCTGCTGATCGCGGCGGCGAACCCCTGCCGCTGCGGGCATCTGGCCGATGCGGGCCGCGCCTGCGCGCGGGCGCCGCAATGCGGGGCCGATTACATGGGCAAGCTGTCCGGGCCGCTGATGGACCGCTTCGACCTGCGGATCGAGGTGCCCGCGGTGGCCGTCAGCGACCTCGAAGGGCGGCCCGGCGGAGAGGCGTCACGCGAGGTTGCCGCGCGGATCGCGGCGGCGCGGGCGCGGCAGGCGGATCGCTTTGCCCGGCATCCCGGCATGCGGGTGAACGCCGATGCCTCCGGTCCCGTGCTGGAGGAGGTGGCAGCGCCCGACAGCGAGGGCCGCAGCCTGCTGCATCGCGCCGCCGAGCGGCTGGGCTTGAGCGCCCGCGGCTACCACCGCGTGTTGCGGACCGCCCGCACCATCGCGGATCTTGACCATTCCGGCGAGGTGCGCGCGCCGCACATCGCCGAGGCGATCGGCTATCGGCTACCGTTTGCGGCGGGGGTGTGAGGGGAAGATCCCCGCAAGGCCCGGATGGGCAGGGTTTCGGGCCGGAAGGCCGATCGGGTGCCGGCTTTGCGGCTGTGCCGTAACCGGCGGGATCACGCGAGTGGCGCTGCCGCATGGGTATTTGACCCGGAAAGAAGCTGACGGGCGCTGCCTTCGGGACAGTTGAATGTTGCGGGCTTTCTTGCCCCGTGGGTCCCGGTCTTCTAAGTCTCGTCGCAGCCGCCACAAGCCAGGGACGAGGAACAGGGATGCAGGGAAAGCGGGTTCTGCTGATCGTGGGGGGCGGCATCGCCGCCTTCAAGATTCCCGAACTCGTCCGGTTGCTGAAGGGCGCAGGGATGGGCGTGACAACGGTGCTGACCGAGGGGGGCGCGCAGTTCGTCACCCCGCTGACGCTGTCGGCCCTGTCGGGCGAGGTCTGCCATGCCGCCTTGTGGGACCTGACCCGCGAGGCCGAGATGGGGCATATCCAGCTGTCGCGATCCGCCGACCTGGTGGTGGTGGCGCCTGCGACCGCCGACCTGATGGCGAAGATGGCCGGGGGGCACGCGGACGACCTTGCCTCGACCCTGCTGATGGCGACCGACAAGCGGGTGCTGATCGCGCCCGCGATGAACGTGCGGATGTGGGAACATCCGGCGACGCAGCGCAACCGCGTCACGCTGGAAGATGACGGGGTGCTGTTCGTCGGCCCTGATAAGGGCGACATGGCCTGCGGCGAATGGGGCGAGGGCCGGATGGCCGAGCCGGAGGCGATCTTCGATGCGATCCGCGATGCGCTGGAGGATGCGGATGCCGAGCGGCCCTTGCGGCTGACGGGCGTCCTGCGGCTTCCGCCCGAGGCGGTCGTGGTGCCGGGGCTGGCCGCGGGGCCACTGACGGGGCGCCATGTCGTCGTCACCTCGGGGCCGACCCATGAGCCGATCGACCCGGTGCGCTATATCGCTAACCGATCCTCGGGCGCGCAGGGCACGGCCATTGCGGCTGGCCTGCGCGACCTGGGCGCGCGCGTGACCTTCGTGACGGGGCCGGCGAGCGTGCCGCCGCCTGCGGGGGTGCAGGTGGTGCGCGTGGAAACCGCGGCCGAGATGCGGGCGGCGGTCGAAGATGCGCTGCCTGCCGATGCGGCGGTGATGGCGGCGGCGGTGGCCGACTGGCGCGTGACCAGCGCATCTGACCGCAAGATCAAGAAGGACGGCTCGGGGCGCCCCCCGGCGTTTGAGATGGCCGAGAACCCGGACATCCTCGCCTGGGTCAGCCGGGCCGAGGCGCGGCCCGCGCTGGTCGTGGGCTTCGCGGCCGAGACGGATGACGTGGTCGCCAATGCCGCCGCCAAGCGCCGGCGCAAGGGCTGCGACTGGATCGTGGCGAATGACGTCAGCCCGGCCAAGGGGATCATGGGCGGGACCGAGAACAGCGTCATCCTTGTGACCGAAACGAACACCGAGCATTGGCCACAACTGCCCAAGGAGGAGGTGGGCCGCCGCTTGGCCACGCGCATCGCCGACCGGCTGGCCAGCGGCTCGGGCAGCGAATGAGCCGCGTTTATCTCGACTGGAACGCCACCGCGCCGCTGTGCCCCGAGGCGCGAGCGGCGATGGCCGATGTGCTGGACGTGACCGGCAATCCATCGAGCGTCCATGCCGAGGGGCGGGCGGCGAAGATGCTGTTGGAACGATCGCGCGAGGAACTGGCCGAGGCGTTGGGCGCATCCCGCGCCGACATCGTCTTCACCTCGGGCTCGACCGAGGCCGCCGCGCTGGCGCTGGACGGGCAGGGTCTTTCCTGCGCCGGGGTGGAACATGACTGCGTGCGGGCGTGGTGCGAGGAGACTCTGGAGGCGGATGCGAACGGCATCGTGTCGGTCCCCGACCCGGCCCGCGCCACGCTGCAGCTTGCCAACAGCGAGACGGGGGTGATCCAGGACCTGCCGCAGGGGCTGGCCGTCAGCGACATGACGCAGGGCTTCGGGAAGATCCCGATGGCCTTCGACTGGCTGGGGGTGCGGGCGGGCTTCGTCAGCGCCCACAAGCTGGGCGGACCGCGCGGCGTGGGCGCGCTGATCCTTGCCGAGGGCGAGGACCGGGCGGCGCGTCTGCGCGGGGGCGGGCAGGAAAGCGGCCGCCGGGCGGGCACGGAAAACCTTGCCGCCATTGCCGGTTTCGCCGCCGCCGCCAAGGCCGCGCAGCGCGACCTTGCGGCCGGAATCCCCGAAAGACTTGCCGGCATGCGAGAACATCTGCGCGAGAGGTTGGAAGATGCCGAGGGAAACACTATGTTTCCGGGGCGCGTATCCCGATGCCTGCCGCAGACGCTGTCCATCCTCACGCCGGGGTGGAAGGGCGAGACGCAGGTGATGCAGATGGACCTGGCCGGCTTTGCCGTCTCTGCCGGGTCGGCCTGCAGTTCCGGCAAGGTCCGGTCCAGCGGGGTGCTGCGCGCGATGGGCGTGGCCGAGGCGGATGCGGCTTGCGCGTTGCGCGTCTCGTTCGGCGGAACGACGACGCTTGAGGAATTGGACCGCTTTGCCGAGGCGTGGCTTGCTGCCCGCGACCGATGGCGAAGCAAGCAGGGAAGAAGGTGACCGATGGCCGCTCTGGACATGCCCGAGATCGAAGTCCGCGAAGGCGTCGACCGTGAGACGGTCGAGACCGTCGCCAACATGGGCTCCTACAAATACGGGTGGGAGACCGAGATCGAGATGGAATACGCCCCCAAGGGCGTCAACGAGGACATCGTCCGGCTGATCAGCCAGAAGAACGACGAGCCCGAGTGGATGACCGAGTGGCGCCTGACCGCCTTCCGCCGCTGGCAGGGCATGGCCGAGCCGCGCTGGGCGATGCTGAACTATCCCGAGATCGACTATCAGGACCAGTATTACTACGCCCGCCCGAAAAGCATGGCGGTCAAGCCCAAGTCGCTGGACGAGGTCGATCCCGCCCTGCTGGCCACCTATGAGAAGCTGGGCATCCCGCTGAGGGAACAGGCGATCCTGGCCGGGGTCGAGGGGGCCGAGGCGACGCCCGCCGATGCGCGCCGGGTCGCGGTGGACGCGGTGTTCGACTCGGTCAGCGTCGGCACCACCTTCAAGGACGAACTGGCGAAGGCCGGGGTGATCTTCTGCTCGATCAGCGAGGCGATCCGCGAGCATCCCGAACTGGTGAAGAAATACCTCGGCTCGGTCGTGCCGCCGTCGGACAACTATTTCGCGACGCTGAACTCGGCCGTCTTCTCGGACGGGTCCTTCGTCTACATCCCGCCGGGCGTCCGCTGCCCGATGGAACTGTCCACCTATTTCCGCATCAACGCCGAGAATACGGGCCAGTTCGAGCGCACCCTGATCATCGCCGACAAGGGCAGCCACGTCAGCTATCTTGAGGGCTGCACCGCGCCCAAGCGCGACACCGCCCAGCTTCACGCGGCGGTGGTCGAGATCGTCGTGCTGGAAGACGCCGAGGTGAAATACTCGACCGTCCAGAACTGGTTCCCCGGCGACGAGGAAGGCAAGGGCGGCATCTACAACTTCGTCACCAAGCGCGCCGACTGCCGCGAGGCCCGGGCCAAGGTGATGTGGACGCAGGTGGAAACCGGAAGCGCGATCACTTGGAAATACCCGTCCTGCATTCTGCGCGGCGAGGAGTCGCAGGGCGAGTTCTATTCCATCGCGATCACCAACAACGCGCAGCAGGCCGACACCGGGACCAAGATGATTCACCTGGGCAAGAACACCCGTTCGCGGATCGTGTCCAAGGGGATCTCGGCCGGCCAGGCGCAGAACACCTATCGCGGGCTGGTGACGATGCACCCGCGGGCGACCAACAGCCGCAACTATACCCAGTGCGACAGCCTGCTGATCGGCGACCAGTGCGGGGCCCACACGGTGCCCTATATCGAGGTCAAGAACAGCTCCTCGCGCGTGGAACACGAGGCCACCACCTCCAAGGTGGACGAGGACCAGCTGTTCTACTGCCGCGCCCGCGGCATGGACGAGGAAGAGGCCGTGGCCCTGGTCGTCAACGGCTTCTGCCGCGACGTGCTGCAGGCCCTGCCGATGGAGTTCGCCATGGAGGCGCAGAGCCTGGTCGCGATCAGCCTGGAAGGGTCGGTGGGGTGACGCAAGAAGCCACTGGGGATGATGCGCAGCATTTCACCCTGTTCACAGCCGTGAAGAACGAGGCTCCATTCCTTCTGGAATGGATCGCCTATCACAAGGTGATCGGCTTCGACAGGATTGCAATCGTCTCCAACCCGTCCAGTGACATGACGAATGAACTGCTGGATGCCTTGGCAGGGGCAGGCGAGATCATTCACACTGTTACGACTGTGCCCGAGGGCGTCGCTCCGCAGGCGGTCGCCGCGAAAATAGCCAATGAGGGCGGGTTCATCCGCAAGGGTGACTGGGCGATCTGGCTGGATGCGGACGAATTCCTGAACATCCATGTCGGTGATGGTTTCGTCACCGACATGGTTCGTTTTCTCGGTCCGCGGCAGGCGATCATCATCCCGTGGCGGATATTCGGAGACAGCGGAAACCAGGCATTCTCTGGCCGGTTCATCTCGAACAGCTTCTCGAGGGCAGCAGCGCTCGAATCCGAGGTCAATCTGAAGGTGAAGACATTCTTCAGGATGAGCGACGCGGTGCTGGGCTTGTCGGGGCATTCCGTGCATCGGCCGCTTCTTTCCGGAACCCTGCCGATTGGAAGCTTCGCCGGCTGCGATGGGCAGGAACTGCGATCCAGCAACCGGGTTCACCGGAAGTGGGTCGAGGGACTGGATCGCTCGCGCGCGTCGCGGATTCCGCCGGAGGAAATCAGCTATGATGTCGCGCAAATCAATCACTACTGTGTCAGAACCCCCGAGCATTTCGCGCTGAAGCGAATTCGGGGACGCGGCTGGGCGGCAGCGCAGGCAGGCGCCTCGAACAAGCGCCACAATGCGGAATTCTACGTTCAGATGAACCGGAATGATTGCCCGGATCAAAGCATCCTCAGGCATGAGGATGCGGTGACCGCAGAAATCCAACGGCTGATGTCCATCCAGGGCCTAGGCGAATTGCAGCAAGAAGCCCTGCGGCGCGTTGCAGCGCAACTGAATGAAGCAACAGCAACTCACAATGTGCCGGATGCAGTGAGCTGAATGATCCGGTTCGGCAAACATCTGGTCAACGAACAATTGAGGAAATGAACATGCTGGAAATCAAGAACCTTCACGTGCAGCTCGAGGAAGAGGGCAAGCAGATCCTCAAGGGCGTCACGCTGACCGTGCCGGCGGGCGAGGTCCATGCGATCATGGGTCCGAACGGCTCGGGGAAGTCCACGACCTCTTACGTCCTCGCGGGCCGCGAGGGCTATGAGGTCACGGGCGGCACCGCCACGCTGGACGGGCGTGACCTGCTGGAGATGGAGCCGGAAGAGCGCGCCGCCGCCGGGCTGTTCCTGGCCTTCCAGTATCCGGTGGAAATCCCCGGCGTCGGCAACATGACCTTCCTGCGGACCGCCGTGAACGCCCAGCGCAAGGCGCGCGGCGAGGAGGAACTGTCCTCGGGCGAGTTCCTCAAGCTGGTGCGGGAAAAGGCCAAGGCCTTGGACATCGATGCCGAGATGCTGAAACGGCCCGTGAACATGGGCTTTTCCGGCGGCGAGAAGAAGCGCAACGAGATCCTGCAGATGGCCATGCTGGAACCCCGCATGTGCATCCTGGACGAAACGGACTCGGGCCTCGACGTGGACGCGATGCGGCTTGTGGCGGATGGCGTGAACGCGCTGCGTTCGCCGGACCGCAGCTTCCTGCTGATCACCCACTACCAGCGCCTGCTGGACCATATCGTGCCCGATGTCGTCCACATCATGCATGACGGCCGCATCGTGAAGTCGGGCGGCCCGGAACTGGCGCTGGAAGTCGAGCGCAACGGCTACGGGGACATCCTCGCCGAGGTGGCGGATGCCTGAGGCCGCGACCATGACCATCCAGACCCCCGTGATCGAGGGCGCGCCGCGTTCCGCGCCTGCCGACGTTCAGCTTGCCGCGCGGCTTGACGCTGCGCCCGCGCCGATGTCCGGCGCCACCGCCGACGCCCGCGCCGACGCGTTGGCGCGGCTGACGGCGCAGGGCCTGCCCGGCCCGCGCCAGGAATACTGGCGCTACACCGATCCCGCGCCCTTCAACGCCGCCCGGCCTGATCCGCTACCGGCCGATGCCATCGGCGGCGAGCCGACGCTGTTCGCCAATGTGGACAAGCTGCGGCTGGTCTTCACCGATGGCCGCTTTGACGCGGGTGCCTCGGACGATCTGGAACTGGCGGGGGTGGAAATCACCACGCTGGCCCAGGCCGACGCGCAGGCGGGCCACTGGGTTGCCGAGGCCTACGGCAAGCTGGAGGCGCAAGGGCAGAAGCCCGTTGCCCGTCCCTTCGCGGCGCTGAACACGGCTGTGGCTACTGATGGTGTGGTGATCTGCGTCACCGAACAGGCCGCGCGGCCGGTGCAGGTGCTTTACCGCGTCTCAGACCCTGCGGCGGATGTCGTCGTGCACCACGTCCTGCGGCTTGAGGAAGGCGCGGACCTGACGCTGTTGGAAAACGGCCTCGTCGGGGCGCGCGGCAATGTGGTGATCGAGGCTGACCTCGCGCCGGGCGCGAAGCTGCACCACATCTCGGCCCACCGCGCCGGGATCGCCCGCGTCTTCAACAGCCACCTGTTTGCCCGCGTGGCCGAGGGCGCGTCGCTGAAAAGCTTCGAGCTGTCGGTCGACGGCCGCCACATGCGGTCGGAATCGGTGATCGAACTTGCCGGCGACGACGCCGTGGCCCATGTCGCCGCCGCCGTCCTGGGTGACGGCGACAACCTGCACCATGACGACACGGTCTTCATCACCCACGGCGGCTTGCGCGGCGAAAGCCGGCAGGTCTTCAAGAAGGTGCTCAAGAACGGCGCGACCGGCGTCTTCCAGGGCAAGATCCTCGTGAAACCGGGGGCGCAGAAGACCGACGGCTACCAGATCAGCCAGGCGCTTCTGCTGGACGAGACCAGCCAGTTCCTCGCCAAGCCGGAACTGGAAATCTACGCCGACGACGTGAAGTGCAGCCACGGCTCGACCACCGGCGCGCTGGATGAAACGGCGCTGTTCTACCTGCGTTCGCGCGGGATTCCGCAGGAACGGGCGGTCGTGCTGCTGGTGCTCAGCTTCCTAGCCGATGCGCTGGAAGAGGTGGAGAACGAGGATCTGCGCGCCGAGATCTCTGGGCGGCTCGAAGACTGGCTGACCGCCAAGGCCCGCTGAGGTGGCGCTGGTCCCGCGCATCCTGCAGACCTGGCGCAGGCCCGGCGCGGCGGTGCGCGGGATGACCGGCATCTCCGAAGCAGGGCTGCTGGCCCTGCTTCTGGGCACGATGGCGGTCTATTTCGTCGCGCAATGGCCGGCGCATGCGCGGGCCGCGGCGCTGGACCCCTCGGTGCCGCTGCAGGCGCGACTGGGGGGGGCGTTGCTGGCGACCCTGTTCCTGATGCCGCTGGTCGTCATGACAATGGCGCTGGTGATGCAGCTTCTCCTCCGCGCCTTCGGCACGCGGATCGAGGGCTTCGAATCCCGCCTGGCGCTGGTCTGGGCGCTGGCCGCGGCCTCGCCCATGATGCTGCTTCAGGGACTGACGCAGGGCTTCATGGGACCGGGTCCCGCCCTGACGCTGGTGAACCTGCTGGCGGGCGCGGCGTTTCTGGTGTTCTGGATCGCCGGGCTTCGCGCCCTGTCCCGCAAAAGGCACCCTGCATGATAGAACTGATGAGGCTGACCGTCCGCGACCCGCAGACGGGATTCCGGATGCTGCAAGCCA
Source organism: Paracoccus sp. (in: a-proteobacteria) (assembly GCF_030536915.1). Lineage (GTDB taxonomy): Bacteria > Pseudomonadota > Alphaproteobacteria > Rhodobacterales > Rhodobacteraceae > Paracoccus. The sequence continues at coordinate 24,414 of NZ_JAUNPC010000015.1, forward strand.
GGCCCTGGGGGCCGGGCGACCGCTGGGCGCTGATCTTCGCGACCGCCGCGGCCTCGGCCGTGCTGTCCTGGCTGGGCGCGGCCCTGATGTCGGGACCCGAGGGCGGGGCGGGAATGCTCGGGATGCTCACGGCCTCGCCGATCTCGATGGCCTCGGTGCAGGTCGTCTCGGCCGCCTTCGGCGCCTATCTGCTGGCCGAGGTCGGGCGCATCTTCGGCGGCACCGGCAAGTTCGCCGACGCGCTGCTGGCCGTCGGCTGGATCGAGGCGATCATGGTCGCCCTGCAGGCCATCCAGCTTGCCGTCACCGTGGTCCTGCCGCCGCTGGGGGCGCTGGTCGGCATTGCGACGCTGCTGCTGGCCGCCTATCTGATGGTGGCCCTGACGATGGCGGTGCATGGCTTCCGCAATGCGCTGATGGTGGTGATGGGCATCCTTGGCACGATCATGCTGACGAGCTTTCTTCTGTCCATCCTCGCCGCCACCCTCGGGGTCCTGCCGGGAGCGCCCACATGAGCTTTGACATCACCCGCGTCCGCGCCGATTTCCCGATCCTGTCGCGGCAGGTGAACGGGCGGCCGCTGGTCTACCTGGACAGCGGCGCCAGCGCGCAGAAGCCGCAGGTGGTGATCGACGCGATCTCGGCGGCCTATGCGGGCGAATACGCCAACGTCCACCGGGGTCTGCATTTCCTGTCGAACCTGGCGACCGACAACTATGAACGGGTGCGCGGGATCATCGCCCGCTTCCTGAACGCGCGGGACGAAAACGAGGTCGTCTTCACCAGCGGCTCGACCGAGGGGATCAACCTTGTCAGTTACGGCTGGGCCGCGCCGCGCCTGCAGCCGGGCGACGAGATCCTGCTGTCGGTGCTGGAACATCACGCCAACATCGTGCCTTGGCATTTTCTGCGCGAACGCAACGGCGTGGTCCTGCGCTGGGTCGAACCCGAGCCCGACGGCAGCCTGCCTGCCGAAAAGGTGCTGGCGGCGGTGGGGCCGAAGACGCGGCTGATCGCCGTCACCCATATGTCCAATGTGACCGGCACGGTAGTGGACGTGGGCGCCATCGCGCGGGGGACGGACGTGCCGGTGCTGGTCGATGGCAGCCAGGCGGCGGTGCATATGCCGGTTGATGTCGATGCGCTCGGCTGCGATTTCTACTGCATCACCGGGCACAAGCTTTACGGCCCTTCGGGGTCCGGTGCGATCTGGATACGGGCCGAGAGGCAGGCCGAGATGCGCCCCTTTCTCGGCGGCGGCGACATGATCCGCGAGGTCTCGCGCGAGACCGTCACCTACGCCGACCCGCCCCTGCGCTTCGAGGCGGGCACTCCCGGCATCGTCAACCAGATCGGGCTTGGCGTGGCGCTTGAGTATATGATGGGCTTGGGGATGCAGAACATCGCCGCGCATGAGGCGGGTCTGCGCGACTATGCGGTCGAGCGGCTCGGTGGCCTGAACTGGCTGCAGATCCAGGGGACGGCGCCGGGCAAGGGCGCGATCTTTTCCATGACGATGGAAGGGGCGCATGCCCATGACATCGCCACGATCCTCGACCAGCGCGGCATCGCGGTGCGGGCGGGGACGCATTGCGCCATGCCCCTGATGCAGCACTATGGCCTAGCCGCCTCGGCGCGGGCCAGCTTTGCCATGTACAACACCCGCGAGGACGTGGACGCGCTCGTCTCGGGGCTGGAATTCTGCCGCGAGTTGTTCGCCTGACAACCGAATCTTAAGCCTGTCCTGCTATCCCCTTCCCATGTCCGGGGGTGGCTGATGCGGTTGGTTCGGGTTCTTGCGCTGCTGTTCCTGCCTGCGCCGGCGTTGGCCGCGACCGGCCCGGCGGACCAGCCGGCGGCGGTCTGCGAATGGGCGGCGATGACGGCGGCGGCCGAGATGGGGGTGCCGCCCGACATCCTCGGCGCGCTGACCCTGACCGAAACCGGGCGGCGGCGCGGCGACCTCGTCCGCCCCTGGGCCTGGAGCGTGAATGCCGAAGGCGCGGGAAGCTGGTTCGATGACCCGGCCGAGGCGCTGGCCTTTGCGCAGGACCGCATCGAGCAGGGGCGGGTGAACCTCGACATCGGCTGCTTCCAGTTGAACTACCGCTGGCATGGCGAGAACTTCCCGTCCGTGGTCGAGATGTTCGACCCGCTGGAAAACGCCCGCTACGCCGCCCGCTTTGTCCGCGACCTTCACGCCGAGACGGGCGACTGGCGGCGGGCGGCGGGCGCGTTCCATTCGCGCACGGCTGTTCATGCGAACCGCTATCTCGCCCGCTTCGACGAGTTGCGGGCGACATTCAAGGCGCAGGGGTTCCAGGGAATGACCGGCGCGCCGGAAACCTACAACAGCTTCGCCATGGCCGCGCCGGTCGCGCCGGAAAAGGTGGCGCGGGCGCGGCAACGCTTGACACTGCTGGGTGCGCCGCTGGGGTCGGAACGGACCGGCTCGCCGGGGTCGCTGGCGGTGGTGGGGCAGGGGCGCGGCCCGCTGATCGGCAGCAGCCGGGGCAGCCTGCTGGCCATGGGTCAGGGGCCGGAGGAACCCGAGGCCGAGGCGCCATCCGAGCCGCTGTGACCCGCCAGCGCCAGGGGAAAGGCGATGGTGACGACCATGCCGTCGGGCCCGAAGGCGCGGGCGAACGCGCCGTTCAGGTCGCCCTCGATCAGCGCATGGATCAGTTGCGACCCGAAGCCGCCATTTCCGTTCTGGTCCTCATGGCCGGGCGCCGGGCTGGCGTCCGGCTCGCTCCACCTCAGCACCAGCCAGTCGGCGCCGGCGCGTGGTTCAACCGTCCAATCGATGCGGATCGTCAGGTCGTCCGAGTTTTCCCCGTATTTCATCGCGTTGGTGCTGAGCTCATAGGCGACCAGCCCCAGGGCCTGCGCCTCGCGCCCGTTCAGCCGCACCGGGGGGCCGTTCAGCATCCCTTTGGCCTGCGCGGCGGCGACGACGCCGCCGACCTCGGCCCGCAGCAGCTCGGCAAGGTCCGCGGACCCCTGTTCGGCGCGGTTCACGGCATCCTGCGCCTTGGCCATCGCCGACAGCCGCGCGCCGAACACGCGCCCGAATTCCTGCAGGTCCGGGGCCGAGCGCATCGTCTGCCGGGCAATCGCCTGGATGCGGGCCAGGTGGTTCTTGATCCGGTGCTGCATCTCGCGCAGCAGCAGCGTGCGCTCATCGGCCTCGCGGGCGGACTGGGCGGCCCGCAACTCTGCCTCGCGCAGCGCGCGCATGAAGTTGCGCGTCGCCCCCGTCACCGCGATCAGCAGCAGAAGCGACAGCGCCCCGACCATCAGGCTGGCCGAGCGATCCTCGAGCCCCAGAAATCCGGGGGCGGGCACCATCGTCATCTGCCAGTTCCGCCCGGCGATGGCGATCTCGCGCATGGCGGCGCGGCTCAGCAGGCGGGCGGGCGCATCCTCGGGGATATTGTCGAACAACGGCTGGCCGGGGGACTGCCTGTCCACCGTCCGCAGCGACAGCGGCAGGTCCGGCAGTTCGGCCAGCACCGCATGGTGCAGGTCGCCGGCGCGATAGGGCGCATAGACCCAGCCGCCGTCCCGGCCCTCGTGCATCCCGAACAGCCCGCCCCGCGTGGGGATGTAGATCAGGAAGCCCGCCTGCTTTTCGGCGGTGATCTCCTGCACCAGTTCCACCGGCCCGGTCGCCTGCGCCTCGCCGCTTTCGAGGGCGGCGATCATCGCCTCGCGGCGGACGGGTTCCGCGAACATGTCATAGCCGATCGCCTGCCGGTTCCGCGCGTCCAGGGGTTCGAGCATGACAATGGGACCGATGAGCGGCTGGTCGCCACCCGGCCGCGCAACCGCCGTCCAGCCGTGGTTGGCAGAGATCCGCTCAAGTGCCGGGGCCTGCCGCTCTGCCGGCAGCAGCGCGGCAAAGCCGATCCCCTGGATGCCGCGATAATCGCTTTGCAGTTCAAGCCCGGCGACATAGCGGCGGAACTCCTGCACCGAAACTGGCTGGTCCTGCGCGTCGAAATAGCTGCGCGTGCCCCGCAACAGGGCGACATGCTGGATCATCCGCTGCTCGATCCGGCTCGACACAAGGTCGGCAAGCCGTTCGAACCGCAGAACAGCGGCCCGGTTTTCCAGCCGGACGGTGAAGGCGGTCAGCCCGACGCCGAGCGCCAGAGTCACGAGCACCGCGCCCAACATCAGCAAGGTCTGGCGCGCGCGTGTCATGATCTGTTCAGAAAGCGGAGGCCGATGCGGAAATGCGACAAGGCCACGCGGATAAGCCAGCGGCGGCTTGGCCCTTCCCTACGATGGCGCGGGGGACCTGTCCAGCGGCTTCTGACCGGCCGCCGTGTTCCCGGCCTGCAGCCGTCCCGCTGTGACGCAACGGCCCCAGCCGAACGGATCTGCACCCCGCGAGATCCTGCCCGGCCCATCCCCCGCTGCGGGTCAAAGATGCGGCGGGGCACCTGCGGGCGTGAGTTCTTCCCGCCGCGCGGCATGCGTATTCCCAGCCGGTCAGGCATGGACGCGGCGGGTTTCCTCAGGCGCCCGGAAGGGCGCCATCGATGGGGCGGGCCGGGGCGGCGCTGCCCGCGAGATGGCTTTCCACGGTTGCGACGAGTTCCGACAGCGAAAAGGGCTTCGGCAGGAACAGGGCGTTGGGAATGGTCATGTTGTTGTCCGACAGGGTCGCATCCATGTAGCCCGACATGAAGATCACCCGCGTGCCCTCGCGCACCTGCAGGGCGGTGCGGACCCAGCCGGGGCCGTCGAGGCCCGGCATGACGACATCGGTCACGAAGATGTCCACCGGCAGCGCGGCATCCGACAGGATCTCAAGCGCCCGTTCCCCGCTGTCGGCCTCGATCACCTCGAAACCGTGCAGCCGCAGGGCGCGGGCCGCGAAGGCGCGTACCGGGGCCTCGTCCTCGACCAACAGCACGGTGCGACGGCGGTCCTCGCCGCTGCGGGGCGCCGCGGGGCTTGCCGCCGGGGTAGGCGCGGACCTTTCCGCGGGACGCGGCCGCTGGGCCGGGAAATACAGCGCAAAGGTCGTGCCGTCGCCCGGGGTGCTGGTGCAGAAGATGTAGCCCCCCGTCTGCTTGACGATGCCATAGGCGGTCGAAAGGCCAAGGCCCGTGCCCTCGCCCTGCTTCTTGGTCGTGAAGAAGGGGTCGAAGATCTTGTCCAGCGTTTCGGGCGGGATGCCGCAGCCCTGGTCCGAGACGGTGATGCGGACATATTCGCCCTGGGGGATGCTGGCCCCTTCCAGCGTCAGCCCGGTGCGCAGCCTGACGTTCTCGGTGCGGATGGCGATCTCGCCGCCCTTCGGCATGGCGTCCCGGGCGTTCACGGCGAGGTTGATCAGCACCTGCTCGAACTGCCGCCCGTCGGCCCGGATCGGCCGCAGCGAGGGGTCGTTGGTGACGGTGACGACGACCCGCTCTCCGACCAGGCGGTTGAGCAGGTGGCTCAGGTCCGACAGGACGTGGCGCAGGTCGATGATCTCGGGGCTGAGCGTCTGCTTGCGCGAGAAGGCCAGCAACTGCCGCACCAGCGCCGCCGCGCGGTTGGCGTTCTGCGAGATCTGGTGCAGGTCGGCGTAATCGGGATCGGTGTTGTCGCGCCGCAGCATCAGCAGGTCGCAATGACCGGTGATCGCCGTCAGCAGGTTGTTGAAATCATGCGCGATCCCGCCCGCAAGCTGGCCGATCGCCTGCATCTTCTGGCTTTGCACGAACTGCGCTTCCAGCGTTTTCAGCGCGCTCACGTCCGTCAGCACCGCGACGATCCGGTCGATGCCGGGGCTGGAGGCAAGCGTCACCTGCAGCGCGCGCTCGACATCGCCGGTGCGGGTCTGCAGAACCTCTCCGCGGCCGGTGTCGCGGCCCTCGCGGACCTCGGCCAGCCAGTCGCCCAGGGGCCGCCCGAGTCCGTCCAGAAGATCACCCAAAAAGGTGCCAGGGGCAACCGGGCCCAGCAGCGCCTCGGCCGCAAGGTTGGCGGTCAGCACATGGCCATCCGGGCCGAGGTCGAGAAGCGCGATGGGCACCGTGCGGTAATCGACGCCGATGCCCGCGGCCGTCCCGGCCGGTTCGGGCTGCGGCGTCTCGATGCGCCAGATCTGCAGCGTGCTGCCCGGAATGCGCCGCGCGTCCAGCGCCGAGCCATCGCCAAGCGGCAGCCGCAGGGGCCTGCCGTCGCCGACGCGCGCCAGCAGCGCGGCCGCAGCCGCGGCGGGGTGGGCGCGGTGCCCGGCCAGCAGCGCCGCCGCATCGCGCCCCGACAGGTCCCGCAGCCGTCCGGCCGCGGCCGACTGGCCGCGGATCGCGCCCCCGGACTCGACGATCCAGGCGCAGCCCGGCTCATCGGCAAGGGTGACGCGCGCCGCCCGGACCTGCCGCGCGACCGCAAGCCGATCCAGCAGCTGCCGCCCTGCGATCATCCCGCCCAGCAGATACCAGGCGACCGCCACCGTGCCCGCAACCACGAGAACCCGCGGCGGCACCGCCGCCGGCGCCAGCGCCAGCCACAGCGCCCCGAGCATCACCGGCAGCATCAGGACCGGCACCGCCGCCAGCCCGCCCGAGGACAAAAGCCCGCCCTGCTTCATTCCCGCCTCGCCACCCGATTCGCGCCCGACCATAGCGTGCCGGAGGTTAACCGTCGTTTAACAGGTCATGAGCGCGTGGAAGAAACCGTCGCTTGCGGAAAGCGGTGTCAGGGTCGTCGCGCTCCCGAGGGTGAAATCAGGATGCCGTTCAAGGAAACGCGCGACCTGATCCTCGTTCTCGCGGGCGAAAAGCGAGCAGGTCATGTAGGCCAGCGTCCCGCCGGGCCGCACATGGCGCGCGGCGCGGTCGAGGATCGCGGCCTGCGTTTCGGCCAGCCTGTCCAGATCCGCGGGCGTCAGCCGCCATTTCGCCTCCGGCGTCCGCCGCCACGTTCCCGAACCGGAACAGGGCACGTCCGTCAGCACGAGATCATGAAACCCCTGCGGCATTTCCGCGATCCTGATCCTGACCCCGGCACGGGCGGCGCGACCCGGAAGGTCGCGCATCCGGGCGGGCGCGGCATCCCAAGCCGTCACCCGCGCGCCCCGCGCCGCCAGCGCCAGCGCCTTCCCCCCGCCCCCCGCGCAGAAATCGAGCGCGGTCGTCCCCGGCGCGATCGGCAGCGCGGCGCAGGCCATCTGGGGCGACAGGTCCTGCAGCTCGACCAGCCCTTCCCTGTAGGCGGCCGAGCCTTGGATGCGCCGCTCGCCCGCCGTCACCCGCAGGGCCGTGCCGCAGCGGGGATCGGGTTCGGCGGCGATGCCGTCAGCTTCCAGCGCCTGCCGGGCCTCGGCCGCGGTCGTCCGGGCAAGGTTCGCGCGCAGCCACACGGGAGCGCGGTCGCGCAACGCCGCCGCGACCGGGGCGAAGCCGCTGCCGAGATCGGCTTTCATCGCCTCGGCGATCCAGTCGGGCAGGTCGGTGGCCTCGGATGGCACCGGCGCCCGCCCGCCCGCCCGTTCCGCCGCCGTTAGGGGCGCGGGCGCGTGGCCTTCGCCGGTGAAGATCGTGTCGGGATCGCTGCCGGTCTCGCGCAGGGCGCCGAGGACCAGGCCGCGCCCGCTGTCCGCGCCTCCCAGGGCGGCACGGCTGCGCCGGCGCCGCAGCGTGTCATAGACGATGTCGCGCACCGCGGCGCGGTCGCCCGAGCCGGCAAAGCGGCTGGCGCGGGCCCAGCGGGTCAGTTGCGCCTCGGCAGGCTCTCCCTGCAGGATCGCGTCGAGGATCTGGATGGCCGCGGCGGCGCGGGCGGCGGGGGTCATCGCCGGAACCCGGCAGGCAGGGGCGACAGAAGATGCATGGCGCAAGAATACCGCGCCGGAATCCGGCCACAAGCGGGCCTTCGGAAGCCGCTCAACGGTTTGTTAAGATTCTTTCTGCAGAGTGCGATTCGAGGGCGGCATGTCCTTGTGGTCAGGCCGCAAAATCACCAGATGGCGTGCAGAACATCAGGTGAACAAGGAATGGCTGCGCTGCATCGTTGTGCACGGTCCTGCGCTGCAATAGAGTAGGTGAAAATGTCTGGGGCGAGCATCCTGAAGATGGACGACAAACGCAGCGCGGACCGGCAGAAGGCGCTCGACAGCGCGCTGGCGCAGATCGAACGCCAGTTCGGCAAGGGCTCGATCATGAAGCTCGGCGCCGACAACCCGGTGGCCGAGATCGAGGCGACCTCGACCGGCTCGCTGGGGCTGGACATCGCGCTGGGAATCGGCGGGTTGCCCAAGGGCCGCATCATCGAGATCTTCGGGCCGGAAAGCTCGGGAAAGACCACCCTGACGCTGCATGTCGTGGCCGAGGAACAGAAGAAGGGCGGCGTCTGCGCCTTCGTGGACGCGGAACACGCGCTTGACCCGCAATATGCCCGCAAGCTGGGCGTGAACCTGGACGAGCTGCTGATCAGCCAGCCCGACACGGGCGAACAGGCGCTTGAGATCGTGGATACGCTGGTCCGGTCCGGCGCGGTCAGCCTGGTCGTGATCGACTCGGTCGCGGCGCTGACGCCCAAGTCCGAGATCGAGGGCGACATGGGCGACATGCAGATGGGCAGCCAGGCCCGCCTGATGAGCCAGGCGATGCGCAAGCTGACCGCCTCGATCGGACGCAGCAACTGCATGGTGATCTTCATCAACCAGATCCGCATGAAGATCGGCGTCATGTTCGGGAACCCCGAAACGACGACGGGCGGCAACGCGCTCAAGTTCTACGCCTCGGTGCGTCTGGACATCCGCCGCACGGGGTCGATCAAGGACCGCGACGAGATCGTGGGCAACTCGACCAAGGTGAAGGTGGTCAAGAACAAGGTGGCCCCGCCGTTCAAGCAGGTCGAGTTCGACATCATGTATGGCGAGGGGATTTCCAAGGTCGGCGAGCTGATCGACCTGGGCGTCAAGGCGGGCGTGGTGGAAAAATCGGGCGCCTGGTATTCCTATGGCGACGAGCGGATCGGGCAGGGGCGCGAGAACGCCAAGCAGTTCCTGCGCGACAATCCCCACGTGGCCTTGGCCATCGAGGACCGCATCCGAGCCAGCCACGGGCTGGATTTCGGCGCCAGCCCCGAAGAGGATGATGCCGCGCTGACCGAGGAATAAGCGTCAGCCAGAACGGCCGCCCCGCAAGGCGGCCGTTTTCATCTGCAGGGATCGCTGCCTTCCGCGTCATTCTGGACAGCGGGCGGGGGCATCGCTATCTCTGCCCGGCAGCATTTCCGCAGGACAGACGCCATGGCCAGCCTGAACGACATCCGCTCGACCTTCCTCGACTTCTTCGAACGGAACGGCCACCGGCGCGTGGACAGCTCGCCCCTGGTGCCGCGCAACGACCCGACGCTGATGTTCACGAACTCGGGCATGGTCCAGTTCAAGAACCTGTTTACCGGGCTGGAACACCGCGACTATACCCGCGCGACCACGGCGCAGAAATGCGTGCGGGCAGGGGGCAAGCACAATGACCTCGACAACGTGGGCTATACGGCGCGGCATCATACCTTCTTTGAGATGCTGGGGAACTTCAGCTTCGGCGACTACTTCAAGACCGAGGCGATTCCCTATGCCTGGGAGTTGCTGACCAGGGACTTCGGTCTTGCCAAGGACAAGCTGCTGGTCACGGTCTATCACACCGACGACGAGGCGGCGGACATCTGGAAAAAGGTCGCTGGCCTGAGCGACGACCGCATCATCCGCATCCCGACCGACGACAACTTCTGGCGCATGGGCCCGACCGGTCCCTGCGGCCCCTGCACGGAAATCTTCTACGACCACGGCCCCTCGATCTGGGGCGGCCCGCCCGGCTCGGCCGAGGAAGACGGCGACCGTTTCATCGAGATCTGGAACCTCGTCTTCATGCAGTTCGAGCAGTTCGAGGATGGCACGATGAAGCCGCTGCCGAACCCATCGATCGACACCGGCATGGGGCTGGAACGGATCGGCGCGCTTTTGCAGGGCAAGCACGACAACTACGACACCGACCTGATGCGGGCGCTGATCGAGGCCTCGGCCCATGTCACCAACTCGGACCCCGACGGGCCAGGCAAGGTGCATCACCGCGTCATCGCCGACCACCTGCGGTCCACCAGCTTCCTGATTGCGGATGGGGTGATGCCCTCGAACGAGGGACGCGGCTATGTGCTGCGCCGCATCATGCGCCGCGCCATGCGCCACGCCCACATGCTGGGCGCGCAGGACCCGGTCATGCACCGGCTGGTCCCGGCGCTGGTCCGGCAGATGGGCGCGGCCTACCCGGAACTGACCCGCGGCCAATCGATGATAGAGGAAACGCTGCGGGGCGAGGAAACGCGCTTCAAGCAGACGCTTGACCGCGGGTTGCGGCTGCTGTCGGATGAGGTCGCGCGACTGCCCGAGGGTGCCGACCTGCCGGGCGAGACGGCTTTCAAGCTGTATGACACCTATGGCTTCCCGCTGGATCTGACGCAGGACGCGCTGCGCGAGCAGGGGCGCGGTGTTGAGGTGGCGGGCTTCGACGCCGCCATGGCCGAGCAGAAGGCCAAGGCGCGTGCCGCCTGGACGGGTTCGGGTGAGACCACGGAGGCTGCGATCTGGTTCGATCTGGCCGAGCGGCACGGCGCGACCGAGTTCCTGGGCTATGACACGCAACAGGCTGAGGGTGTGATCCTGACGCTGGTGCAGGACGGCGCCGAGATCGAGGCGGCGGGCGAGGGCCAGCAGGTTCAGATCATGGTCAACCAGTCGCCCTTCTATGCCGAAAGCGGCGGTCAGGTGGGCGACACCGGCCTGATCAAGACGGAAACCGGCGCGGCGCGGGTGACGGATACAAAGAAATCCGGCAGCCTGTTCATCCACTTCGCAGAAGTCACACTGGGCCAGATTTCGCGCGGGCAGGGGGCCACGCTGTCGGTGGACATCGACCGCCGCGGCGCGATCCAGGCCAATCACTCGGCCACGCACCTGCTGAACGAGGCGCTGCGGAACGCGCTGGGCGAGCATGTCGCGCAGAAGGGCAGCCTGAATGCCGAGGACCGGCTGCGCTTCGACTTCAGCCACGGCAAGGCGCTGTCGCCCGAAGAACTGGCGCAGATCGAGACCGAGGTGAACGCGGTCATCCGCCAGAACTCGCCGGTCGAGACGCGGGTGATGGCGCCCGATGACGCCCGCGAGATGGGTGCGCAGGCGCTGTTTGGCGAGAAGTATGGCGACGAGGTGCGCGTCGTGTCCATGGGTCGGCGCGAGGGCTCGGGCAAGGGGACGAACCGCGACATCTATTCGATCGAGCTTTGCGGCGGCACCCATGTCAGCCGCACCGGCGACATCGGCGCCTTCGTCCTGCTGGGGGACAGCGCCTCCTCGGCCGGGGTGCGGCGGGTCGAGGCGCTGACCGGGCAGGCGGCGTTGGCGCATCTGCGCGAGGCCGAGCGGCAGTTGTCCGAGATCGCGGGGCTGCTCAAGGCGCAGTCGGGCGACGTGGTGGGCCGCGTCAAGGCGCTGGCCGACGACCGCAAGGCCATGCAGAACGAGATCGCCCAGCTCAAGCGCCAGCTGGCGATGGGTGGCGGCTCGGATGCCGCGCCCAAGGACATCGGCGGCGTGCAGGTGATCGCGCGGCGGGTCGAGGGCGTCTCGGGCAAGGAACTTGGCGCGCTGGCCGACCAGATGCGGTCAGGGCTGTCCACCGGCGCGGTCGTTGTCATGACCGAGGACAACGGCAAGGCGACGGTCGCGGCGACGGTCACGCCCGATCTTGCAGAGCGGGTCAGCGCGGTGTCGCTGGTCCAGGCGGCGGTCGCGGCGCTGGGCGGCAAGGGCGGCGGCGGCCGTCCCGACCGGGCGCAGGGCGGCGCGCCCTCGCTTGCGGCGCTCGACGACGCCATCGCGGCGGTCGAGAAGGTGATCGCCGACGCGGCATGATGAGGCCTGCGCGGGGTTGTGATCCATGGCCCCGCGCAAGGTCCAAGGAATCTGCTGATTTTCCGCCCGGCTGCTGCTAGTTTCCCGCAAAACACCAATGCGGGGGACAGGAATGTGTCGCTGGGCGGCCTATCTGGGCAGGCCGATCTATCTTGAGGACATCGTCAGTCGGCCCGGCCATTCGCTGGTCCGGCAGAGCCACGGCGCCGTCCGCTGCCAGACGCCCGTGAACGCCGACGGCTTCGGCCTCGCCTGGTATGGCGAACGGGACGAGCCCGGCCTTTACCGCGACGTCATGCCCGCATGGTCCGATCCCAACCTGCGCAGCCTGACGGCAACGGTGAAGTCGCATCTGTTCATGGCCCATGTCCGCGCCTCGACCGGGACGGCCACCAGCCGCAACAACTGCCATCCCTTTGCGGTCGGCCGCTGGTCCTTCATGCACAACGGCCAGTTCGGCGGCTATGACACCTGGCGCCGCGCGGCCGAGGTGCTGATCCCCGACGAGCTTTACCCCCATCGCAAGGGCGCGACCGATAGCGAGGCGCTGTTTCTCGGCGCCTTGGGCGAGGGGCTGGTGGACGACCCCTGCGGCGCGCTGGCCCGCGCCACGGCGCGCTTCGAGGCGCTGGCGAGGCGGCGCGGCACCCTGCCTCATGTCCGCCTGACCTGCGCCTTTTCGGACGGCCAGCGGCTTTATGCGGCGCGCTACGCCACGGATGACCATGCGCCGACGCTGTATCATCGCTGGTCAGAGACACGTCAGGGGCGCGCCGTCGTCTCCGAGCCGCTGGAGGCTGACGAGGCGGACTGGCTGGAAGTGCCGCCCGGCTCTTTCTGCGAATTCGAGGGCGACCGGGTGACCATCACGCCCTTTGTCGTCGAGCCGCTGCGCGAAGCCGCGTAGGTGTCGCCATGCGGCGGGCGTTCAGCCGATCACCCCTCGCGTGCCGCCCGTCTGGGCGCGGTCCAGCAGCAGGTGGTCGAGGATCACGCAGGCCGCCATCGCCTCGGCCACCGGCACCGCGCGGATGCCGACGCAGGGATCGTGGCGGCCCTTGGTGACAAGCTCGATCTCCTCGCCTGCGCGGTTGATCGTCCGGCGCGAGGTCAGGATCGAGCTGGTGGGCTTCACCGCAAAGCGCAGCACGATGTCCTGCCCCGTGGAAATGCCCCCGAGGATGCCGCCCGCGTGGTTCGACAGGAACTCGGGTCCGTCCGGTCCCATGCGGATCTCGTCTGCGTTTTCGGTCCCGCGCAGGCGTGCCGCGGCCATGCCCTCGCCGATTTCCACGGCCTTGACGGCGTTGATCGACATCATCGCCGCTGCGAGATCGGTGTCGAGCTTTGCGTAGACCGGCGCGCCGAGGCCCGGCGGGCACCCCTGGATCAGCACTTCGACAACCGCGCCGACGCTGTCCTGATCCTTGCGGATGCGGGACAGGTAGTCGGTCCATTCGGGGACTGCCGCAGGGTCGGGAAGGAAGAAGTCATTGCGGTCTATTTCGCTCAGGTCAAAGCGCGTGTGATCGATGGTCAGTTCGCCCATCTGCACCATATAGCCTGTAATGGTCAGGTGTTGCGCCAATTCGCGCAGGACCGCGCGGGCGACGCCACCTGCCGCGACGCGGGCGGCGGTTTCGCGGGCGCTGGACCGGCCGCCGCCGCGATAGTCGCGGTGGCCGTATTTCAGGTGATAGGTGATGTCGGCATGGCCGGGGCGGAAGGCCTGGGCGATCTCGCCATAATCGCGGCTTCGCTGGTCGGTGTTCTCGATCATCAGCTGGATCGGGGTGCCGGTCGTGCGGCCCTCGAAGACGCCCGAGAGAATCCGAACGGAATCAGGCTCTTGCCGCTGCGTGGTCATCTTCGACTGGCCGGGGCGGCGGCGGTCGAGGAAGGGCTGAATCGCGGCCTCGTCCAAGGGGATGCCGGGGGGGCAGCCGTCCACGGTGGCGCCGAGCGCGGGGCCGTGGCTTTCGCCCCAGGTGGTGACGGTGAAGATGCGGCCGAAGCTGTTGACGCTCATGCGGAAAACCCCTTTGCGACGGCATAGGCGAGGGGGGCGCGCGGTGCAACGGGGCGCGCTTTCGGAACTCCGGCCCCTGCCTGTTGGGTCGGGATTTCCCCGGGAAATGCGCTGCATATCCGATGCACGGGGGATGCACACACCATGCACAAGTGATGCGAACGCCGCGTTGAGGGGGCGTTAACCCCGTTCCGCCAGACTGCGGGCACAGGGGCAGGGGGGCGCGCATGGGCGAGACGAAGGCCGAGACGGCGAGGCGGATCAACTATCACTATATGGCCGACGCGATGCGGCGGCTGGAGTGGGACCTGCACCAGAAGGTCCTGACTGAGGGGCGCATCCCCGAGGCCTGGCACGAGATCGCGCGCGAGCGCGGCGAGGCCAAGCGCATCCGGGTGACGATCGCGCTGGAGGAGGACGTGGTCCGCTTCTTCCGCGGCATGGGCGAGGGCTATGGCCCCCGCATGAACGCGGTCCTGCGCGCCTTCATGCACGCGCGGCTGGCGGGCCTTCTGCGCGGGGGCGAGACGATGGACTACCTGTCCCGCCGCGAGGGCGAGGGGCTGGACGGCCGCAAGCCGGGCTGGGGCGAGGCGCAGGCGGCCTACGAGGACCTCGGCCCCGACGCCGCCCGGCTGATGAGCGACGAGCCGGGGGTGCCTCTGGGTGAGGAGAAGCGGGCGGGGCGGGCGGATACGATGGCGTGGTTGAGGGGGAGGTAGGGTGAGGGTGCCACGCCGTTGCGGATTGGTGAGGTGAAACCCACCCCACACTTGCTATGCTTGACGTCACCAACGCATTTGTGGAGATTTACTATCAAATAGCTGCTATAAGAATGCGTATGTGAGTGGCCTAGAAGGGAGCTAGTTAGTAATCGAGCCAATGACTTGAAACAATGCTCGCTTGGGCCTCAAGACTTGTTTCTTTGTGGCCCGTCGAATGTGGAGATATGTTGTCCTAGGTCATCTGTGCTGGTTTGCTGTCTGGCTGCATATGCGGGTGGGCAGGTCGTCATGAATACTGTTCTGAACGAGCACTCGGTTCTGTACATTGTACTATCTGAGTGGGTTCCGCCACTGATTACAATTTTGATTGGTGGGGTTCTTGCATCTGTTTTGTTCCCTCGCTGGCAGGACCAGCATGCGCGCTACCATGCACGGGAAGATAGAAAGTTAGCTTTAGCCGAAGAATTTTCTCGAAACATAACTCGCTACTTGGTTTGTTGGAGGCGCTTAAGGACTATTGCAGAACTTGAGCTGTCGCGCTCTGATGGGCTCACAGAGGCTGAATTTGAGCGCAAGAAGAAATTTGTGGAAGCGCGCGATACAGCTAGAGATGCCCTGATGGACACTCTTTGTAGTCTTGGAGTTTATTTTTCGAATAATGTTAGGGCATCGATAGACGATTTTATAAGATGGGACGAGGCGTGTTGCTCTAGTCGGATAAACGACTTGCCGCCTCGCGAGGATTACACAAAGAAACGTCAAGAACTAATAGCGGTTGTGCACAGAGAGGTTGCGAGATGATGCGCTTCCTCGTTGTTTTTGTGGGCTGTGTAATCGTTATATGCCATCCGGGTTCAAGTTCAGGTCAAGGATTTCTGCCTGGTCTGCTTCCCGATTTAGACTGTCCGGGTCCTGGATGCCCTGCAGGCAGCATAGGCCCTGCTCTAAGATTCCCAGAATCGGCTATAGGCCCGTCCTCTAAGCCACTAATTGGTCTAGATTGTCCGGACCCTGGGTGCCCTGCAGGCAGCATTAGCCCTGATCTAAGACTTCCAGAATCAGCTATAAACCCGGGCTCTAAACCATTAATTGATCTTGACTGTCCAGGCCCCGGCTGCCCGGGGCGCACAATATCTCCAAGTCTCAAGTTCTAACTGTCCAAAACCTGCAGCAAGCATCACCCCTGCAACGTCCGCACCCCCACGTCCCCTTCCTCGCGTGACTTGATCGCCGCCACGGCGGCGATCGCTCCCGCTGCCGTCGTGAAATAGGGGATCTTGTCGTACAGCGCGACCGAGCGGATGTCGCGGGAATCGGCGATGGCCTGCGCGCCTTCCGTGGTGTTCAGGACCATCGCGATGTCGCCGTTCTTCAGGCGGTCCACGATGTTCGGGCGGCCTTCGTAGACCTTGTTGACCAGCTCGGCCCGGACCTCGGCGCCGCGCAGGAAATCGGCCGTGCCGCGGGTGGCGATCAGGGTGAAGCCCATCCCGACCAGGTCGCGCATGGCGGCGGCCATCTCGGGCGTCTTGTCGGCGTCCTTGACCGAGACGAAGACGCGGCCGCCTTCCGGCAGATGCGTGCCCGCGCCCATCTGCGCCTTGAGGAAGGCGCGGGGGAAGTTGCGGTCCCAGCCCATGACCTCTCCGGTGGAACGCATCTCCGGCCCCAGCAGCGTGTCGACGCCGGGGAAGCGGGCGAAGGGCAGCACGGCCTCCTTGACCGAGAACCAGGGCGTGACCGGGTCGGCCAGCGTCATGGGGTCGGCGTAGGGCAGGGGCGTGTCGGGGCCGACGCCCGCGGGATAGGCGGGGCGGAGAGGGAAGTTCGCCATCGGCTCGCCCGCCATCAGCCGCGCGGCGATCGAGGCGATGGCGCTGTCGGTGGCCTTGGCGACGAAGGGCACGGTGCGCGAGGCGCGGGGGTTGACCTCAAGGACGAAGATCTCGCCGTCCTTGATGGCGAACTGCACGTTCATCAGGCCGACGACGTTCAGCGCGAGCGCCATCGCGGTGGTCTGGACCTTAAGTTCCTCGATGGTGGCGGCGTCCAGCGTGTGGGGCGGCAGCGAGCAGGCCGAGTCGCCCGAATGGACGCCGGCTTCCTCGATATGCTCCATGATGCCGGCGACATGGACGGTCTTGCCGTCCGACAGCGCGTCCACATCCACCTCGATCGCGCCCGAGAGATAGCTGTCGAGCAGCACGGGGTTCTTGCCGGACACCTGCACGGCGGTCGTGATGTAGCGGTTGAGGTGGTCGGTGTCGCGCACGATCTCCATCGCGCGGCCGCCGAGGACGTAGGAGGGGCGGATCACCAGCGGGAAGCCCACGCGCTGCGCGATCTCGCGCGCCTCGTCGGCGGAATGGGCGATGCCGTTGACGGGCTGCTTGAGGTTCAGGTCGTTCAGCAGGCGCTGGAAGCGCTCGCGGTCCTCGGCCAGGTCGATGGCGTCGGGGGTGGTGCCTAGGATCGGGATGCCCTCGTCCTTGAGCGCCTGCGCCAGCTTCAGCGGCGTCTGGCCGCCGAACTGGACGATGACGCCGTGGAGGGTGCCGTTTTCCTGTTCCACCCGCAGGATTTCGAGGACGTGCTCCAGCGTCAGCGGCTCGAAATACAGGCGGTCCGAGGTGTCGTAGTCGGTGCTGACGGTCTCGGGGTTGCAGTTGACCATGATGGTCTCATACCCCGCGTCGGTCAGCGCGAAGCAGGCGTGGCAGCAGCAGTAGTCGAACTCGATCCCCTGGCCGATGCGGTTGGGACCGCCGCCGAGGATGACGACCTTCCTGCGGTCGCTGGGGCGCGCCTCGTCCTCGACCTCGCCCATCGCGGGGGTCTCGTAGGTCGAGTACATGTAGGGGGTCTGGGCCTCGAACTCGGCCGCGCAGGTGTCGATGCGTTTGAAGACGGGCAGGATGCCCATGCCGCGGCGGGCGCGGCGGATGGCGGTCTCGGTCTGGCCGGTCAGATGCGCAAGGCGGGCGTCGGTGAAGCCCATCATCTTGACGCGGCTGAGGCCTTGGGCGTCAGAGGGCAGGCCGTGGTGGCGGATCTCGTGCTCGGCCTCGACGATCTCGCGGATGCGGGACAGGAACCAGGGGTCGAAGCTGGTGACGCGGTGGATTTCATCGTCCGAGAGGCCCGCGCGCATGGATTCGGCGATGACGCGGATGCGGTCTGGGGTCTGGCGCGACAGGGCCTTGATGAAGGCGGGCTTGCCTTCCTCGGCGGCGCCCTCGATGGCAATCTCGTCGAGGCCGGTCAGGCCATTCTCCATCGAGGCCAGCGCCTTCTGCAGCGATTCGTGGAAGGTGCGGCCGATGGCCATGACCTCGCCCACCGACTTCATCGCGGTGGTCAGGTCGGGCTTGGCGCCGGGGAATTTTTCAAAGGCGAAGCGGGGGATCTTGGTCACGACATAGTCGATGGACGGCTCGAAGCTGGCCGGCGTGACCTTGGTGATGTCGTTGTCCAGTTCGTCCAGCGTGTAGCCGACGGCGAGCTTCGCTGCGATCTTGGCGATGGGGAAGCCGGTGGCCTTGGACGCCAGCGCCGAGGAACGCGACACGCGCGGGTTCATCTCGATCACGACCATACGGCCGTCGGCGGGGTTCACGGCCCACTGGACGTTCGAACCGCCGGTTTCGACGCCGATCTCGCGCAGGACCGCGATCGAGGCCGAGCGCATCCGCTGGTATTCGCGGTCGGTCAGCGTCAGGGCAGGGGCCACCGTGATCGAATCGCCGGTGTGGACGCCCATTGGGTCCACGTTCTCGATGGAACAGACGATGATGGCGTTGTCGTTGCTGTCGCGGACCACCTCCATCTCGTATTCCTTCCAGCCGAGCAGGCTTTCGTCCACCAGCACCTGCGCGACCGGCGAGGCGTCGAGGCCGGAGCGCACGATGGCCTCGTAGTCGTCGCGGTTATAGGCGACGCCGCCGCCGGTGCCGCCCAGCGTGAAGGCGGGGCGGATGATGGCGGGCAGGCCGATCTCCTCCAGCGCCTCCATCGCTTGCGCCACGCCGGCCGAGATGTCGTATTTTCCATTCGCCAGCTTCGGGGCCGAGACGATGGTGGCGCGGGGGTTTTCCAGCCCGATCCGGTCCATGGCCTCGCGGAAGAGCTTGCGGTCCTCGGCCATCTCGATGGCGGCCCGCTGGGCGCCGATCAACTCGACGTTGTATTTTTCCAGCGCGCCCATGTCGGCCAGCGCCAAGGCTGTGTTCAGCGCGGTCTGCCCGCCCATCGTCGGCAGCAGGGCGTCGGGACGCTCGGCGGCGATGATCTTTTCCACGATCTCGGGGGTGATCGGCTCGATATAGGTCGCGTCGGCCATGCCGGGGTCGGTCATGATCGTCGCGGGGTTCGAGTTCACCAGGATGACCCGGTAGCCTTCCTCGCGCAGCGCCTTGCAGGCCTGGGCGCCCGAATAGTCGAACTCGCAGGCCTGGCCGATGACGATGGGTCCGGCGCCGATGATCAGGATCGAGGAGATATCGGTTCGTTTCGGCATGGCTTCCCCTCGGGCGATTGTCGGCGTGCAAATCGTCGGGGGTTATAGACAGCGATGGCGCTTCCGCAAGGGCGCGCGGGCCGGACGCGGCGTGAACTCAGCGCGATTCGCGCAGGGCCGTCACCTCGCTTTCCAGCGCGCGCGCCCCGCCGGGCAGCGACAGCCTGACGCCCTCGGCGGTCAGTTCGGCCCCGGTGACGCGGGCAAAGGCGCCCACGGCGCTGGTCCCGAGGATTTCGCTGCCACGATGGCTGACCAGCTTGAAGCTGTAGAGACCCTCGGCCAGCGGCCCTTCGGCTCTGCGGCCCACCCAGTCGACCTCGCCCGTCCCAAGGCCGATGCTTTCGCGCAGCACCTCACGCCCGTTGCGGTCAAGCGTGACCAGTTCGACCCGGTCGGCGGCGGTTTCGGGCTGGATGTCCAGCGTGATCGGCTGGCCGTCAAAGGCGACCGGAGCGGTGGTGCGGATAT
>NZ_JAUNPC010000126.1 GCF_030536915.1 Paracoccus sp. (in: a-proteobacteria)
AGCCCGATCTTCTCGCGCAGGCGCTGGGGCAGGACCAGGCGGCCATCCTGATCGATCTCGGCCTCGTCCGACAGGCCGTTCATCAGGGTTTCCAGATAGCTGCGCTCGGCCGAGCCACGGGCCATGCGGCTGATGCCCTCGTCAATCTCTTCAATCGCTTCCATGGTATAAAGTCGAAGATGCGTCCAGTCGGCGAAGCCATAGACGATGACCATCTGCGCGCGCTGGCGGGATTCGAAATCAGGGTCGGCAGCCTCGAAGACGCGGCGGAAGCGGGCAGGGATCGAGATGCGCCCCTTGGCGTCGATCCTGACCTCTTCCGAGCCTCTGAACCTGCGCGCCAAGCCCTGCCACCTTCCACTGTCCCTCGCCGGAACCGCAGGGCCCTGAAACGAGAAAGGGCGGATCGGGCCGCTGCCACTGCCCGATCCGCCGCCCTCGTCCCATCTCTGGGCCCCGAAGTTTCGGGGATCGCCCGGTCTCATGCGCCACCTCGGGGGAAGGTGCTGCTCGCGCGCGGCCAGGTCGTTTTTCGGAAGGCGGGGTGCCTGTATGAAGCCTGCCTATGGCTTGGGGTCTTGGTGCCCCTTCACTGCCCGTCATCCGTGATGAAGGGATGCCATGGGAAAGCATGGGAAGCAATGGGCTTCTGGGGGGAAAGATGAGGTGCCGGATCAGGCCTGAGAGAACGTCAAGCGAACACGAATCCGAAGCCCTTGATTCGCGGTCAGCTTTTGGTTGAGCGGAAAGCTTCCTACACAAGATGTTGTGGCTGCCGGGGTGTGGCAGGATAGCTGCAGATTTGCCCATGCAAGGGAAAAATTGGGGCGACTCACTTTGGACTGTTCATTTCGGACCTTGTGATCACAGCTTCTCACAGGTGCGAGATTCGCCGGAAACGCTCCAGCAAAGGGCGTCCCGTGTTTTCCCGTGCAATGTACGCCCGGCTTTCCCGTGCTTTCCCGGAAAGCCCCCTCAGGCCATCCCGCCCCGGACCAGCCGCTGCGCGAGATCGGCATAGGCATCGGCGACCGGGCCCTGCCCCAGCGCGACCGGCTGGCCCGAGTCGCCGCCGAGTCGCACCGACAGGTCCAGCGGCACCGAACCGAGGAAGGGCAAGCCGCGCGCCTGCGCCTCGGCCGCGACCCCGCCATGGCCGAACAGATGCGCCTCGTGCCCGCAGTTCGGGCAGACATAGGACGACATGTTCTCGACCAGCCCCAGAATCGGAGTTTTCAGCTTGTCGAACATGTCGATGGCGCGGCGGGCGTCGATCAGCGCCACGTCCTGCGGAGTCGAGACGATGATGGCGCCCGTGACCGGCGCCTTCTGGCACAGGCTCAGTTGCACGTCGCCGGTGCCGGGCGGCAGGTCCACCAGCAGCGCGTCCAGTTCGCCCCATTCGACCTGGTTCAGCATCTGCTGCAGCGCGCCCATCAGCATCGGACCGCGCCACACGACGGCCTCGCCTTCCTTCATCATCAGGCCCAGCGACATCATGGTGACGCCATGGGCGCGGACCGGAATGATGCGGTCGTTCTCGCTGCGTGGGCGGTCGGTCACGCCCAGCATCCGGGGCTGGCTGGGGCCGTAGATGTCCGCATCCAGCACCCCCACCCGCCGTCCGGCGCGGGTCAGCGCCACGGCGAGGTTCGTGGTCAGCGTGGACTTGCCGACCCCGCCCTTGCCCGAGCCGATGGCAAGGATGCGGTCCACGCCGGGAATCGCCTCCGGGCCGGCCTGCGGCGTGGGGTGGCGGCCGAGCTTCAGGCTGGGCGGGGCGCCCGCGCCGGGGTCCGCCCCCTGCCCCGAGCGGGCAGTGACCTGCGGCGCGCGGCCGGCCTGCGCGGTGGTGACGATGCGGACCCTTGAGAACCCGAGGGCGCGCAGCCGCGCCTCGGCGTCCTTGCTTGCACTGTCCAGCGCACGGGCAAGGACCGGATCCGGGGCCTCGATGACGAAACTCACCTCGTCATCCGTGATGGTCAGGGCGCGGACGAGGTCGGCATCGACGAGATTGCTGCCGCCTGGAACCGGAATGGCCGAAAGTTCCTGCATGACCCTGTCGCGATTCGCCGTCATCCTGCCGCCCATCCTTCTTGCTGTCCTTGGGGCGATATAGGTGCTGGCATCTGCAGGAACCAGACATCGGAAAACATGCTGCCTTGCAGCATCAAGGCAAAAGGTTCCCGATTTCCGTTGCGTCACACACATAGGTGATACACGTTCCGGGTGAAGGACAACAGATTTCCTAAAAGTGCCTTGAGTTTAACAACCCTGAGGCGGCCAAACCATGCACCGCAAGCATAACAGATAGGCACAAAATGCCGTTGTGCAGATGCAGCAACTGGGCCATCTTACGGACATGGATCGCAGCCGACCTCCTCCCCGGTAGCGATCCGATTGCAACGCCGCCCTCTCCTCCTCCCTGGGCGCGTTGTCGGCGGCGACCCCTCTCCTCCTCCCCGGGGTCGCCGCTTCCTCTCTTTCCATCGGTGACCGTGGCGGCTAGGCACGCGCCATGTTGTCCTATCAGCACGCCTTCCACGCCGGAAACTTGGCGGATGTGCACAAGCACGCGCTGCTTGCGACCGCTCTGGCCCGACTGACCGGGAAGCCGAAACCCCTCAGCTATATCGAAACCCATGCCGGCCGCGGGCTTTACGACCTGCGCGCCCCGGCTGCGCTGAAGACCGGCGAGGCGGAAGCGGGCATTGCGCGTGCGCTGTCCTCGGGCTGGCTGCCGCGGGACCACCCCTTGCACGAGGCGCTGGCAGCCATCCGGGCGCAGCATGGCCCCGATTCCTATCCCGGCTCTCCGCTGATCGCGGCGCATTTCCTGCGGCCGGGTGACACGGCCCATCTGGCGGAACTGCACCCGGCCGAACAGGCCGCGCTGGCCGAGGTCGCCGGTTTCGCGCGCCTTCACCATCAGGACGGCTTCGCCATGGCCAACGCCCTGATTCCGCCGACACCCCGGCGCGGAATGCTGCTGGTGGACCCGAGCTATGAGGTCAAGCCCGACTACGACCGCATCCCTGCGTGGATCGACCGCATGGCGCGCAAGTGGAACGTCGGTGTGATCGCCCTGTGGTATCCGGTCCTGACCGACGACCGCCACCGTCCCATGATCGGGGCGCTGGCCGCAGCCCACCGCCAAGCGCTGTGGTCCGAGGTGCGCTTTCCCCCGGCCCGTCCGGGGCATGGCATGGTCGGATCGGGGATGTTCGTCATCAACCCGCCCTATGGGCTGGATGCCGAGGCGGATCGCCTTGCCGCGCTTTACGCGGGACTGTAGAGCAGCATCCCGGCGCGTCCGCCGCCCCCGTCCGAAGGGTGATGCACCCCGTCGGAAACCGGCAGTTCAAGGAAATCGAAGGGACTCACCCCGTCCAGGCAGGCGGCGATGACAGCGACCTGCCCCGGCACCGACCGGCGCTCGTGATGGGTGTTGATGCCGCAGCGCCAGCAGAAGTGATGAGCCGCCACCCCGGTGTTGAAGCGATAGGTCGCAAGGCGATCAGCGCCCGAGAGCAGTTCGAACCCGCCATCCGCGACGGTGACCGAGACGCTGCCCCGCATCCGGCAACAGGAACAGTCGCAGCGCCGGGCCGAGGCGAGGCCCTCGGCCAGCCTCACCCGGAAGCGCACCGCCCCGCAATGGCAGCCGCCCTCGGCCCCGGCGAGATCCAGAGGCGGGCCGCCGGGACGCAGGCGGACGCCGTCACTCACCCTGCACCCGCAGGATGCGGGTTTCCCGGATCACGCGGCGCAGCCGGGCCCGGGTCTCGGGCGGCTCTTCGGCCAGGGCGCCCAGCACCGCCTGCATCTCTCCCTTCAAGCCATTCAACTGGTCGATGAGCGACAGCACCAGCGCAAGCCCTTCGGGGTCGAGCCTGAAGATTTCTTCAAGGTCCACGGCAAGCTGCAGGCGGGCCGCATCGATCTCGCGGAAGCGCGGCTCGGCCGCGCCCAGGACGGGCTGGACGATCCCGGCCTCGGTCAGCACCGCAAGCGCCTCGTCCGAGAGTTCGGGAATCAGCGCGAGGATCTCGTTCCGGGTCATCGAACGGCGGGTCATCGTCCCTTCCCTCCCTGCGCGCGGGGATCATAGGCGTGATCCTTGCGCCAGTTCTCGACAAATCGGGCCAGCTCGTCGTCGATCTTCGGCGGCATGACCACGCGCAGTTCCACATGCTGGTCGCCGCGCCTGCCGCCCGCGCCCGCCAGCCCCCGCCCGCGCAGCCGCAGCTTCTGCCCCGAGGAGGCGCCGCGCGGGATCGTCAGCATCACCGGCCCGTCGATCGTGGGCGCCTCGACCTTGCCGCCCAGCACCGCCTCGTCCAGCGAGATCGGCAGCACCGTGGTCACGTCGTCGCCCTCGCGCCGCCAGTCGGGATCGTCGCGCACGGTGATCGCCAGCAGTGCGTCCCCGGCCGGGCCGTTGCCCATCCCGGCGCCGCCCTTGCCGCGCAGCCGGATGGTCTGGCCGTCGCGGGTGCCGGGCGGGATCGTCACGTCCAGCACATTGCCGTCCGGCAGGGTGATGCGCGTGGTGCCGCCGCGCGCCGCGGTCATGAAATCGACCTCCAGCGTATAGCGGTGATCCTGCCCGCGCATGTCGAAGCTGCGGGCGCCGCCGAAGCCGGACTGCCGGGTGCCGCGCCCGCCCTCGCCGAAGAGGTCGGCGAAGACATCCGAGAAATCGCCGTAATGCGCCTGCCCGCGATAAGGGTTGTCGGGCGATTCCGAGAAATCGCGGTAATAGCGGCGTTGCGGGCGTTCCTGCCCCTGGGCGTCGATCTCGCCCCGGTCGAATCGGGCGCGCTGGTCCGGGTCCTTCAGCAGGTCGTAAGCCGCCGAAGCCGCCTTGAAGCGGTCATGCGCCTTCGGATCGTCGGTCAGGTCCGGGTGATCGGTCTTGGCGATCTTGCGGTAGGCCTTCTTGATCTCGGCGTCGCTTGCCGTCTTCGACACACCCAGCGCGGCATACGGATCGTCCGCCATCTGCAACCCCTTGCTTTCGTGATGCAACGCCCAAGGACGCGCCCGGTTTCCCTGCATCCCTCGCGCGGGCGAGACAAGCCCCGCCATGCGGACCCGCGAGAAATCCGCTTGACGCGCCCCCGCCCCGCCCCTAAATCCCCCGCACCCCTTACGGGATGCCCCGGGGCGGAGTAGCTCAGTTGGTTAGAGCAGCGGAATCATAATCCGCGTGTCGGGGGTTCAAGTCCCTCCTCCGCTACCATCATCGCTTGCCGCGGTGATGCGGGCAATCACTCCGAGAAGCTGCGGGCCTTGAATGACGGAACAAACGCGCAGGCAAGCAAGCTGGAGCGTCGTGGCGACCGTCCGTGCAAGCGCCCCTGTCTGCGAGATCTTCGCCCGCCACTATCTGGCCAGAGGCGCGCGTCAGGTCTTCCTGTTCCATGACGACCCGAAGGTGGCCTGCAACGTCGCGCTCGACGGGGTCAGGAACACCGTCTGCAGCGACCGCTGGTGGCGGCGAGGCCGACCGGACGCGCTGGAAGAACGCCAGGTCCACAACGCGACCAAGGCCAAGGCTTGGTGCGAAACGGACTGGATCCTGCATTGCGACGTGGATGAACTGATCTGGTCCGCGCAGGGCATAGCCGAGGTGCTGAGCCTGGTTTCTGAGGACGTCGGCGGCATCGTCATCAGCACGGCCGAGGCCGTCTATGCCGCGCCGCCAAGCGAAGACACGATATTCAGGACGCCCTTTTTCAAGTTCTTCCTCGACGAGCGGGGAAGGCCAAGGGCCTATCGCGACATATCGCAGCAGGCCTATGGCGATCTGTGGGAGGCGTCGAAATACGGCTTCTGGGGCCATATCCTAGGCAAGTCCCTCATCAGGGCAAAGGCGGATGTCGGACGGATGCCGCTGCACTACAAGAAGCAGGAACAGATCAACGGCTTCCTGATGCGCCAGCAGGCGCCGCAGCTTGTGCTGCGCCACTACGACACGCTTTCGCCCGAGCTCTGGAAGGAAAAGCACCTGCGTCGGATCCGCAGCGAGGTGTCCGTCCCCATGGCGGGAC
>NZ_JAUNPC010000202.1 GCF_030536915.1 Paracoccus sp. (in: a-proteobacteria)
GGAGAGTCCGTCACCTTTGTCCGGCTGCTTTACCACCGTGGCTACAGGATGACGACGCGCTATTGAACCGCCTGCCGGGGTCCGGGCTATATCGCCTGCCTCAGCCGCTGCAGGGTGCGGGCGTAGGCCGCGGTGATCGGCGCGCGGTGGATGTGACGCCCGTCCGCGACGAGGTGGCGCCCCGCCGACCAGGTGTCGGTCACGTCGCGATCGTCCCTGGCGAAGATCCAGGTGTCCAGCAGGGTGTCGTCCCCGCGGCCAACGCCGTCGGGGCCCAGGTCGCCAAGCGCCATGAGATCGGCCCAGAGGCCCGGTTCGATGGCGCCCGCCCCGCGCCCTGCCGCCTGCGCGCCGCCCCTGGCCGCGCCCTCGAACAGCACGCGGCCGGTTGAACGGTCGGCACTGGCCAGCGCCGCGCGCGAACGGTCGCGCAGCCGCTGCGAATAGTCGAGCGTCCGCAGTTCCTCGGACAGCGCGATGCGGATGTTGCTGTCGGACCCGATGCCGAAGGCGCCGCCCGCATCCGTCCAGCGCACGCCGTCGAAGATGCCGTCGCCCAGGCTGCTTTCGGTGATCGGGCACAGCCCCGCCACCGCGCCGCTGCGGGCAAGGGCCACGGTTTCACCGGGCGTCATCTGGGTCGCGTGGATCAGGCACCAGCGTTGATCGACGGCCAGGTTTTCCAGCAGCCATTCGACCGGACGGCGGCCGGTGGTGGCCAGAACCTCGTCCACCTCGGCGGCCTGCTCGGCCAGGTGCATGTGGATCGGGCCGTCCCCCGCCAGCGCCTGCGCGGCCGCAAGCCCGTCACCGTCCACCGCGCGCAGGCTGTGGGGGGCGATGCCGATGCGGCTGTCCGCTCCGAGCCGCGCCACATGGCCCTGCGCGCCCTCGACAAGGCGGGCGAAGCGCTCGGGCGTATTGCCGAAGCGGTCCTGCCCGGACACCAGCGCCCGGCGGTCGAGCCCGCCCCATTGATACAGCACCGGCAGCAGCGTCAGGCCGATGCCCGTCTGTTCGGCTGCCGCTGCGATCCGGCCCGACATCTCCGCCAGGTCGGCATAGGGCCGCCCGCCGCTGTCGTGGTGCAGGTAGTGGAATTCGACGTTGGTGGCATAGCCGGCCTCCAGCATCTCCATCTGCACGAAGGCGGCGATGGCTTCGATATCCTCGGGGGTCAGCTGGTCGAGGAAGCGATACATCAGCCGCCGCCAGGTCCAGAAGCTGTCCTTCGGATCGGGGCCGCGCCGTTCGGTCAGCCCCGCCATCGCCCGCTGAAAGGCATGGCTGTGAAGGTTGGCGGGCGCGGGCAGCAGGGTCTCGACCACGGTGGCGCCGGGGGGCGGGGCCGTGCCGCGCTCGACCGCGGCGATGCGCCCGTCCTCTCCGACGAAGACCGCGACCTGCGTTTCCCATCCCGCGGGCAGCAGCGCCCGTCTTGCCCATATCGCCGGCATTGCCCGTTCCCGCCTGTTGATGCGCCCCGTTGACAGGCGTCATTATGTGCAGACATAAACAAGCCAACGCAAGCCAGAATCGCGAGGTCACATGCCGCCCCCCCCTCCCTCCGCCCTCACCCTTGCCAACGCCCGCCTCGTGACGCTGACAGGCGAGGGTTACGGCTTGATCGAGCGCGGGTGGCTGCGGATCGAGAACGGCCGCATCGCCGCCCTGGGCGAGGGCGAGGCGGAGGGCGAGGACATGGGCGGCCGCCTGGTCACGCCCGCGCTGATCGACTGCCACACGCACCTGGTCTTCGGCGGCGACCGCGCGCGCGAGTTCGAGATGCGCCTGCAGGGCGCCAGCTACGAGGAGATCGCGCGGGCAGGGGGCGGCATCCTGTCCACCGTCACGGCAACCCGCGCGGCGACCGAGGATGAGCTGGTCGCATCGGCGCTGCCGCGCCTGGACGCGCTGCTGGCCGAGGGCACGGCCACCGTCGAGGTCAAGTCTGGCTACGGGCTGACCATCGCGGACGAAT
>NZ_JAUNPC010000016.1:0-9032 GCF_030536915.1 Paracoccus sp. (in: a-proteobacteria)
CCTCGGGGCAGGTCCTTGCGGTCAAGGTCCAGTATCCGGGCGTCGCGGCCAGCATTGACGCCGACATCGACAATGTGGCCACGCTGCTGCGTCTGTCGGGGCTGCTGCCCCCCGGCCTGGACACCGGCCCGCTGCTGGCCGAGGCCCGGCGGCAGTTGCACGAGGAAGCCGACTACGCCCGCGAGGCCGCGCAGATGGGCCGCTATGCCGCGCTGCTGGAAGGCGATCCCCGCTTTGCCGTGCCGCGCCCGCTGGACGATCTGCTGCGCCCCGGCGTCCTGCCGATGGACTTCCAGCCCGGTGCGCCGATCGAGGCCCTTGCCGACGCCCCCGAGGACCGGCGCAATGCCGCGCTTTCGGCCCTTCTGGATCTCGTGCTGCGCGAGCTGTTCGATTTCGGGCTGATGCAGACCGATCCCAATTTCGCCAACTACCGCTGGCAGGCGGACACCGGACGGATCGTCCTGCTGGATTTCGGCGCCACGCGCCCGGTCGCGCCCGACACCGCCGCGGCCTACCGCAACCTGCTGCGCGCCGGGCTGGCGGGCGACGGGGCGCGGCTGCGCGCGGCGCTGCTGGCGGCGGGCTTCGTCTCGCCCGCGCAGGACCGACGGCACGGCGCGGTGATCGGGACCATGATCGCCGTCCTGCTGGCCCATGTCGAGGCCAGCCGCGGCGGATTGTTCGACTTCGCCGACCGCAGCTTTGTGGCCGAGTTGCGCGAACTCGCCGCGCCGATCCTTGCCGACCGGGAAAGCTGGGGCCTGCCGCCGGCGGGAACGATCTTCGTCCAGCGCAAGATCAGCGGCACCGCGCTGCTCTGCGTGCGGCTGGGGGCGCGGGTGCCGCTGCTGGACCTCGTGGCCCGGCACGGCTGACGGCGGGCGGCCCTAGGCGGCCCCGGCCACGGGAATGTTGTCGATCAGCCGCACATCGCCCAGCCATGCCGCCGCCAGCAGGCGGGCCGGGCGGTCGGGGCGGGTCAGTGGCGACAGGTCGTCCTCGGCCCGCAGTTCCAGGTATTCGACCTCGCGGAAGCCCGCCGCAAGGATCGCCGCATGCGCCGCCGCCAGCACCGGGGCGGCGGGTTGCCCCCCGGACAGCTCACCTGCGGCGCGGAACAGCGCGGCGGCGAGCCTGGGTGCGACCGCCCGCTCTGCCGCCGAAAGCCGCAGGTTGCGCGAGGACAGCGCCAGCCCGTCCACCTCGCGCACCGTCTCGCAGCCGATCACCTCGATGGGGATGTCGAGGTCGCGGGCCATGCGGCGGACCACCTGCAACTGCTGGAAGTCCTTTTCCCCGAAGAAGGCGAGGTCCGCCCCGGTCTGCAGGAACAGCTTGGCCACGACCGTGGCGACGCCGTCGAAATGGCCGGGGCGATGGGCGCCGCAAAGCCCCTCGGTCACGCCCTGAACCGAGACGGTGGTGACGAAGCCCGGCGGATAGATTTCCCCGGCCGCCGGGGCGTAAAGCAGATGCGCGCCGGTCGGCCCCAGCTTCGCGGCATCGGCGGCTTCCGTGCGGGGATAGGCGGCGAGGTCGGCGGCGCTGTTGAACTGGCGCGGGTTGACGAACAGCGTGACCACCACCCGGTCGGCGCGGGAAAGCGCCGCGCGGACGAGGCTCAGGTGGCCTTCGTGCAGCGCGCCCATGGTGGGGACCACGGCAATGGTCGCGCCCTCGCACCTCCAGCGGGCGGTGGTGGCGCGCAACTCGGCAAGCGTGGTGACGATCGGGACGCTCATTTCGCGGGTTCGTCGCCGAAGGCGTGTTCCGGCGCGGGGAAGCGGCGGGCGCGGACATCCTCGGCGTAAGCGGCGATGGCGCTGTCGGCGTCGCGGCCCAGCTCGGCATAGCGGCGCACGAACTTCGGGCGGAAGTCCTCGAACAATCCCAGCATGTCGTCGATGACCAGGATCTGGCCGTCGCAGGCGGCCGAGGCCCCGATGCCGATGGTGGGGATCGTGATGGCTTCGGTGATGCGGCGGGCCAGCCCCTCGGGCACCTTTTCCAGCACCAGCGAAAAGGCCCCTGCCCCGGCCAGCGCCTCGGCCCCCGCGGCGATGCGGTCGCCGTCCTCGCCCCGCCCCTGCACCTTGTAGCCGCCAAGCGTGTGGACCGCCTGCGGGGTCAGCCCGACATGGGCCATGACGGGGATGCCCCGCGCGGTCAGGAAGCCCACGGTCTCGGCCATCCCGGCCCCGCCTTCCAGCTTGACCGCCCCCGCCCCGGTTTCCGCCATCAGCCGGGCGGCGTTGCGGAAGGCCTGCGCGGGGCTTTCCTCGTAGGACCCGAAGGGCATGTCGATCACCATCAGCGCCCGGTCCAGCCCCCGCCGGACGGCCTGCCCGTGCAGGATCATCATCTCGATCGTGACGCCAAGGGTGGATGGCAGCCCGTGCAGCACCATGCCGACGCTGTCGCCCACCAGCACGAGGTCGCAATGCCGGTCCACCAGCCGCGCCATCGGCGTCGTATAGGCGGTCAGGCAGGCGATGGGATCGCCCCCTTTCCGCGCCAGTATGTCGGGCGGCGTGATCGCGCGGATGGTTGCCGATACGCTCATGCTGCTTCTCACTCCACTTGGATTTTCCGCGCTTCGACCCCTTCCGGGAATATACGACAAGGCGCGGAATGGAACCCGCATCATGCCCTCCATGCTGCCACCCATGTCGGGACTGTGCCCCAAAAAGGTTGTTTTCCAAGGATTCCCGGTGTAGGCACTGCCCGGTTCGCAGGTCCCGGACGCTTTTCCTGATGCGTCCTGCCCGCTCGTGATCAGATGCGATTGCAGGGTAGCGCCACGCCTTGGTGTGGGGCCTTCATTCATGTGCCGCCGGTCATAGCACCGAGGACCGATCAGGGTTGAAGACGGAACCACATGCAGGATTCAAAGCTGGCTGTACGCCAGATCTACAAGATTTTCGGCAATGACGCCCCTGCCGCGCTGAAGCTGCTGCGGCAGGGGAAAGGCAAGCAGGAGATCCTCGCCGAGACCGGCGCCACCGTGGGCGTCCAGGACGCCAGCTTCGAGGTGCGGGAAGGCGAGATCTTCGTGGTCATGGGCCTGTCCGGGTCGGGCAAGTCCACATTGGTGCGGATGCTGAACGGGCTGATCGCGCCCACCGCCGGCCAGATCCTCATCGACGGAGAGGATGTCGCAAGCGCCGGCCCCGCCGCCCTGCGCCGCATCCGGCGCGAGAAGATTTCCATGATCTTCCAGCATTTCGCCCTGTTCCCGCACTGGACGCTGGCCGAGAACGTGGCCTACGGGCTGAAGATCAAGGGCGTGCCCCGCGCCCTGCGCCGCAGCCGCGCGCTTGAGGTGCTGGATCAGGTCGGGCTTGCGCCCTGGGCCGACAGCCTGCCGTCCGACCTGTCGGGCGGGATGCAGCAGCGTGTCGGCCTTGCGCGCGGGCTCGCCGCCGGGTCGGACATCCTGCTGATGGACGAACCCTTCGGGGCGCTGGACCCGCTGATCCGCCGCGAGATGCAGATGGAGCTGCTGAAGCTGCAGCAGACCCTGAAGAAGACCATCGTCTTCATCACCCACGACCTGAACGAGGCGCTGCTGCTGGGCAACCGCATCGCCATCATGAAGGACGGCCGCATCGTCCAGATCGGCACCGCGCAGGAGATCGTGACCGCCCCCGCCGATGATTACGTCGCGGCCTTCGTCGCCGACATCGACCGCGGCCGCGTCTTCACCGCCGACGACGTGTCCAGCCATGCCGCGACGATCCAGTTGCGGGAAACCAGCGTCCGGGACGCCCTGCGGATGATGGAGGGCAGCGGCAGCCACGCCCTTTACGTCATGGACGGGGAACGGGTCGCGGGCGTCGTGACCTACCAGCATCTCGCCGCCTCGGAAATGGACCCCAGCCCCACGACCACGCTGCAGGAGGCGCTGATCACCGACTTCCCCACGGCGGACACGACAACCAGCCTCAGCGATCTTTACGGCGCCGCGGGTTCCGGCCTGCCCATCGCCGTCACCGACGACCGCGAGCGGCTGCTGGCCGTGGTCGAACCATCGGACGTGCTGGCGCATCTGTCGGGCGATGCCGCCGCCGAAATCCCCCAGGACAAGGAGCAATCCCATGCTCAGCCCCGCTGACATCGTGACCCTGCCCTTCGACGACTGGGTGAACGCCTTTGTCCGGGGCTGGCTGGTGCCGAACTTCAGGCCCCTGTTCCGCGCGGCGCAGGTGCCGATCACCTCGGTGCTGAACTCGCTGGAAGCCCTGTTCCTTGCCGTGCCCATGCTGGTGACGACGGCGCTGTTCGCGGCTGCGGCATGGAAGACCGCCGGGCGCGGGATGGCGGTCTTCACCCTCCTCGGATTCGCCTTCGTGGACATGATCGGCCTTTGGGACGAGACCATGACGACGCTGGCGATGATCGTGACCTCGGTCTTCTTCTGCGCCGTCATCGGCATCCCGGCGGGCATCCTCGCCGCGCGCTCGGACCTTGCGTGGAAGATCATGCGCCCCGTTCTGGACGTGATGCAGACGATCCCCTCGTTCGTCTACCTCGTCCCGATCGTGATGCTGTTCGGGGTCGGCATGGCGCCCGGCATCATCGCCACCATCGTCTTCGCCCTGCCCCCCATCGTGCGGCTGACGAACCTCGGCATCCGCAATGTCCGCGCCGACCTGATCGAGGCGTCGGAAGCCTTCGGCTCGACCGGCTGGCAGATGCTCTGGGACCTGCAACTGCCGCTGGCGATGCGGACGATCATGGCGGGGCTGAACCAGACGCTGATGATGGCACTGTCGATGGTGGTCATCGCGGCCCTGATCGGCGGCGGCGGCCTTGGCCTTGTCGTCAACACCGGGCTGGGCCGGATGGACGTGGGCGGCGCGACCGCGGGCGGCGTCGGCATCGTGGTCCTGGCCATCGTGCTGGACCGCATCACCCAAGGGCTGGCCGAGCGCCAGGGCGCCCGCCGCCTGCCCCTGCGCCAGCGGCTCATGGGCGTCTTCCGCCCGCAGGCCCCGGCGCCCGCGCTGGAAACCGGGAAGGCGGGCTGAAGGCCCCTTTCCCCCAAGGGCGGGCCGCCCCTCGGCCCGTCCCCCTGAAACCGAAGAAAAAGGAGACCCGGATGATTTCCCGTCTCAAGTCCCCCCTGATCGCAACCGCCGCAGTGGCGCTGATGTCCGCCATGCCCGCGCAGGCGCAGGCCCAGAACCAGGATCGCCCCGGCGAGGGCGTGACCATCACCATGGCCCGGCCCACTTGGGACACCGGCTGGTTCCATACGGAAATCTACCGCCAGATGCTTGCGGAACTGGGCTATGACGTGTCCCAGCCGATGACGCTGGACAACCCCGCCTTCTACCAGGCGGTCGGCTATGGCGACGTCACCATGTGGGTGGACGGCTGGTTCCCGAACCACGACACCTATCGCCCGGCCTTCGAAAGCGGGGCCGAGATCGTCGGCGCCGTGGCGCTCGGCGGCGCGCTTGAGGGCTATCTGGTCAGCAAGGACGCGGCCGAGCGTCTGAACATCGTCTCGGTCGAGGATTTCAAGCGCGACGACGTCAAGGAAGCCTTCGACCGCAACGGCGACGGCAAGGCCGATCTGGTCGCCTGTCCGCCCGGCTGGGGCTGCGAACTGGTCCTGGACCACCATTTCGACGCCTACGACCTGCGCGACCATGTCAATCCCATCAAGGCAGGCTATGCCGCCTCGATGGCGGACGCGGTCGCAGCCCATGAAAGCGGCGAGCCGGTCTTCTTCTACACCTGGACGCCGAACTGGACGGTCAGCGAACTCGTTCCGGCCGAGGATGTCGTCTGGATCGAAGTGCCGAAGGTCGATCTGCCCGAGCACATGATGTCCATGGCCGATGCCGCCACCCGCGAAGGCGTTGCCGGCTGCGTCAGCGATCCCTGCCGGCTGGGCATCCCGGCCAGCGACATCGTGTCGGTCGTCAACAGCGATTTCCTGAACGACAACCCCGCGGTTCGCGCGCTCCTGGAAGCGGCCGAGATCCCGCTGGCCGACATGTCGGCGCAAAGCGCGAAGATGAACGCGGGCGACACCGACATCGCCGCCCATGCCACCGCATGGATCGCGGAAAACCGCGCCACCGTGGACGGCTGGCTGGAACAGGCCCGCGCCGCCGCGAACTGATCCGGCAAACGGGATGCAGGAACCAACAGGCGCCGGGAAACCGGCGCCTGTTCCCGTTCCGGGGGTGGATGGAACCGCAGGCCCGGTTCGGACGCTGGGGTTCATCCACTGTCCGCTCGCCATTTCGTGAGGCGCGGTGAACGGGCATCCACCTGCGGAAAGGAACCGGGTTCATGGTCGTGCTGCACTGTGCCGTTGCGATCCTGCTGATCATCCTGCTCATCATCCGCATGCGGGTGGACCCGGTGATCGCGCTGGTGCTGGGATCGCTCTATCTCGGCCTCGCCTCGGGGGTGGGCTTCACCGGCACGCTGGAAGCGATCACCGGAGGCTTCGGCGAGATCATGGCCAAGGTCGGGCTGCTGATCGGCTCGCTTCTGCACGCGACGGGGGCCTTCAAGCGCATCGTCACGGTGCTGGTCGCAGGCGTGGGGCCGGGGCGGCTGCCCTATGCGATGGCCGCGGTCATGTCGACGATCTTCCCCTCGATCTATGTCGATGTGCAGCTCGTGCTGGCCTCGCCGGTCGCCCGCGCGGTCGCGCCCCATGTCGGGCGGACCGGCCTGCCGCTGCTGGCAGGCGCCATCGGGACCGGCATCTTCTCGGGCTATGTCTTCGTGGTGCCGGGGCTGGCCGTCCTGCTGATCGCGGGGCAGGTCGATGTCAGCCTGGGGGCCTGGCTTTTCTGGGGACTCATCCTCGGGCTGACCACGGCGCTGCTGACCACCTTCCTGTTCCAGATGCTGCTGCGGATGCGCTACTGGAACCCCCTCACCGACGAGGACCCAGACGACGCGATGGAGGAGGTCGAGGCCCATGACCGCGCGGTCGAGGAGGTGCGCGACCTGAACGTTCCCAGCCTGCCCATGTCGGTCGCGCCCATCCTCGTGCCCCTGCTGATGATCGCCTTCGGGGCCTTCGCCGACCTGGCCGGGATCACCAGCGGTTTCATCGATTTCATCGGCAATGCGAATCTGGCGTTGTTCATCGGTCTGCTCTGGGCCTATCTGCAGGCCCGCCGGGTGATCGGGATCGAGCGCAGCAACGAGGCCGTGTCCGAAGGGTTCCACACCAGCGGCGAAATCCTGCTGATCACCGGGGTCGGCGGCTCGCTTGGCGCGGTGATCGGGGCCGCGGGGATGGACGAGGCCCTGGGCGGGCTGTTCTCGGCCGATGCCAGCGCCTCGGTGCTGCTCAGCATCCTGCTGGCATGGTTCATCGCGGCGGTGCTGCACCTTGCCATCGGCTCGGTCTCGGTGGCGGCGCTGACGGCGGCGGGCATCATCGGGCCGATCATCCCGCAACTGTCGGTGTCCCCGGTGGTGATGGGGCTGGCCATCGCCTCGGGGTCGCTGTTTGCGGTTCATGTGAACAGCAACTTCTTCTGGATGTTCAAGGGATTGCTCGGCCTGTCCACCGCCGGTGCCCTCAAGACGCTGACGGTCGTCACCTCGCTGGCCTCGCTGGTGTCCCTGCCGCTGGTGTTCCTTGTGAGCCTGGTCCTCTAGACCTTCGCCCGACGGCTTTTCCCGCCGCCTTTCCCCTCCTCGCAGCCGCCCGGCGCCTCGTCCCTTTCCGGGGCCGGGAAGGCCCGCGGCTGCCCGGTTCAGGGCGAAATTCCGTGCGACAATCCACCACGGCCTGCCACCTGCGGCTGCAAATAACAAATCATTGAGAATCACAACCACAGGTTGTAAGCGTCCTTTTGCCGATGGTTCGGCAAAGCCACGCCGAGCGGATTTCCCCCATGCTGACAAGGTGATGGGGTGTGCCGTAACCCCTCCGCCGGCACGATCACAAAGGGAAACTGCTGAATCATGGCAGCAAGAGCAAAACCGGGACAGTTGGGCATGGCGACTCCGTTCGGAGAGTTGCTGGGGCGTTCCACGGCAGAAATGAATGCCGAAATCGACGACTATGTGGCGCTCGGGGTGGACTGGGTGCGTCTGGACATCCACTGGAGCCTTGTCCAGCCCCGCGCCAACGGCAGCTTTGAATGGTCGCAGGTGGACAAGGTCTTCAACGCCCTTGACGCCAAGGGCATCAAGGTCACGGCGGTGCTGAACAACACCCCGAACTGGGTGGGCGACAACCTTTCCAGCCGTGCCGACCAGGAAGCCTTCGGCCGCTTCGCCGGCGCCGCCGCGCAGCGCTACGACCATATCGTGGACCACTGGGAAGTCCTGAACGAGCAGAACAAGACCGGGATCACGCCCCAGAACTATACAAGGGTGCTGCAGCAGGCGCATGACGCGATCAAGGCGGTGAACGGCGACGACGCCATCATCACCGGCGGCACCGCGGCGGTCCCCTCGACCGGCAACGGGATGTGGGGCGCGGTCGACTATCTCAAGCAGATGTATGACGCGGGGGCCAAGGACTATTTCGACGCCGTGGGCTACCACCCCTACAGCTTCCCGCTGATGCCCAGCAGCGACAAGTCCTACAACGGCTGGCAGATGATGGAAGACGGCATCCGCAAGACCATGGTGGACAACGGCGACGCCCACAAGCAGGTCTGGATGACCGAGTTCGGCGCCAAGCAGGCGGGCAACGGCCTGACCGTCAGCCAGGGCGACGCGGCGCGGATGCTGCGCGAGGCCGTGGACATCGCCGAGGACCTGCCCTGGGCCGGGCCGATCATGTGGTTCTCGTACCAGGATTCCAGCTTCGAGCCGGGCTTCGGCCTGCTGGACGGGGGCGGCAACCGCCGCGAGGCATACTGGGCGTTCCGGGAACTGGGCACCAGGGACGGCGGCGACGGCCCCGCAGCGCCCTCGCAGCAGCAGCCCCCGGTTTCCGCGGCCCCGCCGCCGCAGCAGCCGGACTCGGGTTCCAGCAACGACAACGGCAACGGCCGGACCATCGAGGGCGGCAGCGGCAACGACGTGCT
>NZ_JAUNPC010000016.1:9132-43859 GCF_030536915.1 Paracoccus sp. (in: a-proteobacteria)
GCAACGACAACGGCAACGGCCGGACCATCGAGGGCGGCAGCGGCAACGACGTGCTGCGCGGCACCAGCGGCGACGACATCCTGGTCGGCAAGGGCGGACGCGACATCTTCACGGGCGGTTCGGGCCGGGACACCTTCGTGTTCAGCGAAGCCGGGTCCTATGACCGCATCACCGACTGGGAAAAGGGCGACAGGATCGACCTGCGCGGCCTTGACGCCGATTCCGGGCGCTGGGGCCACCAAGGCTTCGACTTCGTCGGCTCGAACTGGCTGCGGGACGCGGGCGACCTGGGGGTCTACACCAACCGGGCGCAGAACAAGACCTATGTCCAGGCCAATACCGACAACGACCGCGAGTTCGAGGTCAACATCGTCCTGGACGGCGTCCACCAGCTCAGCGCGTCGGACTTCCTGATCTGATCCGCAGCTTCACAGGATATGGCGGGCGCTGACGACCTCGGCGCCCGCCTTTTCCGCCAGCAGCTCGTTGTAAAGCGCCGTGACCTTGGCCGTCATCTGCACGGTCGTGTAGCGGGCCAGATAGCGGCGGCGGCCGTTTTCGCCGAAGCGGGCCAGTTCGGCATCCGGCGTGGCGCGGATCATCGCCACGATCCCCTGCACGTCGTCGGGCTGGAACAGCCGGCCCGTCTCGTTATCGACGACGATGTCCTGCAGCCCGCCCACCTGGCTGGCGAAGACCGCAAGCCCCTGCTGCATCGCCTCGGCGGCGACAAGGCCGAAGCCTTCCCAGCGGGACGGGACCAGCAGCAGGTCGGCCCGGCGATACAGGTCGAACACCGTCGCGCGGTCCTGCCAGCCGATGATGCGGACGTTGTCGGGGCAGTCCGGCAGCGCCTCGTCCGAGGTGATGCTGCTGCCGATGGCGACGGCCTCGGCCTCGTCCCCCAGTTCGCGCATGACCTCGAGGAAGGTGTCGAAGCCCTTCTGCCGGTCGAAGCGCCCGGCGAAGGCGATCAGCCGGCGGGCGGGCGCGGGCGTCAGGTAGTCGCCCGCGATCCCGGTCCCCGGCGGCGGGCTGATGCCGTTCTCGATCACCACCAGCCGGTCGGGGGAAATGCCCGCGGCCAGCGCCTCGCGCCGCTCGTGGTCCGAGATGCAGACGATCCGCTCGGTCACGCGGGCCAGCAGCCGTTCCACGAGGGCCGTCGCCCGCCGCATCCGGCTTGAGCCTTCGCGCGAGAAGGCCCAGCCATGCGGGCAATAGACCACATGCGTCCCCTTGGGGATCAGCGGGAAGAAGGCGCGGATCGCGGCGCCGGCGAAGGTCGAATGGATATGCAGGATGTCCGGCCGGGTCCGGCGGACATGGCGCAGCGTCATGAGCGCCATCCGCAGAAGCGCCCGGACCGAGCCGCGGCGGTGGCGGAAGGTGATCAGGCTGAACCGCGGGCCGGACAGCTTCGACAGCGCCTCGCGGTTGATTTCCGGGGTGATGACGTCGATCTGCACATCCGCGAGGCTGTGCAGCTGCTCGCCCACCAGTTCCTCAAGATAGGTCACGACACCGCCCAAGGGGGCCTCGGTGACGTGAAGGATGCGGTGCAGGGGGGGGTTGACGTCACGCATGGCGCACCTTTGTCACGGCGTCGCGCAGGCGGCCGTAGATGCCCGGCGCCGCGCCCCGCGCCAGCAGCATGGCGGCGCGGCTGGGGCCAAGGCCGCCATGGCGGATCGCCGCGGCCAGCAGCGACACGGCGCGCAGGGGCCGGGTGCGGACGATCTGGGGGACGAGAAAGCGGGCCAGATAGCCGTGCATGGCGCGGGGCGACAGCCGCCCGGCCTGCCGCGCCGCCCATTCCAGCACCTCGACCTGCGAGGTGGTGTAGCTCAGCCGCCCGGCGGCGCGGTCGTCGTGCCAGATCACCTCGGGCTCGGGCAGCATGCGGAAACGGGCGCCCGCCTCCTCCAGCCGCAGGCAGAGGTCGAGGTCCTCGAGGCAGCGCAGGCCGCGGTCGAAGCTGACCCGCGCGAACAGCGCCCGCGGGATCACGAGGGTCGAGGTCTGCATCAGCCCCTCGTCCGCGAACAGGTAGTCGCCGACGCTTTCATCCGGGCCGATGGCGCGCGGCGGCTTGACCATGCGGTTGCCGTCGCCGCGATCGAACAGCAGCGGCGAATACCAGACGGTCAGTTCCGGCGCGTCGGCGGCGCGGATCGCCGCCTCCAGCCGCTGCAGCTTGTGGGGCAGGAACTCGTCGTCGGAATCGAGAAAGGCGAGGAACTCGCCCGCCGCCGCGCCCGCACCCGTGTTGCGCGCGGCCGAGGCCCCGGCATTGGGCTGGCGGATGCAGCGGATGCGGGGGTCGCCCATGGCCTCGACCGCCGCGGCAGTGTTGTCGCGCGAGCCGTCGTCGACGACGATCACCTCGAAGTCGGGACAGGTCTGGGCCAGGCAGGATTCGATCGCGCGGCCAATGGTGTCGGCGCGGTTGTAGGCCGGGATGACGATCGAGAATCGCGGCGGGCCGCCTGCGCGATCGCCGCCGGGCGCTGCTGCATTCCTGATTGTCCGGTTCATCAAGCCCGCCGTTGCGTAACAGGGAAATGGTTATCGGTTAATAGGACGCCCGCGATCACCCGAAGGCAAACCAAAATGTGTTTCACCGGCGGGGAATTGCCGAAATACGGAGGTTGCGCCCGTCCCGTTGTTCCTGTCAGAAGACCTCGCACCCGTCCCGGCCGGGCAGGTAGTCCGATCTATTGTGCATGGATCAACTGTTGATTGAGGTTTTGTTTTGATGGCTGGCGATTTTCAGCTTTCGGTTGTAATTCCCAACAGGAACCGGGCCCATTCGCTTGCCCGCGCGGTCCTTTCGGTGCGCGATGACAACGCCGGGGCCGAAATCATTGTCGTTGACGACTGCTCGGACGAGGACCTGTCCGCGGAATACGCCCGGCTGCAGGCCATGGGGGTGCGGGTGCTGCGGCAGGACAGCCGCCGGCGCGGCGGGGCGGCGCGGAACCGCGGCGTGGACGAGGCCACGGGCACCCATGTCAGCTTTCTGGATTCCGACGATGTCTGGCTGCGGGGCCGCCACGACCGCATCCGCCGCTTCTATGCCGCGCCCGGACGGGACCGGACGGTTCTGGTCAGCGCGGCGCTGCTGCATATCAACGGCGACATCCGCAGGCCGCACCAGCCGGACTGGCGGCCGGGCCGCTCGCTGGTCGAATACTGCTACCGCGACGGCGGCCGGGTGCAGACCTCGATGCTGAGCCTGCCCGCCCCCATCGCCCGCGCCCATCCCTTCGACGAAAGCCTGCGGGTGAACCAGGACACCGACCTTGCCATGCGGATGGACCGGGCGGGGATCGCCTTTCACATCGACCCCGAGCCGGGCGTCATCAAGGAGGAATCCCCCCGCCCCGACCGGCTGACCACCGGGGCCGAGACGGCGGACCTGTCCTTTGCCTGGTACCGGCGCGAGTCGGGCGACTGGTCGCCTGCCGCCCGCAGCGGCTATTTCCTGCAGGACCGGGTCTGGCGGCTGGCCGATTCCGGCCGCCGCCCGGCCGCCTTCGCGGCGCTGGCCCGCAGCCTCGCGCCCCCGGTCTCGCCGTGCGAAATCGCCCGCCGGGCGCTGAGCCTGACCGCAGGCGAACGGCTTTACAACCGGCTGCGCACGGGCTGGCGGCAGCGGGCCCCGGCGCCGGCCGAGCCCGGACTGGTCGCGGCGGGCGAAAGGTGGCGCGAGTTCGACGCCCGCGCCCGCGACTTCTGCGCCACGGCGCGCGAGGCCCTGGCTCTTGGGGCCGTCCGATGACGCGCCTCATCTGGCCGCTTCTTCTGCTGCTGGCCGCGGTCGCGCCCGCGCAGGCCCAGGATCATGTGATCGCCTCGGGCGAGACGCTGGAAATCTCGGTCTTCCGGGTGCCCGAACTGACGCGCGAGGCGGTCGTGGACGTCGACGGGCAGATCGCCTTTCCGCCGCTGGGACGGATCGCCGTCGCCGGAAAGACCACCGAGGACGTCGCCGCGCTTCTTCAGGACCGCATGTCGGGGCTGGAGATCATGCTGGACGCGCAGGTGACGGTGGGGCTTGCCGCCGTGCGTCCGGTGGTGATCGGCGGCGATGTCGCCCAGCCGGGCGCGATCCCCTTTCAACGGGGGATGACCGTGCGCCGCGCCATCGCCATGGCGGGGGGCCTGGGGGCGCTGCGCCCCTCTCCCGGTGCCGCGGCCGAGCTGCGCGCCGAGGGCGAGGCCATCGCCGCCGAGCTTCTGGCCCGGCACGCGACGCTGGCCCGCGCCCGCGCCGAACTGGACGGCGCCGCGCAGATCGCGGCGGCCGACCTGCCCCGGCTTGCGGGCAACGAGGACGAGGCCGTCCTTGCGCTGGCCAACCGCCTGCTGGCGGCGGCCAATGCCGAAAGCGAGGCGGAAAAGGCCTTCTACGCCCGCGACATCGCCATGATCGACACCCGCATCGCCCGGCTGAAGGAACAGATCGAGCATCAGCGGGCGCTGGTCGAGCAGCAGATCGAGGAAGTCACCCGCTATACCGACATGCAGGGTCGCGGGTTGACCCCGCAGACCCGCGTGTCCGAGGAATACCGCACCCTGAACGAGCTGCGCGGCAATCTTTCCGAGGTCGAGGCCTCGATCGCCGATGTCGAGCGCCAGCGCGAAACCGTCGCCCATGAGCTTGACCGCCACGACGCCCGCCGCACCGCCGCGCTGGAAGCCGAGGCGCAGGAGGCGCTGGCCGCTATCGCCGCGCTGAACGCGCGGATGAACGGCGTCGCCGGCCAGCTTTCCCAGCTTGGCGCCGGCGGCATGGACGCCGTCGAGGTGACGCTGTACCGCGCCGCCGACGGGCAGGAAACACCGGCGATGGCCAGCGAGGACACCGTCCTGCAGCCCGGCGACCTGATCGAGGTCGACCTGCCCGACAGCTTCTTCGGGATGCTTCCTTCCGCCAATGCCGTGTCGGCCGATCCCGCCTCGGTCCCGCAGCGGTCCGTCCAGCCCTCGACGCTGGCCCAGCAGAGGCCCATGCCATGAACCACGTCAGCGTTCCCGCCGGGCAGCAGGGGGCCGAGGCGATGCCGCAGCCCGCCGCCTCGTTCACCTTGGGCGAGGTCTTCGCCGCGATCCGGCGCAGCCCGCTTCTGGTGCTGCTGTTCACCGCGCTTGGCGGCGGCGGCGCCTTCATGGCCGCCAAGTCGATGCCCGACAGCTATTCGGCCACCGCCAAGCTGATTTCGGACGCCGACCGCGCCGGCATCATCCAGCGGACCGAGCCGGGAACCCAGGTCACCGCCGAGGATTCCGCCACCGCCACCATCGTGGAAACCATCGACACGCCCGTGTCGCTGGCCTATGCGCTGGACGCCCTGACGCCCCAGCAGCATGCCGAACTGGTCGTCACCGCCGAGTTCCCGCCCGACGAGCCGATGACCGCGGCGCAGGAACGGGCGCAACTGCTGCGGCACATGTCGCGCAGCCTCGACGTGACCCACAGCGGCCGGTCCTATGTCGTCAACATCACCTACAACTCGAAAAGCCCCGGGCTTTCGGCCACCATCGCCAATGCGGTTGCACAGGGCTACCTGAAATCCCGGTCGGACCTGCGGCTGGACGTCTACCAGCAGATGCTGGTGAACCTCGACCGCGAGCTGGACACCCTGACCCGCGACCTCGAGGAAGCCGAGCGCCGCGCCCAGACCACCCGCGAACGCGGCCGCCTGATGCAGTTGCGCTTCGAGACCCTGACCGGCCAGCGCCAGACCGAGGCCATCGAGGCCAGCGCCGAGGTCTATGCCCAGCAGCGCGAGGCCGAGCGCGAGGTGGAGGCCACCGCCGCCGTCTATGAACAGCTTCTGCTGGAACACCGCCGGATTCAAAGCCGCATCGGCGCGCCGGAACTGACCGTGCAGCTTTTCGCCCCCGCCGTGGTCCCGCTGACCCCGGCCGGGTTCAACGCCAAGCCGGTGATCCTTGCGCTGGGGCTGGTGGCGGGCTTCCTTGCCGGATCGTCGCTGGCCATCCTGCGAAGCGCCTGGCAGCGTCGGCGCCTTGCGCGGAGGGACCAATGACCGAAGCAAGACCCGATCTCTGCGTGCTGATCCCGGTCTTCAGGGACCAGTCCGGGCTGATCGAGACGTTGCAGGTCCTGGGCCGCGAGTCCCACCCCTTCGACATCGTGGTGGTGGACGACGGCTCGCCCGAGCCGATCACCTGCGCCGACAGCTACGGCCCCCATGCCGTGACCCTGATGCGGCTGGACCGCAACCGGGGGATCGAGCACGCCCTGAACGCCGGGCTCGAGACGATCCTGGCCCGTGGCTATCCGCATGTCGCCCGGCTGGATTGTGGCGACCTGCCCCTGCCCAGCCGGTTCGCGCGGCAGGAGGAGTTCCTGAAGGCCAACCCGCGCGTCGGCATGGTCGGCACATGGGCGCGCTGCGTCGATGACGACGGCAACTACATGTTCACCCTGCGCTTCCCGGTGGACCATGACGAGATGCTGCGCAAGCAGCGCTATGTCCCTGCCCTTCTGCATCCGACCATCATGATCCGGGCCGAGGCCCTGCGCGACATCGGGCTTTATTCCGACCGCTACAAGACCGCCGAGGATTACGACCTGTTCGTCCGCATGGGCCGCAACTGGCGGCTGGCGAACATCCCCGAGGTGCTGACGCAATACACGATCAGCGCCACCGGCACGACCGCGGCCAAGCGCAAGCGCAACCTCGTGGCGCGCTTGCGGGTGCAGCGGGACAATTTCTCGGCCCGCGATCCCCATGCCTGGGCCGGGATGGCGCGGACGCTGCTGTTCATGGCCATCCCCTTCGGCTGGCTGAACGCGGTCAAG
Organism: Paracoccus sp. (in: a-proteobacteria); assembly: GCF_030536915.1. Lineage (GTDB taxonomy): Bacteria > Pseudomonadota > Alphaproteobacteria > Rhodobacterales > Rhodobacteraceae > Paracoccus. Next base: position 15,971 of record NZ_JAUNPC010000016.1, read on the forward strand.
AAGAAGGCGTGGAAGTGACGGCCAGCGCCCCGGCCGCCACGCGCGAGGGGCTGCGGGCCGCGCCGCTGATCGTGCTGCTGGTGGTGGCGACGGTCTTCAACGACCTGATGCCGCTTTTGCCGGCGGGCGAGCTGTCCAAGGACGGCTTCATCTATGTCCTGCCGCTGGCGCTGCTTTACTTCGTGGTGCAGCCGGGACGGATCGCGATCCCTTCGGCCTTCTTCCTTGTGACCGTGGGTTTCCTTGTGGTCGTGGTGGCGGGGGTCGCGATCAATTTTCCGGAAATCTCGACCGTCTGGTACAAGGGACGCTCGGGGATGAGCCGGGTCATCACCCAGGGCATGGCCGTGGCGCTGGGGCCGCTGGTCACGCTGATGTTCTTCAACTTCGCGTCCCGCGGGCCCGAGGGGCTGGCCGCGATCTCGCGCGGGGCCTGGGTCGCGCTGATGGTGATGGCGGGCATCGCGGTGATCGAGGTCGCCTCGTGGTACGGCATCCCCGGCCCGACCCAGATCTATGGGGCGCTGTCGCTGGTCATCCATGCCGAGACGCATGAATATTATCCCGACCGGCTGCGGATGACCGCCTTTGAATCCTCGTGGGCGGCGGTGATGCTGACCTTCATCTTCCCCTTCGCCATCACCCGCGGCAGCGGGCGGCGAGTGGCGCTGGTGCTGGCCATCGTTGCGGTGATGATGGTGCTGCTGCAGTCCCGCACCGCGATGCTGGTGATCGGGGTCCAGTTCATCCTGTTCCTGCTGGGCTTCCTGCGCCACCGCAAGGACTGGCTGCTGCACGGCGCCTCGGCCGCGGCGGTGGGACTGCTGGTGATGATGCTGATCCCCGGCGTGCAGAACGCGGTGATGGAAAAGGGCAGCAACCTGATCCGCTATGGCAGCATGGACGGGCTGATCGACCCGACTCCGGGGGCGACCGAGAACGTGTCCAACGTCACCCGCCTGGCCGCCATCCGTGCGGGCCTGTCGATGTTCGAGGAACGCCCGGTCCTGGGCGTGGGCCTCGGGCAATACGGCTTCAACTATCCTTATCATATCCGCGCCGAGGACCTGCGAAGCTGGGAGGTCCGCAGCTACGCCACCGCCGCCGACGTGGGGCTGACCTGGCCCCCCGCCTATTCGTTGCATGTCCGCCTGCTGGCCGAAACCGGGCTGCTGGGATACCTGCTGTGGCTTGCGATGATCCTGCCGCTGCTGCTGCGCTCGCTCTTGCGGGCCTCGGGGGCGACCTACACGGGCCGGCTGCACCTGGCCGTCGCCATGACCCTCAGCGGCTGGCTGATGCTGGGGGCCAGCATCGACAGCTTCCGCTTTTTCGGGGGCTGGATCGCCCTGGGGGTCGGGCTGGCGCTGTGGCGCTCGCCCGCGCGCTCGTCGGCCGCCGCGTAAGGCCGGCCCCCGCGGATCACGAGATCAGCCGGAACCGCCGCAGCCAGCGCATGGCCTTTGTCTCGTTGTGAAGCTGGTGCAGGCCCCGCATGGCCATGTGGACCGCCCGCCGCCGCGTGGGCGTCCAAGGGACCCGGCCCGTGCCCTCGGGAATCTCGCGCCAGGTGCCGGCTTCGGGCGGCGAAAGCCTGTGCAACTGCTGCAGCGCGTCGATCCAGCAGGCGACGGTGCGTTCCGCGCCGGCGCGGGCAAGGGCGGGCACCCGTTCGGGCGGCTCGACCCAGGGGTTGGTGTTGATCTCGAAGATCTGCGGGCGGCCGTCGATCACGGCGTAATCGGCCCGGCCATACTGGATGCCCGTGGCCTCGAAGGCGGCGCGCAGGACGGGTTCGTCCTCGTTGGCCTGCATGAAGGCCATCTCGCGCTCGGTCGCGGGCACGTTGCCGAGGTCGGAATATTCGCCCTTGCAGATCCAGTCCCGGCTCTGGTCCAGCGCCGAGGGGAACAGCCGGTCGCCCACGCGGGTGTAGGACCGCTTTTCATGCAGGCCCAGATCGTTGCGGGCATCGACATATTCGGTGACGACGAAACGGTCCCCCTGCCGGTCGTCAAGATCCAGTGCGGCGACGGCGGCGCGCAGCGCCTCGGGCGTGCGCAGAAGCCCGGACCGCGGCCCGTCGTGATCGTCCAGCCGGCGCAGGAACACCGGGTAGCGGAAGGATTCGGGCGGGGTCCGCAGCGGCATCACCTGGAAATCGTTGATCCCCGCCTTGTGCAGCCGGTGCATGATGTCCAGCCGGTTGCCGATGCGGTCGGGCAGGTTCAGCATCGTGCAGTCGGGACAGGCGCGGCGCAGCGCCGCGATCCGGTTCAGCACCGCGGGCAGCTCGTCCTCGTCCAGCCGCTCGTGGTCGGCAAAGATATAGGCCGAGACCGGCAGGCGCGGCAGGCCGGTGAATTCCTGGTAGCTCAGGATGACGATGCGGCCGTGCAGGGGATGGTCCCTGGTTTCGAGCACATCGCGGACGGTGTACTGGTGCTCGGCTGTAGCTACAAAGGTGATCATGTCAACTCACGATTTCCGGTTGCGAAGCAGAGAAATGAAGTCCTGGGCACATGAGCGGCATGTCACCAGAAGAGCGATCGGGTAGGCCGCCGCTCCGGCCAGGATCATGACGGCCAGGGTCGGCACCGAAGGCTCGGGGACGCCGTTCCGAAAGCACAATGCGGCAAGCGCGGCACTCATGGCAAGCGCCGCCAGCCAGACCTGCGCGATGCGGCGGGCGGCCGGGGCCACGTTCGCCGGCGCAAGGCGGATCGCGAAGAAGAGGCCGGCGGCGATGGTGGCCAGCTCATGGACCAGGAAGGCGATCGCGGGCGCGTTGCCGCTTCCCGCGCCGGTCGTGATCACAAATCCCGTGACCATGCAGGACAGCGCGAAGATGCCGCCGATCAGCCCGTATTCGGGGCGGCCCAAGGCCGAATAGGCGGAATCGTAGAACTGGAAGGGCAGCGACAGCGCCACCGCAAGGCACAGGATCTGCGACAGCGGCACCGCCTGGTCCCAGCCCGGTCCCACCAGCAGCGGCAGCAGCACCGGGGCGACGATCGCCAGCCCGACGAAGGCCGGGACGGCGACCATGGCAACGCCCGCGACGATCTCTCCGGCCGTGCGGACCAGGCGGGGCGGGTCGAGCTGCAGCCGGACCAGCACCGAGAACGCAAGATTGTGCCCCACCCCCATCAATGCCATCCGCAACGGATCAACGATCCTCAGCGCGATGTTGAGCTGGCCCAGGGTGGCGCTGCCGAAGACCGCGTTGACCATGAAGGCCAGCACCGCCGGCACCGCGGAACCGACGCCGACATCGGCCAGGCTCAGCCAGGAAAAGCGGAACAGTTCGCGGAACCGCTGCGGATGCCAGCGCACCGGCGTCCGCAGCACCTGTCCCCGATAGCGCAGGAACAGCGTCGCCAGCAGCGGATACAGCAGGTTCGGCAGCAGCCGCTGCAGCAGCAGCGACCAGACCCCCCATCCCGCCAGAGCCGCCAGCACCGCGACCAGCGAGGCGATCACCGTGCTGGCGGCCTGGCAGAACGAGATCTCGACAAAGCGGCGGCTGCGCCGGGCCACCGCCCGCGCCACCGCCCCCGGTCCCTGCCCCGCCAGCAGCACGGCCGAGACGACGAGGTAGAGGGCAAATCCGGGGGCGGCCGCCCAATGCTCGATGACCGGACCCAGAAGCAGCGACAGCAGGACCGCGGCCCCCGTCAGCACCATCGAGACGAACAGCGCGGTTTCCAGATGCGCGGTCCGCAGCCGCCGCCGCTGGCTGAGGGATTCCTCGAAGGGCAGGCCGATGAAGGCGCCCATGATCGTGGTCACCGCCAGAACCAGCGTCGCCACGCCGAATTCCGCGGGCGACAGGATGCGGGCCACCACAACCGTGCTGGCCATCTGGGCAGACAGTCGCAGAACAGCATCTGCTGCGGAACTTCCGATCCAGATCCTGAACATTCATGTCCCGCACTCGGCCCGTTTCCGATGCCTAATCCTCGGGTGCCCCATAAACAAGCATGGTTAACGCTAAAATCGGCGATCACGAATGATCCGGCCGCGTTGTGCCGCAATTGCAATATGCCTTAGGGTCCCGGCGGTGAAATGAACGGAAATCACCCATGCCCGGAATGACCCCTGCCCCCTGCCACCCGCCATTCACCCCGGCCGACCGCCTGTGCCGCGGAATGTCACGGAAATTTCGGCGTGCAACCATGACGGGAATTACCGCATTTCTGCTGCAATTCGGGATTGCAGGCGGGGCGGCGGTTCAGGCCTCGTCGATCCCCGATGACGCCGTGGGCCTTGCGGTGGGCCTTGACGCTTTGCGCTGGCAGGACAGCCTCGACCTGCGGGCCGAGTTCGCAGATTACGCCGCCATGGGGGTGCGCTGGTTGCGGACCGACCTGAACTGGGCCAGCGTTCAGCGCGACGGCCCCGACAGCTTCGACTGGAGCGAGATGGACCGCATCGTCGATCTTGCCGCGTCCTTCGGCATCGGGGTGCTGCCGGTTGTCGGTTCCACCCCCGAATGGGCCTGGTCGGACCCTGACAACTATTCGCCGCCCGGCGACCCGCAGGTATTCGGCCGCTTTCTTGAGGCAGCGGTCCGCCGCTATCAACCGCGCGGCATCGACACCTGGGAAATCTGGAACGAGCCGAATTTGGACGGACCCTTCCCGCCCCGGCCCGATCCCGTGGCTTTTGCCGCGCTTCTCAAGGCGGCGCATGCGGGCATCCGCACGGCCGACCCGGATGCAACGATCATCCTGGGTGGCCTTGCCGCCGCGACCTCGACCGACCGGTCCGGCGGCGCCATTGCCGCCGTGGAGTTCCTGCAGCGCGTCTATGACGCGGGCGCGGCCGGCAGCTTCGACGTGCTGGGCTTTCATCCTTATACCGGCGCGGGCCTGCCCGACCTTCGGGGCTGGCGCAATTCCTGGGCGCTTATGGCGGGGCCGATCCGCGAGCTGATGGCGGCGCATGGCGACGGCGAGAAGAAGATCTGGATCACCGAATACGGCGCCCCCACGAACGAGACCGAAGGGGGCGCCTCGGAGCCCCGGCAGGCCGAGCAGTTGGCCGCCAGCGTGGAGCTTGCCCGCGCCACGCCGTGGCTCGGCCCGGTGTTCTGGTACAGCTACCGCGACTTGGGGACCGACCCAGAGGACCGCGAGGACTGGTTCGGACTGATGGCCGTGGATGGCCGAGCCAAGCCGGCGCGCGCGGTTCTTGAGCGGGTAGAGGGGAAGTAAAACAACAGATTGTCTGCTTCGTCCTGATTGACGCTGGTGGTTTTTCCCAAGCCACTGGCAAAGCATGGCCTGGCCGCTGCAGGCCTTACCGACACAAGGCCTCCTGTCCCATGCGAAAATTGCCAGTTGGCAATTCAGATCGGATTGCCCTCGGCATAGCGGCGGAAGAAGGCCAGGAAGGCGCGGTCGGGGTCCTGCGGAGGCTCTTTCCCCTGGGCCCAGGCGCGCCATTCGCCTTCGACGAAATAGATGTCATAGCCGGGATGGCGCAGGCGCGCCGTCTCGTAGGTTTCCGTCAGCAAGGGGGCGCCTCGGCTTTCCAGCCAAGCGGGACGCGGGCGCAGGCTTGCGGACCCCTGCCCGGCCGGGGGCTGCGGCGCCGGGGCCTCGGCCTTCCGTGCCGCCTCGTCGGCCCTGGCGCGGCGGCCGACCTTCGAGAATTGCAGCGCCCGGTCGGCCGCCCCCGAGGCATCGCCGTCCTTGCGCCACCAGCGCAGTTCCACATGCGTGACCGCCCTGCCCGTCTTGACAGGCAGGATCTCGACCATGAAATCCGACAGCGCGTTCACCTCGGCCACCGCCGGGTCGATGGCGCGCAGCTTGAGGTTCGACCAGGACGACAGCTTCCCCCGGGGCACGCCGATGATGCCGCGGAAGCTGTCCAGCGCGAAACGCTCGGACGCCTTCCAGCGCAGGTTGCCGCGCTTCTGCACCATCTCGTACAGCGTCAGCGCGTATTTCGATGACAGCGCGAACATCACCTCGCGCTGCAGCCGGGCAAAGACCTGGCTGTTGCGGATGATCTTGCGCAGCCGCGCCGGGATCTCGTATTCCAGCAATCCATCGGCGCGCCGGCTTTCAAGGTTGCCGCCCAGCAACTGCACCCGCTCGATCGCCGGCTCGCCGTCCCGGTCCACAGCGACCTTGACGATCGCCGACATCAGCCGTTCGAGGCTTTCGCCGACTCGGTCGTTGGAATTGTGGTTTCCCCGCAGCGCCGACTTGGCGATCACATGCGTCACCGGCTTGTCGATGGCGTCCCAGGCGTTTTCCAGAAGCTGGTTGTAGATGCGCCGGTCATTCAACGTCAGCGGCGTCACCTCGACCAGATCGACCAGTTCGCCGGGCTTGATGAGGCTTTCAGCATTGGGCCGCGCCTCCACCGTGCGAATCGCTGTTGTCATGGCCTTGCCCCGTCGAATTCTTACCTGACTATCGCGAGGCGGGTAAGTCTTCAACAAGGCAGCGTGCGTTGCACCCGAAAAGTAAGCAACGGCTTGACAGTGGAAACAGAGGTGATTCGCAGAGGACTGTATTCATTGAGAAAACAAGCCGGTCCCTGCGGGTTTTAGGTCACACCCGAAAGGTAAGCCTTGCGCCCATCCCGGAAGGTAAGCCATGCCATCCCGATCCGTAAGGACAAGGCACCCGAAACGTAGCCCAAGGCATCCCAAGAAGTAGGAATAAATAGGAATTATTGTTTCTTCTCCGTGTTTTGCACCATATGAACAGAGAACAAGAAGAATCTAGAACAAGAGAAGAGTTTTTTATCCACAGGGTTTGAAATGGATCAGACTGCCAGGATCTGGGATATCTTACAAATCGGGATGCCTGATCGCTCGCGACGTGCCGAAAGCAAAGCTGGATGCCCTGAAACTCCGCTCATGGGCTGCGGAGACCCGACTTACGCTTTCTCAAGCCTGCACACTTGCAAGACCGAACTTTACCACAAGGGCATGCCGGTGCATGGTCGCCCGCAAAGCAAGGAACAGGATCATGGACAGCGTTCTGCCTCCCGTCACACTGGACGAACTTTCCGTTCTCAGCCGCCGCGCCGCTACCGTGATCGAGCGGCTGCGCGAGCGCGTCTTCGCCCCCGGCACGCAGAAGCAGCTGGACCTGCGCTTCAACGTCCGCACCGCGGCCGAGATGGTCGGACGGTCCGAAAAGGCGATCCGCGATGCCGAGGGCGACGGGCGGCTGCCATCCCCCGACAAGGACGAGGACACCGGGCGCCGCCGCGGCTATTCGCTGGCCGACATCGCCCGGATGCGCGAGGTCTTCGGCACCCTGCCGCATCGCGCCCCCGAGGACCCTCCGCTGGTTCTGGCCGTGCAGAACTTCAAGGGCGGCGTCGGCAAGTCCACGGTCGTCACGCACCTGGCGCAGTATTTCGCGCTCAAGGGCTATCGTGTCTGCATCATCGATTGCGACAGCCAGGCCTCCAGCACCGCCGTCTTCGGGCTGAACCCCGACGTGGACGTGGATGAAGAGGAAGACACGCTTTATCCTTTCCTGCGCCATGGCGGCCCGAAGACGCTGCATTACGCGTTGCGGGCGACCTATTGGCCCGGCATCGCGATCATCCCGGCGAACCTCGGCCTTTACGATGCGGAATATGAATTCGCGGCCCGGATGGCGCGTGACCCGGCCTTCATCCTCGACCGGCTGCGCGAAGGGGTGGACAGCATCGCCGACCAGTTCGACATCATCCTGCTGGACCCGCCGCCCGCGCTGGGGATGCTGTCGCTGTCGGTGCTGCGGGCCGCGAATGCGCTGCTGGTGCCGGCGCCGCCCAACAACATCGACTTCGCCTCGACCGCGCATTTCCTCAAGATGCTGGAGGCGACGCTGGCGGAACTCTCGCGCCACGGGGGCGAGCGGCAGTACAGCTTCGTCAAGATCCTGACCTCGAAGATGAACGAGCAGAAATCGGCGCATCAGGCGATCAAGCGGATGATGGACGCGGTCTTTCCCCAGGACATGCTGATGGCGGTCCTGAAGGACAGCGCCGAGATCGACAATGCCAGCGCCAACCTGATGACCGTCTATGAGATGACTGGCGCCGCCACCCGGACCGAGACGCACAAGCGCTGCCGGGCCTATCTGGACGCCGTGGGTCGCGAGGTCGAATTGCTGGCCCGCAAGACCTGGCCCAGCCATCACCGCGATCTGCGCAAGGAGGGACTGCTGTGAGCAAGCGCCACAACGCGATCTTCGACGACGTCTTGCGCGACATGGACGACCCGGCGCCTGCGGCGGAAAAGGGCGGGGCGCGGTTCCTCAAGCGTTCGAACGCGCTGGCCGACAGCGGCACGCGCGAGGAAAAGGTGCTGCGCTGGGTCGATCCCGCCACCTGCGTGATGTGGGAACGCCACAACCGCGCCTATGACCTGCTGAACGAAACCAACTGCCGCGAGCTGATCGACAGCATCCGCGCCCAAGGCCAGCAGGAGTTCCCGGCCATCGTCCGCCGCCGTTCGGGCGAAGGGGCGGATTACGAGGTGATCTGCGGCGCCCGGCGGCATTTCGCGATCTCTTGGCTACGCGCCAACAACTACCCTCAGTTCCGCTATCTGGTCGAGGTCCGCGACCTCACCGACGAGGAGGCCTTCCGCCTTGCCGATATCGAGAACCGCGACCGGGCGGATCTGTCGGATTACGAGCGGGCGCGGGACTATGCCCGCGCCCTGGATCTTTACTACGGCGGCAAGCAGAAGGCGATGGCGGCGCGGCTGGAGGTGTCAGAGGCATGGTTGTCGCGCTATCTCTATCTCGCGCGGCTGCCCGAAGTCGTGGTCCGCGCCTGGCCGCAGATCACCGACCTCAAGGAACTGCACGCCCGTATCCTGCGGCCGCTGCTGTCGGATGCCGGGGACCGGGTGCTGGCCGAGGCCGGCGCGATCGCCGCCGAGCAGGACCGGGCGCGGGCGGGACAGGGGGCCTTCATCCCCGTTCCCCGCGTCCTGTCACGGCTAAAGGCGGCAATCGCGCCCGCCGCCAACCCCGCGCCGCCCTTGGTCAGACTGCGGGTCCGCGAACGGGGGCGCGAGGTGACGCTGCAGTTCGACCGCGACATCGACGAGCCAACGCTGCGGGCGGAACTCGACCGCTTCCTTGCGGAACGGTTCGGCTGAGGGAAATTGCCAATTGGCAATCCAAGCTCGACTATCGGAAATTGCCAGTTGGCAATTTCTCAGATGGCCGGACTGCAAGGGCGTTTCCCTGAGCTTGCACAAGCCCCGGCCAGGCATTACCCTTGGTAATACTGGCAGGGGAACCATCATGCGCATCACCATCAAGGGGCAGGTCACGATCCCGCAGCCCATTCGGGATGCCGCCGGTTTCCATCCGGGGACCGAGGTCGATTTCGTGCTGGGCGATGACGGGCTGGTGCGGGTGATCGCCTCTGACCGGCTGCGGGCCGAACGTGCGCAGGCCGTGGACAGCGCCATCGCGCGGCTCAGGGGCAGCGCCGATGCCGGGATGACCACGGACGAGATCATGGCCCTGACCCGCGGATGACGCCGGTCCTGGTCGATTCCAACATCCTGATCGACATTGCCACCGACGACCCCCGATGGGCCGCATGGTCGGCCGCGGCGCTGGCGCGGGAAGGGCAGGGGGCGCGGCTGGTCATCAACCCGCTGATCTATGCCGAGGTTTCGGTCGCCCATGCCCGGATCGAGACGCTGGATACGCTGCTGCCCGAGGAAGTCTTTGCCCGCGAGCCCCTGCCATGGGCGGCGGGCTTCCTTGCCGGCAAGGTCTTTGTCGCCTACCGCCGCCGGGGCGGCGCCCGGCGCTCTCCGCTGCCCGATTTCTACATCGGCGCCCATGCCGCCATCCGGGGCTACCGCCTGCTGACCCGCGACCGCAGCCGCTATGCCGGCTATTTCCCCAAGGTCGAACTGATCGCGCCCGAAGACCCGTGACCTGCCGGAAGGGCGGGCATCCGTCGCGCATCCCGGGAAGGATGCCTTCCTGCGGCTGCAGGGGCAGGGCGCCCGGCCTCAGCCGTCGAAGGTCCAGCCGAAGCGGGCGATGTCCTCGGCGGCGGCATGGGCGATAAGCGCGCGGGTTTCCGCGTCATGGCTGCCGCGCCAGTCCGCGCCGGGCGGGCCGGAAGCATTGCTGCGCGGCAGGGGGCCTGGCGGAAAGCCCAGGTGTGCCTCCAGTTCGGCCAGGCCGGGGCCGAGGTCGTCCAGCCGCAGGATCAGGGCGGGATATTCCTGCCCCCGCGCATCGGTCAGGTAATGCCGGACCGGCACCGCCATGTGCGACAGGATCAGCGGCTGGCGCAGGAAGTCGCGGAAATCCAGCGCCTTGGCCAGCGCCACGGCCGGGTTCTCGAAGCTTTGCAGCCGCAGCCAGCGGTGGTAGCTGACCGCCCGCGCCCAGGGGTTGCGCGCCAGCGTGACCAGCAGATAGCCGGAAAAGATCGCCGGATCGACCAGCCCCTCGATGTCGGCGAGGGTCGAATGTTTCCACAGCCGCCCGCGGGCGGCGACGCCCCTGACCCGCCGCCGCCGCTTCAGGCCCTTGGGGGTGTCCGACAGCACGATGTCTTGCGGCCCCAGCCGGCGTTCCAGCGCAAGCGTCAGCGAGGTGCCCCCGGTCTTGGGAATATGGACGAACACATAGCGGTGCCGGTGAGAGATGATCATGCGCTGCCCCCGGGCCGGGGCCGGATCGCCCCGCCGCCGGTCTGCCGGACGCGGGCGGCGCAAGGCAAGACCCCCGCCTCAGGGCCGAGTGTCGCGCTGCCCGGCCAGGTGCCGGCGGTCGTCGAGGCTTGACAGCACCACCGCCAGGCAGATGCCGATCGTCGCGCCCAGCAGGGTATCCAGCACCCGCTCGGGCGCCATCGCCGCGCCCGCGGCATCGGGGGCGGCCAGGTGGGTCATCAGCAGCGCCATGGGCGTGACCAGCACCTGCCCCAGCCCGTAGTTCGCGCCGATGACCACCTCGGTCACGAACTGCAGCAGGACCAGCGCCGCGATGACCGCCCCGGCCGTGGGGTTCTGGATCAGGAAGGCCCAAGCCAGCAGCGCCCCCGCCACCGTGCCCGCCATCCGCTGCAGCGCCCGGTTCATGCTGATGTGCAGATGGGTGCCCTGCATGACCGCCAGCGTCCCCATCGCGGCCCAAGCGGGATGGTTCGCGCCAAGGGCATGGCTGGCGTAGGCCGCCAGCGCCGTGCCCGCGGTGATGCGCGCCGCCGCCATCAGCCGGTGCGGCAGCGGGCGCGCCGGCTCGGCCGGGAAGGGGCGGCCGGGGCGGGGCGGGTGGCGCAGCGCCTCGCTGGCCGCGCAGACCGCCCATGAGAAGGCCGCGGCGGCCGCCGTCGCGGCGGTGCGTTCCAGCACCTGCGCCAGCGTCAGGCTGTCGGCCATCGAGGCGCCCACGGCAAAGACGAAGATCAGCGGTCCCGGCGCCCCAAAACGGCCGGTCACGCAGACAAGGAAGAAGAACCCGCAGGCGAAGGCCAGAAGCGCAAGCTGGGCCGCAGACGACGCCCCGAGCCAGACTGCCATCGACATCCCGAAGACGGCAAGGCTCTGCCACAGGGCGCATTGCAAGAGGATCGGGTTGCGGCTGCGCGGCGGGGCAAAGCGGCCGAACAGGGCCACCAGCACCCCCAGCGCGACAAAGCCGATCAGGTGCGGCCAGGGCGAGACAAGGGTGAGGGGCAGGGCGATCGCCGCCGCGACCGCCGCCTGCAGCCCGGCCAGCGCCGCGTTGCGCAGCGACGGCTGCGGCGACAGCGTCAGGCTGCCGCGCAGATTGCGGGGATGCAGCAGGTGGCGGGCTGCCTGCCGGCGGCTGGGGGGACGGGCGCTCATTCGGCGGCCTCGCCGGCCCCAGCGCGTTCAAGGACCGCGATGCGCCGCTCGATGGTTTCCAGATGGGCCAGCATGGCGGCCACCTCGGGATCGGAAAGGTCGGCCAGCATGGCTTCCTCGGCTTGGGCCAGTTCGCGCCGGATCCCGGCCAGCCGCCGTTCGCCCTGCCGGGTCAGGTGGACCAGCCGGGCGCGGCCATCGGCCTCGTCCCGGCGCCGCTCGACCAGGCCCTCGCGCGACAGGATGTCGATCACCCGCACGAGGCTGGAGCCGTCCACGCCGACCCGCGCTGCAAGGTCCTTCTGGGTGATGCCGCCGCCGCTTTCCTTCAGATGCACCAGCGGCACCCATGTGGCGTCGGTCAGCCCCGCCTGCGCAAGCCGGGCGTCCAGCATCCGGCGCCAGCGGCGGGCAAGCAGCGAGAAACGAAGCCCGAAGCGGGCGCGAAGGGGAACAGGATCGGGCATGGCCTGAAATATGGTTTGAGTTTCAAATCAAATCAAGATGGAGACTGCCGCACCTGCCCGGCAGAGCCACCGATCTTCATCCCGATAAATGGCAAGGTATTGACACATAACCTGCCCTTGCCTTACCTTCCGCCCTGTCCCGGACCGTCCGGTCCGGGAGGAGGACAGGGCAATGGCATCGGGGAGGATGTAATTTGCTGCTTGGGATCGGAAAGCATGTGGTCGCGGCCGGTATCCTGCTGGGGGCAGGGCACGCGATGGCGCAGGAGATGACGGTCAGGATCGGCGTCCTGAACGACATGTCGGGCATCTACTCGGACCTTGCGGGGCCGGGCTCGGTCGTGGCCGCGCGGATGGCGGTCGAGGACTTCGGCGGCGCCGAAAAGGGCATCACGGTCGAGGTGCTGGCCGCCGACCACCAAAACAAGCCGGATGTCGGCAGCAACATCGCCCGCGACTGGTTCGACCAGCAGGGGGTGGATGTCATTGCCGACATTCCGGGGTCGGCCATCGCCCTGGCGGTCAGCGACCTTGCCCGCGAAAAGCGCCGCATCCACCTGAACTCGGGCGCCGGGACGGCGGAGCTGACGGGCGCCAAATGCTCGCCCAACACCGTCCACTGGACCTATGACACCTGGGCGCTTGCCAATGGCACGGGGCGGGCGATGGTGGAACAGGGCGGCGACAGCTGGTTCTTCATCTCGGCCGATTACGCCTTTGGCAAGGCGATGCAGCAGGACACCTCGGCGGTGGTCGAGGCGGCGGGGGGCCAGGTGCTGGGCTCGGCAAGCCATCCGCTGGGGACGACCGACTTCGCGTCCTTCCTGCTGCAGGCGCAGACCTCGGGCGCCAAGGTCATCGGGCTGGCGAATGGCGGCGGCGACATGATCAACTCGGTCAAGCAGGCCTCGGAATTCGGGATCACCCAGGGCGGGCAGTCGCTGGCGGCGCTGGTGGCCTTCATCACCGATGTCCATTCGCTGGGACTTGAAACCGCGCAGGGGCTGGTGCTGACCGAGGCCTTCTACTGGGACATGAACGACGAGACGCGTGCCTGGTCGCAGCGCTTCGCCGAAGGCCATGGCGGGCGGATGCCGACGCAGGTCCATGCGGGCGTCTATTCCTCGATCATGCACTATCTCAATGCCGTCGAGGCCGCCGGCACCAAGGACGCCGCGGCGGTGATGGCGAAGATGAAGGAAACGCCCATCGACGATCCCCTGTTCGGCAAGGGAGAGATCCGGGCCGATGGCCGCGCGATCCACGACATGTACCTGTTCCGCGTGAAGTCGCCCGACCAGTCGGCCGGCGAATGGGACGTCTACGAGACGCTGGCCACGATCCCTGCGGCCGAGGCCTTCCGCCCGCTTGCCGAAGGCGGCTGCCCGCTGGCGCAGTGACGCGCCGGGAAAGCCCGGCAAGGAAGGCCCGCGACCGGCGCCTTCCTTGCCTTAGCGGCGGCTGCCTGCCGCAAAGGGGGGCGGGTCAGTCCCCGTCCGGCCCGCCCTGCGCGCGTTCCAGCGCGACGAAGTTCCGCCGCAGGTTCTCAAGATGATGCATCGCGGCGATGATGTCCGAGTTGGAGAACCCCGCCAGCGAGGCTGCGTAGAAGGCGTTGATCTGCGGCTGCATCGCGATCCATCTCTGCCGCCCTTCCGCGGTCATGCGGATGAAGCGGGACCGCTTGTCGCGGTCGTCCACCGTCCGGGTGATGAGGCCGCGGGCTTCCAGCCGCGACAGCACCCCCGTCAGGTTCTGGCGGCTGACCATCAGCAGCCCGGCAAGATCGCCCACCGAGATGCCGCCCTCGCTGCGCGGATCGGCCAGGGCGCCCAGGATCGCCCATTGCTGGGTGGTCACGCCGTGGTCTTCAAGCGCGCGGGTGCCGGTTTTGTTCAGCAGGTTCGCGGTCTGGTAGAGCCGGAAGAACAGCCGGTTCCGCAGCCCCGCGGTCAGCGCGTCGATGGCGGCATCCTCGGGGATGGTCGGGGCGGGGCGGATGGTCATGCGCGGCTCCAGCGGGAAGGATTATCAGTAAACATGTTGACATAGATTCCGATCTGTGGCAATTCTGCAGACAGGGAGAATCATGACGGCGTTTCATGCTTGAACATGCGGTTGTCTGCCTTGGCAGGCCTGCATCAGTCGTCGGGCGAAAGGGTCGAGGATCATCATGCGCGGATTGAAAGATAAACTTGTTGTCGTAACCGGCGGCGGCGGCGGCATCGGTTCGGCCACCTGCGAACGGTTCGGCGAGGAAGGCGCGCATGTCGTGGTCGCCGACATCAAGGCCGAAGCGGCGCAGGCGGTGGTGGACCGCATCGCGGCGGCCGGCGGCAAGGCGTCCCCCATGGTCGTCGATCTCACCGATGCGGAAGCCGTGCGCGCCGCCGTCGAGAAGGTCGAGGCCGAGATCGGCCCGATCGATGTGCTTGTCAACAACGCCGGCTGGGATCTTTTCGTCCCCTTCCTGAAATCGGAACCGGATTACTGGTCGAAGCTGATCGACATCAACCTGAAGTCGGTCCTGAACATCACCCATCCGATCGTCTCTAAAATGGCCGAGCGCAAGTCGGGCCGGGTGGTCAGCGTGGCCTCGGACGCGGCGCGCGTGGGGTCGTCGGGCGAATCCGTCTATGCTGCCTGCAAGGCGGGGGTCATCGCTTTTTCCAAGACGCTGGCGCGGGAACATGCGCGCCAGGGGCTGACCTTCAACTGCGTCTGCCCCGGCGTCACCGACACGCCGATGCTGGACAGCTTCATGGAGGCCGCGGGCAACAAGGACAAGCTGCGCGACGCCTTCACCCGCGCCGTGCCGCTGGGGCGCCTCGGCCGCCCGGATGACCTGCCGGGCGCGATCCTGTTCTTCGCCTCGGACGACGCCGCCTTCATCACCGGGCAGGTGATCTCGGTGTCCGGCGGCCTGACGATGCACGGTTAATGGGCACGGCTGAGGGAGAAGCCATCATGGACTACACCGACATCCTTTACGAGATCCGGGGCGGCGCCGCCTGGATCACCATCAACCGCCCCGAGAAATACAACGCCTTCCGCGGCCACACGGTCGATGAGCTGATCGACGCCTTCCAGAAGGCAGGCTGGGACCGCGAGGTGGGCGTGATCGTGCTGACCGGCGCCGGCGACAAGGCTTTCTGCACCGGCGGCGACCAGTCGGCCCATGACGGGCAGTATGACGGGCGCGGCGTGATCGGCCTGCCCATCGACGAATTGCAGTCGCTGATCCGCGACGTGCCAAAGCCCGTCATCGCCCGCGTCAACGGCTTCGCCATCGGCGGCGGCAACGTGCTGGCGACGATCTGCGACCTGACCATCGCCTCTGAGACCGCGCAGTTCGGGCAGGTCGGCCCCAAGGTCGGCTCGGTCGATCCGGGCTTCGGCACCGCCTATCTGGCCCGCGTCGTCGGCGAAAAGCGCGCCCGCGAGATCTGGTACCTGAACAAGCGCTACACGGCGAAACAGGCGCTGGACTGGGGCCTTGCCAACGCCGTTGTCCCGCCCGAGGAACTGGACGCCGAGGTGGACCGCTGGGTGGCCGAACTGATGGACCGCTCGCCCACCGCGCTGGCGATGGCGAAGGTGTCCTTCAATGCCGATACCGAAAGCATCCGCGGGATTTCCGCCATGGGAATGCGGGCGCTGTCGCTTTACTACGACACCGACGAGTCGAAGGAAGGCGGCGTCGCCTTCAAGGAAAAGCGCAAGCCCGACTTCCGCAAGCACGTCGCCCGCAAGGGCTGAGACCAGCGGGGGCCGTCCCGCCGGGGCGGCCCCCTTTCCGATCCGCCGGGGGTGAGGCTGATGGCAAAGACCGTTTTCGACACCGAGGAACTGGACCAGATCCGCGATCTTGCGCGCCGCTTCGCGCAGGACCGGGTCGCGCCGGGCTATCAGGCCCGCGAAAGGGCCGGGCGCATGGACATGGACCTCGTGCGCGAGATGGGCAGCCTCGGGTTGATCGCCCCGGAACTGCCCGAGGAATTCGGCGGCATGGGCGCGGGCACGATCTACGCCGGCGCCATCATCGAGGAGATCGGGCGGGCCGATTTCACCTTCGGCTATGTCCCGCTGATGGCCTCGCTCAACGGCCAGATCCTGGCGCAGTTCGCGCGTCAGGAAATCGCGCGGGAATGGCTGACGAAGCTGACGGCCGGAGAGATCATGCTGGCCATCGCCCTGACCGAGCCCAAGGGTGGGTCGGACGCCGCGAACCTCGGGCTGCGGATGGAACGCGACGGGGCGCATTACGTCCTGAACGGGGAAAAGACCTCGATCAGCGCCAACCAGGTCGCCGCCGGCACCGTGGTCTTCGCCCGCACCGGCCGCCCCGAGGACCGGGCGCGCGGCGTCTCGGCCATTCTCGTGCCGATGGACCTCGACGGCATCACGACGTCCAAGTTCGACAACATGGGCCAGAACTCGGTCGGGCACGGCTCGATCTGGTTCGACAACGTGCGGGTGCCCGCCGAGAACCTTTTGGGCGAGGAAGGCCGGGGCTTCGCCCAGGTCATGCAGGGCTTCGACTTCTCGCGCAGCCTGATCGGCCTGCAATGCGTCGGCACCGCGCAGCAAAGCCTGGACGAGACCTGGGCCTATATCGGCGAGCGCAAGGCCTTCGGAAAGCCGCTCGGCGCCTTCCAGGGGGTCAGCCACCAGCTTGCCGATTTCGAGACGAAGCTGGCCGCCGCGCGGCTTTTGTCGATGAACGCGCTGTGGCTCAAGGACAACAACCTGCCGCACACGGCAGAGGCCGCGATGACCAAGTGGTGGCCGCCGCTGCTGGCCTATGAGGCGATCCATGCCTGCCTGCTGATCCATGGCCATGCGGGCTACGCCAACGACCTGCCCTTCGCGCAGCGTCTGCGCGACGTGCTGGGCCTGCAGATCGGCGACGGCACCGCGCATATCATGAAGAACATCATCGCGCGGGAACGCGCCGGACGGGACGCGGTCACCGGCTGAGGAGAGCCGGAAGCCGCAATCTGCAAAGGGGGGACCACCAATGAAATTCGACGCGATCCTGATCGAGCCGCGGCGCGAGGCCATGGTCCGGGACGGCCACTGGCGCAACAAGACCGTCAACGACTATTTCGACGCCGCCCTGGCCGAAAAGCCCGACCGGCTGGCGCTGAGCTCGATCACCGTGGCCGATGGCTCGCGGCGCGATTTCACCTGGGCGGAACTGGACCGCATGGCGAACCGCGCGGCCGTGGGCCTGACGCGCCTTGGCGTGAAACGCGACGACGTGGTGACCTGCCAGCTTCCGAACAGCTGGCAGTTCGTGGCGACCTATCTCGGCTGCGCCCGGATCGGGGCGGTGTTCAACCCGGTCATGCCGATCTTCCGCGAACATGAACTGCTGTTCATGCTGCGCCACGGCGACTCCGGGGTCTTCATCGTTCCCAAGGTCTTCCGCGACTTCGACCACGAGGCGATGGCCGAGGGCATGAAGGCCCAATTGCCCGACCTGCGCCACATCGTCGTCAACAAGCCCGAAGGCGCCAACAGCTTCGACGCCCTGCTGGCCAACCCCGATTTCGACGACGACCCCGAACTGCAGCGGATCGTGACCGCAAACCGCCCCGGTCCCGACGACGTGAACCAGCTGATCTACACCAGCGGCACGACCGGGGAACCCAAGGGGGTGATGCATACCTCGAACACGATGTATTCGAACCTCATCCCCTATTCGGAACGGCTGGGGCTGACCGAGGATGACGTGATCGCCATGGCCTCGCCCATGGCCCACCAGACCGGCTTCATGTACGGCCTTCTGATGCCGATCTACCTCAAGGCGCGGTCGATCCTGTTCGACACCTGGGACAAGCGGCTGAAGGGGCGGATGGTGCAGGACGACCGCATCACCTTCACCATGGCCTCGACCCCCTTCCTGATGGACCTGACGAACGCGGTCGATGAAGACAAGTTCGACAGCCGCTCGCTGCGGATCTTCCTGTGCGCGGGGGCGCCCATTCCCGGCGCGGTGGTGGAACGCGCCCGGCAGGTCATGCCCGGCACCAAGATCATCTCGGCCTGGGGCATGACCGAGAACGGCGCCGTGACGCTGGTCGATCCGGCCGATGACGACGAACGCTCGGTCAACACCGACGGCTTCCCGCTGCCGGGGGTCGAGCTGCAGATCCGCGACGAGCAGGGCGACATCTGCCCCGTGGGGCAGGCGGGCGAGCTGTTCGTGCGCGCCTGTTCCAACTTCGGCGGCTATCTCAAGCGCCCGCTGCTGAACGCGACCGACGACGAGGGCTGGTTCGACACCGGCGACGTCGCCCGGATGGACGAGCGCGGCTATATCCGCATCTCGGGCCGGTCCAAGGACATCATCATCCGCGGCGCCGAGAACATCCCCGTCTTCGAGGTCGAGGGCATCCTGTTCAAGCACCCCGCCATCCACCAGGTCGCGATCGTGGCCTATCCCGACGACCGCCTGGGCGAACGCGCCTGCGCCTTCGTCACGCTGAAGCCGGGCGCCGGCTTCAATTTCGACGAGATGCAGCGCCACCTGCGAGAGCACAAGCTGGCGATCCAGTACTGGCCCGAGCGGCTTGAGATCCGCGACAGCCTGCCCGCCACCGCCTCGGGCAAGATCCAGAAATTCGCGCTGCGCCGGATGCTGCGCGAGGAGATGGGGCTGGCATGACCGGCGCCCCGCTTGCCGGCCGCATCGCCGCCGTGACCGGCGCGGGCGGCCCCATGGGCCGGGCGGTCATCGACCGGCTGGTGGACGACGGGATCGCGGGACTGGCGCTGACCGACATCTCGGGACGGCGGCTCGATGAGACGGTGGCGGCGCTGGCCGGATCGCCCGTCCGGGTCGCGGCCCTGCGCGGCGACGTGACCCGCGCCGATGAGGCCGGGGCCTTCGCGGAGGCCGCGCGGGCGCCGGGTCCGGTGGACATCCTTGTCAACCTCGTGGGCGGGTTGCGCTCGCCCCGGCTTTACACGCCCTTCCTCGACATGACCGAGGAGCAGTGGCGCGCGACCATGGACCTGAACCTGATGCCGGGCTTCCACCTGATCCGGGCCTTCTCGCCGGGGATGCTGGACCGCGGCTGGGGCCGCATCGTCAACGTGGCCAGCATCGTCTACGGCGGCGAGGGGGGCCAGGCCGACTACGCCGCAGGCAAGGCCGCCGTCGCCTCGCTGACCCGCAGCCTGGCGGCCGAGTTCGCGCCCCATGTCACCGTCAACTGCGTGGCGCCGGGCCTGACCCGCACCTCGGTCACGCAGAACATCCCGTCCGACGAGGCCGACCGGCTGGTCGCCCAAGGGATGATCCGCCGCATGGCCGAGCCTGCCGAGACCGCCGCCGCCATCGCCTTCTTCCTGCGCGACGACGCGCGCTTCCTGACCGGCGAGATGCTGGCGGTCTCCGGGGGCATCCGCCCGCATCTCTGAAAGGCTCGCCCGCCGCCGTCCCCTGCCGGGCGGCAAGGCGGTGCTGGCGGGACCGGGCCTTGCTGGCCGGTGCCGAAGGCAGCGCCGATCCCCCGCATCCCGCCGCCGGGCGCCGGACCATCCCCACATGGCGGGGGGAATCCCGGACCGGGCAGGCAGGTTCGTCCCGGAAATGCTTCGGGGATCGCAGGCCCTTGCCGGCCCTGGTCGCGAAAGGGGGCAGCGGGGCGGCCGCATGGACCGGATCATCGCGCTTACGGCCCGCCTGCCGGAACAGGGACCGCACCCCCGCGTTCGGCCATCATGCAGCCTGACAGCTTCAATCCCTCTTACCTTGCGTGGGCGGACGCGGTGCTGCGGATGGGGGCGGCGCTGGTCCTGTCGCTGGCGCTGGGGGTAGAACGCTTCCTGCGGAAAAAGCCCATCGACTTCCGCCCCTTCGTCATCATTGCGCTGGCGTCCCGCGCGCTGACGATCGGGACCATCGAATTCGCCTATCGCGCCGACGACGACACCATCTCGGTGGACCCCACCCGCGTCCTGCAGGCGGTCATGACCGGCATCGGCTTCATCGCCGCGGGCACGCTGTTCCGCGAGGATTACACCGTGTACGGCGCAGGCTCGGCCACCTCGATCTGGGCCTCGGGGGCCATCGGGATCATCTGCGGGCTGGGGATGATCTGGCTTTCGGTGCTGCTGACCGGGACGATGCTGGTCCTGCTTCTGCTCAGCCGCCCCTTTACGCAGGACTACACCATCAAGATGGAGGATGACGACAGCGAGGGGGACGGGAACGGGCAGGGTGGAACCGGCGGGTCCCGGCCGTGACGGCCCGGTGAGGCGGCTCATGGCCGGGGATCGCCCGGGCTGCGTCTTCATCCCCGGCGGCAGCTTCCTGATGGGCTCGGACGATTTCTACCCCGAGGAGAGGCCGGTCCGCCGTGTCGCCGTCGCGGGCTTCCGGATCGACCGCGGCCCCGTCACCAACGCCGATTTCGCCCGCTTCGTGGCCGCGACTGGCCATGTCACCCTGGCCGAGCGCGCGCCGGACCCCGCGGTCCATCCCGGCGCCGACCCGGCGCTGCTGGTTCCCGGCTCGCTGGTCTTCCGCCCGCCCCCCGGCCCGGTGCCGCTGGACGACCCGCGCCTGTGGTGGGCCTATGTGCCGGGCGCCTGCTGGCACCGGCCCGAGGGTCCGGGCGGCGGTCTGAAGGACCGTAAGGATCATCCGGTCGTCCATGTCACCCATGCGGATGCCGCGGCCTATGCCGCCTGGGCGGGCAAGGCCCTGCCGACCGAGGCGGAATGGGAATATGCCGCCCGCGGCGGGTTTGACGGTGCGGCTTATGCCTGGGGCGACGATCCCGCGCCGGGCGGGCGCTGGCGGGCCAATACCTGGCAGGGCGGCTTTCCCTGGCAGGACCTCGGGCTGGACGGCTTTCCCCGGACCTCGCCCGTGGGGGCCTTTCCCCCGAACGGTCACGGGCTTTTCGACATGATCGGCAATGTCTGGGAATGGACCGCCGATGCCTTCCGCCTGCCGGGCGCGCATTCCTGCTGCACGCCGGGCGGGGGCGCCACCGGCCCCCGGGTGGTCAAGGGCGGCTCGCATCTCTGCGCCCCGGACCATTGCCGCCGCTATCGCCCCGCCGCGCGCCAGCCGCAGGCCGCGGACAGTTCCGCCAGCCACATCGGCTTCCGCTGCGTCCGGCGCGGGCCGGAGGGCTGAGTTCCCCGGCCCTGCGCCGCATCGCCTGCGCTGAAACCCGCCTGCGCTGAAGACAAGGCCGGGCGGATGCGCTTTCATGGGGTCGCATGCACGAAGCACAAGGAGCGCCAGATGAGACGCCTGCCCGCCGCCCTGCTGCTGGCCTGCGGCCTGCTGCTGTCCCCTTGCGCGCAGGCCGGCGAGACGCTGGACCGCATGAGTCCGGCGCAGATCGCCGGGCAGGCGGGGTCGCTGCATCCTTCGGCGCTTTACGTCCTCGCCGCCCGGCTGCTGGCCGAAGGCCGGGGACAGGAGGCGGCGAACTGGATGTATGCCGGGCAGATCCGCTACCGCTTCCTGCTGGCGGCGCCCGGCGCGGGGGCCGATGACCGCGCCCTGTTCTCGGCCCTGACGGAACAGGTCGGCCGCCCCGTCAACGAATACATCGCCGGCGATCCCGACGACTGGATCGCGGCGATGGAATGGGCGCTGGACTGGGACGCGGCGAACGCCAATGACCTGACCTCGAAGAAGGCCCATGCCGCCGAACTGGCCGAGGTGCGCGCAGGCCTTTCCCGACTGATCGCCAGGGTCGATTCCAGCCACGCCGAGATCCGCCGGCAGCGCCGCGACAACGGGCTGGAAAACCGCTGAAGCGGGGGAAAGAGGCCGTCGATGCGGCCTGCCGACTTGGCCGACGCCCACCGGTGCGACGCGGGCCGGGGGGGAACACCGCCTTGCCGTAACCCCTCGGATGCGGTCACCTGCGAAAGCCTTCTGCCATCACGACCCCCGGAGGACGACCGATGACGCACCTGCCCGCCGCCGCGGCCCTGCTGGCCGCCCTGACCCTCGCCGCGCCTGCCACGGCGCAGGATTACCTCGGCATCCATCTCGACACGATGCTGGAACAG
Organism: Paracoccus sp. (in: a-proteobacteria); assembly: GCF_030536915.1. Classification (GTDB taxonomy): domain Bacteria; phylum Pseudomonadota; class Alphaproteobacteria; order Rhodobacterales; family Rhodobacteraceae; genus Paracoccus. The sequence continues at coordinate 38,336 of NZ_JAUNPC010000016.1, forward strand.
AACCTGCGCACCCATCAGCAGCAGCAGGCCAGTCCGCGCGAATCCCCCGCCCCGCGTCAGGGAAAGTCGCGGCCCGGCGCCATGTCGCCCGCCGCCGAGGCCCGCGCCCGCGCCGAGGGCGCCCGGATCATGCAGGAACACCGGCGCCAGCTTGAACCCCGCTACCGGATGCGCGTCGGGCGCGACGGCAAGGCCGCGGCGGACGCCTGGCTTGCGACCGAAGCGCGGCGGTTCGGGATCGAGACCGGCCGGGCGATGCGCAAGAAATACTCGGGGCAATAGGGCAGGGGGGCCGCGGTTTTGGCGCGGCTTCCGCCCGGCCCGGCCGGGAAGGGCGGACTGATCCGCCGCCTGCCGAAAGCGGAAAGCGCAAGCGCCGCCTCCGGTCGCGGGGGGCCTCATTCGGCGGGCGGGCGGTCAGGCCAGTTGCGGCATTCGCCGGCGATGCGGGCGACCACCAGCGTTCCGCCGCGGAAATGCCCCTCGGCCACCACGCAGCCGGGGTCCGTGAAGGCGGCCTCGATCCTTGCGCGGTCGCCCGCACTGGCCTCGAGCGGCGGTGGGCCGGGCAGGTCGTCGCCCGACAGCGGGCGGCTGCGGGTGCCGTCGGGGGCGATGCGGAAGACCCCGCGCCAAGGGCAGGGCGCGCGATAGCAGAGGATGCCGGTCGCGCCGAGGCCCCAGAACTGTCTGCCTTCAGCCGGGACCGGCAGCGGCTCGGGTTCCTGCGCCTGCAGGGCGGTGCCCGACAGGACCAGCGCGGCGGCAAGGATGCAACGGAACATGGCGGTTTTCCCTTTGCGTGACCATCGTTCCCCCCAGCGTGGCGGCGGGCGGGCGGCGGGCGCAAGCATGGACTGGACGGGGCCTGTCCGGGAACCGGCTTCGGCTTCTGCAGTCCGGCCTTCGGGACGAGCCGCCCATGGCCTGACCTGCAGCGAGGTTGACCCGCCGTCGGGTGCCGGAGCGGTAGATTGCGCGGTGATCTGCCCCCCCCGGCCCCTGAACCCGGCTGAAGCAGAGGAGGATGACCCTGTCCGCTCTGGCGCAGGGGCGGATCGCCGGGATATTCAATGACGATCCGGCGCCCCGCGGGGCGGATGGAACCAGACGCCGCCGCCGGCAGCGAGGAGGCGCCGATCCGCCGGATCGCCCGCCACGGACCCGCCGGCGGCATCTTCACCAGCCTGCCAAAGCCGCGCGAGACATCATGACCCAGCCATCCCCCGACCATCCCCCGGCCACGCCCTACCGCTACACCCATCACATGGGCTTCGGCGACTGCGACCCGGCGGGGATCGCCTATACCGGGGCGCTGGTGAATGCCGCCCTGCGCGCCCTCGACCGCTTCCTGTCGGATGCGACCGCGGGGCGGGGCTGGTATGCCATGTCGATGCAGCTTGGCGCGGGGATGCCCTTTGTCCATCTCGACGTGGATTTCACCGCGCCCGTCCGGGGCGATGCCGACTTGGATTTCACCGTCGAGGTGACGCGGCTCGGGGGGACCTCGATGGGGTTCCGCGCGACCGGCTGGCAGCGGGGCGCGCGCTGCCTTTCGCTCAGCAGCGTCAATGTCTTCATCGCCCGCGGGGAAGGCAAGCAGCCGCTGCCCGACTGGCTGCGTGCGGCGCTTGCGCCCTTTCTGGTCCCGGCGGAACCGGGGCTAGCCGGACAGGGCCGGAACCGCTAGCGGTTGCGGAACCGGGGCTTGCGCTTTTCGCCGAAGGCCGCCATGCCCTCGCGCCGGTCCTCGGTGGCGAAGGTCGCATAAAGCAGCCGGCGTTCCAGGTGGATGCCCTCGGCCAGATGCGTCTCGTAGGCCTTGTTCACGGCCTCCTTGGCGATCATCACAATGGGGCGCGAGGAGGCCGCGATCTCCTGCGCGACCGCGACGGCCACCGTCAGGTGCTGGCCGTCCGGGACCACCCGGCTGACCAACCCGTGGGCGCGGGCTTCCTCGGCCGTCAGGCGGCGGCCGGTCAGGATCATGTCCATCGCCAGCGCCTTGCCGGCCACCCGCGTCAGCCGCTGGGTGCCGCCCGCGCCGGGGATCACCCCGATCTTCGTTTCGGGCAGGGCGAAGCGGGCGCATTCGGCGGCGATGATGATGTCGCACATCATCGCCAGCTCGAACCCGCCGCCGATGGCATGGCCCGACACGGCGGCGATCACCGGCTTGCGGCAGCGGGCGACGGCTTCCCACGTGGCGGTGATGAACTGCTCGTCGAAGACCTCGATGAAGGTCTTGTCGCGGATCTCCTTGATGTCGGCCCCGGCGGCGAAGGCCTTGTCGGACCCGGTCAGGACGATGGCGTGGATGGCGGGGTCGCGCTCCATCCCGTCCACCGCCTGCGACAGTTCGGCGGTGAGCTGGGCGTTCAGCGCGTTCAGCGCCTCGGGGCGGTTCAGGGTGATGATGCCCACGGCGCCGTCGCGGGCGGTCAGGATGGTATCGTAGCTCATGCGGCCCCCTGCGGCGTTGCGATGGAGATGACGATCTTGCCCATGCGGTCGGCTTCTTCCAGCCGGGCGAAGGCGGCGGGCACCTCGGCCAGCGGAAAGGTGCTGTCGATGGGCGGTGCGAAGGCACCGGTTTCAAAGGCGCGGACAAGGCGGCGGAATTCCTCGAGGCTGCCCATGGTCGAGCCGTGGATCGACAACTGCCGCACGAACAGCCGCTGGATGTCGGCCGACGGATGCGCCCCGGTCGTGGCCCCGCAGGTCGCCAGATGCCCGCCCCGCGCCATCACCCGCAGCGAGGAGGGCCAGGTCCTTTCCCCCACGTTGTCGATGACCAGGTCGGCGCCCTCGCCATCGGTCAGGGCCAGCACCTGCTTCACCATGTCGCCGTCGCGGTAATCCACCGCCTCGACGCCGAGGCTGCGGAAATGCGCCAGCTTCTCCTCGCCCGAGGTCGAGACGATGACCCGCGCCCCCGCCATCCGGGCCAACTGCATGGCGGCATGGGCGACGCCGCCGCCCGCGCCCTGGATGAAGACGGTCCACCCCGGCCCGGTCGCCACCTTGCCGAAGACCATGCGCCATGCGGTCAGGTAAGCCACGCCGAGCGTCGCCGCCTGATGCAGATCGGCCCCGGGTGACAGCCGCAGCAGCGCGCGTTCGGGCACGGCCATGATCTCGGCGAAGGTGCCGTCGATGTGCTCGCCGAAGATGCGGGCGCGGGTGCAGAGGGGCTGGTCGCCCGCAAGGCAATGACGGCAACGCCCGCAGAAGTCGTAGGGGTAAAGGATCACGCGCTCGCCGGGGCGGAAGGCGGAACCGGGGCCGGCTTCCAGCACCTCGCCCACGCCATCGACGCCCATCACCAGCGGCAGGTCATGGGTGATCCCCGCGCCCGAATCGCGCATGTAGAGATCGACGCGGTTGACCGAGGCGGCCAGCATCCGCAGCAGCACGCCGCCCTCGGGCCGCGCCGGCGTCTCGATCCGCGTCAGGCGCGGACCGGCCGCGCCCCGTTCGTGCAGAAGCACGGCTTCCATCTGTCCCCTCCCCCAGCCAGTGAAGCAATGTATTGTCTTATATTTTAACCGGGATGTTCCCATCTGTCGAGTATAACCGCACACTAAAGAGATTGCGTGCTAAAATATATGACATTATATTGCTGCAAATAGCGGAGGAGCGACCATGGCCCTTGATCCCGACACCCGAGACCAGTTGATCACCGGCATCCGCCGCTTTGTCGATGAAAAGCTGATCCCGCGCGAACCCGAGGTGGCCGAGACCGACGCCATCCCCGCCGACGTGCTGGACGGGATGCGCGAAATGGGCCTTTTCGGCCTGTCGATCCCCGAGGATTACGGCGGCCTCGGCCTGACGATGGAGGAGGAGGTGCTGGTCGCCTTCGAGATCGGCCGCGCCGCCCCCGCCTTCCGGTCGATGTTCGCCACCAACGTCGGCATCGGCAGCCAGGGCATCGTGATCGACGGCACCGACGCGCAGAAGGCGCGCTACCTGCCCGGCCTCGCCTCGGGCGAGATCATCGGCTCTTTCGCGCTGACGGAACCGGAGGTCGGGTCCGACGCGGGCAGCGTGCGGACCACCGCCCGGCGCGAGGGCGACGACTATATCCTGAACGGCACCAAGCGCTTCATCACCAACGCCCCTCACGCGGGGCTGTTCACCGTGATGGCCCGCACCGACGCGGGGCGGAAGGGCGCGGGGGGTGTGTCCGCCTTTGCCGTCGAGGCAGGGGCGCCGGGCCTGTCGATCGGCAAGCCCGAGAAGAAGATGGGCCAGCAGGGCGCCCATGTGGCGGACGTGATCTTCGACGACTGCCGGGTGCCCGCGGATGCGCTGATCGGCGGCGTCGAGGGGCAGGGCTTCAAGACCGCGATGAAGGTGCTGGACAAGGGCCGCCTGGGCATCGCCGCCGCCTGCACCGGGCTGGCCGAGCGGATGATCGACGACATGGTGGCCTATGCCGCCGGGCGCAGCCAGTTCGGCCGCCCCATCGCGGACTTCCAGTTGATCCAGGGGATGTTCGCCGACAGCAAGGCCGACGCGATGGCCGCCCGCGCGCTGGTCCTGGACGCCGCCCGCCGCCGCGACGCGGGCGAGGACGTGGCCATGGCCTCGGCCTGCGCCAAGATGTTCGCCTCGGAAATGGTCGGCCGGGTCGCCGACCGCAACGTGCAGGTCCATGGCGGCAACGGCTATATCCGTGAATACCGCGCCGAGCAGCTTTTCCGCGACGCCCGCCTTTACCGCATCTACGAGGGCACCACCCAGATCCAGCAGACCATCATCGCACGGGCGCTGGTCAACGAGGCAAGAGAGCGGCTGGCACTTTGAGGCGGGCGCGCCGCCGGCGGACAGGCGCCGGTTTCCCGGCAGGCTCATGGCCGCCTGATTGCCGGAAAGCGGGTGCGGGCGGCTGCCAGAGCAAGACCAAAGGACGCAGGCCCCGCGCGTCCCGCCCGAAGATGGCTGCAGCCTTTGTCCTGAGGGCGACCTGCTGGCGATGATCTCCTGCCGACGGCAGGGGCGGTGGATCGGCAAGGCCTGCCCGCTGCAGTCAAAGGACCGCATCGGGGACAAGGTCACGCCAAGGTTTCCCCGAGCTTCTTGCCTGCAGCGCGGCGGCCCGGCTTTCTTGTGGGCCATGGGGATGCCCGGACGGCATCAGGCCGGACCGCCTTTGCCAGCGCCGGATGCTGACCTTCCCGGGCCGGTCGCCGAAAACCTGTTGCCCGGTCCGATGCTGGGGGGTCAAGGGGCGCATATCCGGCTGGGCAGGTCACGCTAATCCCGCCGATCCGCATCCCGGTTGAACCGGAAACGGCGGGCATCGCCCGCTTGTCCGGCTTGATGCCTGACCGGCCACCCCTTGCAGGGGACGCGGGCCACGGATGATGCGCAGGGCTTCATGGAGGACCCAGCGGGACCTGCGGCGGTCCCATCAGGACAGGAGGCAGCCGAGATTGCAACGCCGATCCGGCGGGACAGCCGGGTTCCCTAAATGAGATCGCCATGCAGCGGCTTGAAGAACAGCATTACATAATTA
>NZ_JAUNPC010000203.1 GCF_030536915.1 Paracoccus sp. (in: a-proteobacteria)
GTCGAAGCGGGCGGCGACCGCATCGGCAGCGGCGACCGCCTCGGGCGGAGGCGGGGTAGGCTTGGCGGGCGGCGGGGGGGGGAACTGCGCCTGCCCCTCGGCAAAGCCCTGGGCTGCGGTCTGCGTCAGCACGATGCGGGCGATGGCGTTGAAGCCATAGACGGCGTTCACCCGCTCGCGCAGGCGCGGCAGTTGCATCTGCACCAGCGGCGCATGCGCCCCGTCGGTCAGCAGCGTCAGCGTGGCGCCGAAGTCCCGGCCGTGGCTGACCTTGACGGGCCGGGTATGGGCGGCGGTCTCGGGTCCCACGATCTCGGGCCAGTCGGTCAGCAGGCGGGCCACGGCGAAGCCGCGCTTTTCGGCGGTCTTGCGCAACTCGGGCGCGACCAGCGTGGCGGCGGCCTCGAACCCCCGCATCCGCCGTTTCGGCGGCGCATCGGCCGAGGGGCTGCGCTTGCGGGCGCGCGAAGGCTGGGGCGGAACGGTCATGCGTTGCCTTGGAACAGGTTGCGTCCAATCTGGACGCTCGGCGCGCCGGATGCCAGACGGGTGCGATGACCATGGGGGCAAACTTGCGTGAAACCGCCGTCAGCGATGAAGTCGCGCCGCGCCTTCTGAGCTGGTATGACCACCATGCGCGGGTTCTGCCCTGGCGTGCCCCGCCCGGCACGCCGCCGATGGCCCCCTATCGCGTCTGGCTATCGGAAATCATGCTGCAGCAGACCACCGTCGCGGCGGTGAAGTCCTATTTCGAACGCTTCACGTCGCTCTGGCCCGATGTCCAGTCGCTTGCCGGTGCCGACGAGGCGCAGGTGATGGCCGAATGGGCGGGCCTCGGCTACTATGCCCGCGCCCGCAACCTGGTCGCCTGCGCCCGCGCGGTCGCCGCCACCGGCGGCTTTCCCGACACCCGCGAGGAGCTGGCCGCGCTGCCCGGCATTGGCCCCTATACCTCGGCCGCCATCGCTGCCATCGCCTTTGACCGGCCCGAAACCGTCGTGGACGGCAATGTCGAGCGCGTCACCGCCCGCCTTTTTGCCGTGCAGACGCCGCTGCCCGCCGCCAAGCGTGAGCTGACCGGGCTTGCCGCGACCCTGACGCCGACCGAAAGGCCCGGCGATTTCGCGCAGGCGATGATGGATCTCGGGGCCACCATCTGCACGCCGCGCAACCCGGCCTGCGGCATCTGCCCGCTGATCGACCTCTGCACCGCCCGCGCGCAAGGGATCGCGCCCGAGCTGCCCCGCAAGGCGCCGAAGGCCGCAAAGCCCATCCGCACCGGCACCGTCTGGGTCGCTATGGACGAGGACACCGTTATCCTGGAACGCCGCCCGGCCCGCGGGCTGCTGGGCGGCACGTTGGGCTTCCCCACGACCGGCTGGGACGGCAGCGACCTGCCGGAACCCGGCCCCGGTCCCTGGACCGACCGGGGCGAGATCCGCCACGTCTTCACCCATTTCGACCTGCGCCTGCGCGTCCTGACTGGCCCGCCTGCCGGAACCACCCGCAGCGAGCCGGTGCCGCGCGCCGGTTTCGACCCGCAGGCCCTGCCGGGGCTGATGCGCAAGGTCTGGGCGCTGGCCTCTGGCTGAGGAACTTTCCGGCCGCCCCGGCGCTACACAGCGAGATCCGTCGATCACGCAAGTCCGGGGAGGAACCCATGCGAACATCCACGATCCTGACCAGCCTGCCACTGACATTCGCCCTTCTGACACCCCTTCACGCGCAGGAAGTGCTGACCGGCGAGGCCGCCTTCGGCACCGCCCAGGACAACGCCCCCGGCCTGCGGCGCCACATCACCGCCGACGCCCTGCCCGCCCCCAGCCACACTGATAACGACCCCGAGGCGCCGGACTTCCAGAACAACCCGACGATGGTGGACCGGCCGGAAGGCACGCTGCCGCAGGTGCCCGAGGGCTTCTCGGTCGAGGTCTTCGCCGAGGGCCTGACCGAGCCGCGCGTCATCCGCATCGCCCC
>NZ_JAUNPC010000204.1 GCF_030536915.1 Paracoccus sp. (in: a-proteobacteria)
GAAAGTGTGTAGGCGGGGAACCGTCTCGAGGGTTCGAATCCCTCACCGTCCGCCAGATCTCATCACAACATACTGGGTAACTAGCTGAATTTGTTAGGGTGGGTAGGAAGTCGACTGCTCCGCAGTCGGATCTTGTTTTACATTATGCGCTACAATCACCTGCGCGGGAGGTGATGCATCATGGCGATCAAGGCACGGGGCACCGGGGCAAGCTGTCGCTCTACAAGCGGTGCTTGCGGGATACGAGGCGATCGAGCCCCGCAAGTTCGTCTGGGTGGCCCTGCATACTGACAGTTTCAGTCTGGAAGAGCGGAAGGCGGACGCCGTTTGGTCGGAGATGATCGGGGCATGGGAGGCGAAGCTCGCCGGCGACACCACAGATGCGGATCAGCGCTTCCAGGCTGCGCGCGATCTGGCGACTGCACGGGGGTTCCGGTTCCTGCCGGTGAACAAGGTGGCGCAAGCGCCACTGACCGAACTGCGCGACCGCATGATGGCCGTTCCCATGCGCGCTGATGGGCCGGACATGATCGAGGCTGAGGGTCTTCTTGGCGGCGCGAAGGAGCCTGCGCTGACGGTCTCCAAGGCGCTGGACGCCTACTGGCAGCTTGCCCGTGAGAAGACGCTCGGCAAGTCGCCCGACCAGCTTCGGCGCTGGCGCAACCCGCGGATCAAGGCGGTGACGAATTTCATCGACGTGGTCGGGGACAAGGCGCTCTCGGAGATCACGGCCGATGACATGCTGGATTTCCGGACGTGGTGGCTCGACCGCATCGAAGCGGGCGACGTGGGGCCGGGATCCGCCAACAAGGACCTGATCCATCTCGGCGAGGTGCTGAAGACCGTCAACAGGATGAAGCGGCTCGGACTGACGCTGCCCCTGGACGGGTTGTCCTTCAAGGAGGGAGAGGCCGGGCAGCGTCCGCCGTTCTCGACTGACTGGATCAGGGACAGACTGCTCGCCAAGGGAGCGCTCGATGGTCTCAATAGCGAGGCGCGGGCGATCCTGCTCGCGATGATCAACACCGGGGCGCGCCCGAGCGAGATTGCGAACCTGACGGCTGACCAGATCCGGCTGGAGAGCAACGTGCCGCATATCTCGATCGAGCCTAAGGGTTGGCAGTTGAAGTCAGCCTATGCCAAGCGCGTGATTCCGCTCTGTGGCGTGTCGCTGGAGGCGATGCGGGCGCACCCCGACGGCTTCCCTCCTACCGCGACAAGCCTGCGCTCTCCGCGACGGTAAACAAGTATCTGCGCGAGAACGGGCTGGCGGAAATGCCACAGCACACGATGTATTCGCTGCGCCACTCCTTCGAGGACCGGACAGCCTTGCCCAACCGCGATGCGGCGGGTGCCTATACAGCGCTCTTCATCGCGGCGCGGACGGCCTGTCTTTATGCCGCCGCCGCCAGCGGCGCCGTGGCGATCGATGCTGTCTATGTGGATTTCCGCGACGACGCGGGCCTGCGCGCCGAGGCGGCCGAGGCAGTCCGCGACGGGTTTACCAGCAAGGCGGCGATCCATCCTGCGCAGGTCGCAGTGATCAACGAGATCTTCACCCCCGATGCCGACACAGTCGCCGAGGCCGAGGCCATTGTCTCAGCCCTCTCGGGTGGCAAGAGCGTGGCCGTGCTGAACGGCCGCCTCGTCGAGGCGCCGCATCTGAAGAAGGCGCAGAAGATCCTCGCCCGTGCAATGCGCCGAACCGCGCAGGGGGGCACTGTCAGATAAACTCGGCTTACCCGAGCGCGAGCGACGGCCCTATCCTTCCCGCATGACCCAGCGATCGCCGTTCCGGTACTTCAAGACGTCCTCCGAGATCATCCGCTTGGCGGTGATGCTCTACGTCTGATTTCCACTTTGGCCTGCTGCCGGTTTCGCTCCGCACCGCCGACAGAGCTGGTTCGCTTCATCTGAACAACGTCGGGGCTTGTGCCAAGTGGATCTCCGCCTTGGTTGCG
>NZ_JAUNPC010000127.1:0-3238 GCF_030536915.1 Paracoccus sp. (in: a-proteobacteria)
CGGGGCTCGCGGCGATGAATTTCACGCTGTCACCCGGCCGGATGACCAGATAGTCGGGCTCGAATGGCATCGGGCCACTGTCGTTGCGGTTGAGCATCCTGACCTCATGCGTTTCGGCAAGGGCCGCAAACGGCAAGAGACAGGAAAGAAGCGCAGCACGGATCAGCAAGGCCATGTCCTTTCAGGCGAGACGTTGGAAGGCGAAAAGCGGCGAACCACCGGCCGGATGCGCGATCAACTCGGCATCGATGGCAAAGATCTTGCGGATGAGGGCAGGGGTCAGAACCTCGAGCGGCTTGCCCAGAGCCACGCAGCGGCCGGACTGCATCACCATGACGCGGTCGCAGCGCAGCGCGTGATGCATGTCGTGCAGCGCGATCACGGTCGTGACCGGAAGCTGCGAGACCAGGTCGAGAATGGCGATCTGTTGGTGGATATCCAGATGGTTCGTGGGTTCGTCGAGCAGCAGGATCTGCGGCGCCTGGGCATGGGCCCGCGCGATGTGGACGCGCTGCCGCTCGCCCCCCGACAGCGTGGACCAGTCCCGCGCCGCCATCTGCTCCATGCCGACCGCCTGTAAGGCGGCCTGAACGGCATCCTCATCCGTGGCGCTCCAAGGCCGGAGGGGCCCGAGCCAGGGGGTGCGCCCCAGTTCCACCGCGTCGCGGACCGAAATCCGCTCGGAGGTTTCCGCCGCCTGGGACACCATGGCGAGCCGCTGGGCGATCTGCTGGCGCCGCAGTCGCGCCATCGGCTGGCCTGCAAGCCGGATCTCTCCCCTGGTCGGCGACAGCAGTCCTGCCATCATGCTTAGCAGCGTGGACTTGCCGGAACCGTTCGGCCCGATCACGCCCAACATCTCGCCCGGACGCAGTCGCAGGCTTACGTCCGCGACGAGATCCCGGCCCTGCACGGTTCGGGTGGTGCCGACAAGTTCGAGAATGGGCCTATCGCTCATCGCTGCCTGCCCCGGATCATGACAACCGCGAAGGCAGGCGCCCCGACCAGCGCGGTGATGACACCGATGGGCAGCACCTGGCCCGGAATGACGATGCGCGACACCACGTCGGACAGCACAAGGAAGACCGCGCCCGCGAGCGCCGTGGCGGGGACAAGCCGGGCATGGCGCACGCCGACAAGGAAGCGCATGGCGTGCGGAACGACCAGCCCGACGAAGCCGATGGCTCCGGAGATCGAGACCATGACAGCCGTCACCAGCGCAGCAGTCCCGATCAGCATCGCCTGGGCACGGCGCACGTCGATCCCCAAGGCCGCCGCACTGTCGGCCCCGAAGGTAAAGGCGTCCAGAGTCCGCGTGTGCCACAGTGCAACGCCCAGACCCAGCAGCGCTACCGGCAGCGCCATCCAGATGTCCGGCCAGCGGACGCCCGAAAGATTACCCAGAAGCCAGAACATGATCCCGCGCGCCTGCTCGGCACTGGCCGATTGCGCGATGATCAGCGCGGTCGTGGCATTGAACATCTGCGAGCCGGCAATGCCCGCCAGAATGATGATGCCGGTGGTCTGAACGCCTGTTCCCCGTGCCGCGCGGGCGAGGACCGCGACCAGACCAAAGGCAACCAGTGCGCCCGCGAAGGCCCCTGCCGACATGCTGATCATGCCCGCACCGAAGCCTGCCACGGTAACTGCGACAGCGCCGGTTGAGGCCCCCGCCGAGATCCCAAGCAGATAGGGCTCGGCCAAGGCGTTCCGCAGTAGCGCCTGAAGGATCAGCCCCGATAACGCCAGGCTGGCGCCGCCGCAGGCGGCCACGACCGCACGGGACAGGCGGTAATGCCAGATCACGCTGGCATCCACGGGATCGAGAACGGCAACCGTCAGGCCGGCCTTGCTGCCCAGCACTGCCATAACAGTGGACAGCGGTATCCGCGTTTCGCCCACGGCCGTGCCGAAAAGCAGCGCCGCCGCCAGCATGACGGGCGCGAGCCAGAGCCAGCCCGCACGGCGGGCGGCAGCGCCGCGGCTCATCGGGACAGACCGAGACCGGCAAGCGCGTTGGACAGGGCCTCAAGTCCGTAGATCGCGCGGATCGAGGGGTCCATCGCATGGGCTTCCAGCGTCAAGATGCGGTCGTTCTTCACCGCCTCCATCTGGCGGGTCACGGGATCGCCGCTCAGGAACTCGCGCTTGACGGCGATGTCGTCAGCAGGAAATCGACGCCGGTTCATTTCGGCCGCGACGATGAAGCTGGGATTGGCGCGGGCGATGGTTTCCCAGCCGACGGTCGGCCACTCCTCTTCAGAGGTGACGACGTTCTTCACTCCCAGCTTGGCCAGCATCCAGCCCGGCACGGCGTTGACGCCCGCGACATAAGGATCAATCGCGATATCGGCGGACGAATACCAGAACACTCCCGAGAGATCGTCGGGCAGGTTCAGCGCCTGCGCCTGCCCGACTGCCGCGGCTTCGCGCGCCTTCAGGTCGGCGATCAGAGCCTCGCCGCGTTCCGCGACATCGAATATCTGTGCCAGCTCCTCAATGCCCCGATACAGAAGCGCGGTGTCGAACAGCACCGTCCGTGCGCCGTCCATGCTCTGGCTGTTGTCCTTGCCGATGCATTCGGTCGGCATGATCCAGCTGGGGATCCCGGCATCGTCGAACATCTCCCGCGTGCCGACCGCCCCCTGAGGGCCGATCATCCATTCATAGGCGGTGACAACCAGATCGGGCCGTTTCGCCAACACGCTTTCGAAGCTGGGGGCGTTGTCCGACAGGCGCTCGACCTGCGCATCCACCTCGGCCAACTCGGGCAGGACCGGGTTGATCCACAGCGCGGTGCCTGCGACCTTGTCGGCAAGACCCAGCATGTAAAGGATCTCGGTCGTGCTCTGGCCGACGCTGACGACGCGTTCGGGCGCCTGATCGATGGTGACCTCGTGGCCGCAGCTGGTGAGTGTCAGGGGGTAGTCCGTGCCCGCGAACGCCATCGGCGCCGCAGCCATGACAGCCATGGCCGCCGTCGTCATCATCCTCAGCATGATATGTCCTTCCGCTACATCATGGACGGGCCGAACGAGCGGACGGACTCCGGGCAGCGGTGCACGGAACGCGATCCCTCCCGAGCCGACCCGCTCGGATTGGTCAAACTGCGTCGGCAGGTCTCCTGACTGACGGGTCATCGCCGGCCCGACCTTCCCAGACCCCGAAAGGTCCAGTGGCATATTCGGGCGCGGCTCACCGCCTACAGTTGCGGGGGCAGTTCCGGTTCGGGGCGCAA
>NZ_JAUNPC010000127.1:3338-5953 GCF_030536915.1 Paracoccus sp. (in: a-proteobacteria)
GACATCCGGCGGATCACCTCCTCGCCGCCGTAAACGAAGCCAAGCCGCAGGCCCGCGAGCCCCCAGAACTTACCAAAGGAACGCAGGACAAGCAGGCTTTCGCCGGCCTCGGCAACCAGGCTTTCAAACGGTGCTGGATCGGCGAAGCTCTCGTCGATGACCAGCCGTCCGACCGACAGGCTGCGCAGAGCCTTTCTGCAAAAATGGCGTCCGTCAGGATTGTTGGGGTTCACGACGACCGCCAGATCGGCACCGGACAGGGCTTCGAGTTCTCCCACCTCCTCGACCCGCCAGCCCGCCTGTGCCAGGCAGGCCGCGTGTTCGTTGTAGGTCGGGCTGAGCACGCGTGCGAGACCGGGCCGTGCCAGCAAGGGCATCATCTGGATTGCCGCCTGCGCCCCCGCCACCGCAAGTCCAGGCGCGGCGGTGCCAAAGGCTGTGGCGGCAGCTTCCATCAGGGCAGCTGTGGCGCTTGCCGTGGGAAGGTTCGTCCATGCCTCGGGCGGAAGCCGGGGCACGGGATAAGGCTGGCGGTTGATGCCGGTGGAGAGGTCGATCCAGTCCCCCTGCCCCCATGCTGCCTTTGCTTCGTCAAGGTTTCCGCCATGATCGCGCATCATGATGCCCCGATGATGAAAGGCAGCAGTGCCGCAAGGATCAGGCCGGCTCCCAGCAGCAGCATCGCCCGGCGGTATAGCCGCAGCCCCTGCGTCAGGCATTCCGGCGACGGATCCGGTGCGCCCGCGTTGAGCCAGGGCTCGGGCGCGACATGACCGTCATAGATCCTCGGCCCCGACAGGCGGATGCCCAGCGCCCCCGCCATGGCCGCCTCGGGCCACCCTGCATTTGGGGAACGGTGCCGCCCCGCGTCGCGCAGCATGACGCGAAGCGTGTGAGTAGGCTTGCCGGAGGCAAGGGCAAACAGCACTCCCGTGGCCCGCGCCGGGATCAGGTTGACGAGGTCGTCCAGGCGGGCGGATGCCCAGCCGAACTGCAGATAACGCGGGCTACGATGGCCGATCATGGAATCCAGCGTGTTGATCATCTTGTAGACGGCAATCCCAGGCAGACCCGCAACCGCCCCCCAGAAGACCGGAGCCACGATCCCGTCAGAGGTGTTCTCGGCAAGGCTCTCCAGTGCGGCGCGCGAAACGCCTGCCTCGTCCAATGCCTCAGGGTTGCGGCCCACGATCATCGAGACGGCATGGCGTGCCTCGCGCAGGTTTCCGTCGGTCAGAGGCCGTTCCACCGCGGTGACATGATCGTGCATGGATCGAACTGCGACCAGCGGCCAAGCAAGGACGCCACCTAGGACGATGGCCGGAACATGACCCGGCAGCAGTGCTTGAGCTGCAGCAAAGGGCAGGAAGGCGGCGGCCACGCAGAGGATAAGTGCCGCTGCCCCCGTGAGCCTGCGCGGGAAATCCGCCCGGTTCAGCCGTGCCTCTAGGAGGGCGACGAGGTGCCCCGCCCATGTCACGGGATGCCCGACCCGCGCATAAAGCCAGTTCGGCCAGCCGATCAGCCAGTCGATGACAAGCGCCACCAGCATCACCGCGGAGAATTCAGCGGTCATCGCTTGCGAACTGCAGGACGCCCGTGATCCCTGCAGCCTCCAGCGCAGGGGCTGCGTAAGGCGGAACCCTACCTTTCGGGAAGATCAGGCCCCTGGCCGAGCCGGTATGGGCGATGACGAAGCCGAGTGCCCCAAGACTTCCGGAAAGTTCTTCCGTTGGATCGTCTGCCGGTCCCCGCGTCCGCAGGCACCGCCGAGCGCTTTCAGATGCAAGCTCGGCGAAGGCGTGCAACTTGCCGGCTTTCTGCCAGCCCGCGACAATATCCGAAACATCCGGGAAAACCATGTCGGCGGGATCGGTGGAACGGGGCGCCCCAAAATAGCCTCCGAGGATGTCATGGGCAGGAATCGCGGGCATTCCTTGCAGGATGCGGCCCTCGCGAGAGGCCCAGAGCAGGCGCTCGGGATGGGCGAAAGCCAGCGGGTCCGAAGCCCCTTCTTCGGCCACGCAGGCCGCCATGAGGCGCCCGGTTGGCCCCTGCCAGCCATGAAGCCGCGCCGCCGCGATCAGCCTGGCGGTGGATATGCCCGTGCCGGCGCCGGGTGGCGACAGGGGCGAGATGACGACCTCTCCCCAGTCCGCAAGGCCCAAGGCCTGCAGGAAGCCGGCAAGTGGATTGGTCGCTTCCCGGCCCCTGCACCGCAGTTGCGCATGTAGCCCGGTCTTCGAGCAGGGAACCGTAACTAGGCCGAGGGGGCCGTCCGGCCCCAGCTTGCCTTGCAGATATTCCCCGAAATGTCCGCGAACCCTGACGTTGTTCATGGTTGCCAGTTGACCTCGGCAACGGACCAGTGGCCGTGCCGGCCGACGTGGAAACGGGTCAGTGACAGGGGCGCCACCTGGAACGACAAGGCGCCGCCGACCGAGCCCGTGGCAAGGGACAGCGCTGCCCGGACGGTGCCCGCGTGGGCGATCACGACCTGTGCCCCTCCTCTACGCGCAAGATCCAGAAGGGCGAGGTTTGTGCGGGCGCAAAGATCCTTGAAGCTTTCGCCACCAGGAGGGCAGTGGCGGGCAAGCGCCTCCGGGGCCAGGGGG
>NZ_JAUNPC010000017.1:0-3776 GCF_030536915.1 Paracoccus sp. (in: a-proteobacteria)
AGCCTGCGCCCTCGCCGCGACCGTTATCTATTGGTTGTGAGTCCTGACCCTAGTGCACTGGCAGAATTTGATAAGCTATTTGCAGTAATGCAGACGGCGGGTCGAGGAACTTTTGTTGTTCTTCGTGGTAGCTCAGGGTCAGGCAAGTCTACCTTTCTTCATACTTTGAGCGTTTTTAAAGAGAACGTCAGAACTGTTGCGGTTCCGGGAAATGCTTCAATAAGAGAGGCTCTGGAGAAGATTCCGGAGGATGATAAGTTTACTGTTTATGTTCTTGAGGAGCGCGAAGCAGCAACTTCTTTCACGGATTCGGAGTTGGAAACATGGCTTCATGAAATTAATGGATTCTTGCGCCGAAATACGGGGGCGAAGTCGCTCGTGGTTTGGCCCTGCAACACAGATGCCCTTCGAGACCGCATCTTGCCGCTTGCTAGAAGTATTGGAGGCACGGCACTCCTTGGACTTGGCAAAGGATGTATCCAGTTTGCTGGGCCGGAGAAAGATCGGTTCGTCGATATCGCGAGTAAGACGCTTAGTTTGGCAAATCAAAGCGCATCTATTGCTGATTTGGGCCTGTCTCATGATTCGCTGTCAAGGCACGTTCAGGTTAGCGATGTAATTGGTGATTTTTATGCAAAAATTCAGGGAGATATACTTGCTCAACAGCAAGATATTTTAGCATTAGTTGATAAGGAACAGTGTCGTTTATGGATTTTGGTCGCTGCTGGTAACGAGCCGGATGGAGACGTGGCTGCGCTTACTCGCGGCTCAACTGCAGCGATTGATACAGAGCGCCTCATGTCTGCTACTGGTGCCAATATCGTAGCTGACATGAAGCAATATCCTGAAAAAATTGGAATTGTGGGAACAGTTCTGGACGTGAAGATATTTCATCTTCCGGTTCTGGTTGCGTCATCCTTGATGAGGGCATTTGCTTCTGATACTTTGAAGACTCGCCTTGCGTCTCGAAGGTTTCAAATGGAGAAGCCGGATAGAAGGGATGCGACAGACCGGTTGAGAAAGACGGACTTTGCCAATGTTCTGGCAGGGGGAGTCACGGGTCTGAGAAGTAGGAAAAAGCTTGGGTCTAAAAGCATAGAAGCTTTCGAGAAGCTTGCTAGTATCGCAGAAAAGAATGACTCTGAGTTAAATGCGGCAATTGGATCTGCGCTCGTTTATGCGGGCTTGGCTACTGACTTTAAGGTCGAGCAGAACTTCGGGTCTGGCCTGTCGCGCCGAACGGATCTACTCCTTGATACGGGGGCAGGACCGGTGCGTGTTGAAGTTATGTGGCGGCGAAAGACAGGGCGAGCAGAAGTTGCAAACTATACGTTAGGAAAGGTGGCGAACTACGCACGGGCTATAGGCTTCATCAAGTAGATGGAGGCGAGCGTAAGGTGCGTGCTTCGCACGCACCATCCCACCGCCGAACGGTGCGTGCAAAGCACGCACCCTACGCAGCCGCCCCTTCTATCGCAGCCACCCACGCCCTTACCACTCTCACACTCTCCCCCTCGTCCAGCCAGGGGATATGCCCGCGCCCCGGCACCTTGCCGTAGATCATGTCCGGCCGCCTCCGGTGCATCTCCGCAACGGCGTCCTCGCCCAGAAGGTCCGAGCCCTCGCCGTGGATCAGCGCCAGCGGCAGCCCTTCCAGCGCGTCGAACAGGGGCCAAGCGGTGGCGTCGGGGTTCTTGAAGGCGGAAAGGAAGGCCTCGCGCAGGGCCGGGTCATAGGTCAGGGTCACGCCGTCCTCGGCTTGGCGGTAGAGGCGGGCGGCCTCCTCGTGCCAGCGGCCCTCGGGGACTTCGCCGAAGCCGCGAAGCGTGCGGGGCAGGCGCTCGGCCACCTCGGCCAGCGTCCGGGCGTTGGGGCGGCGGCCGACATAGTCCATGATCGCCTCCAGCCCCTCGCGCCGAAGCTGGGGCCCCACGTCGTTCAGGCAGACGCCCAGCAGGCGGTCCTTGGCGACGGCGGCAAGATACATGGCGATCAGCCCCCCGCGCGAGGTGCCGACGATGGCCGCCTTCTGGATCCCGAGGTGATCCAGCAGCGCCAGCGCGTCCGCGCCCTCCTGCGGGACGGTGTAGGTTTCCGCCCCCGTCCAGTCTGACTGCCCGCGTCCCCGGTAATCCATGCGGATCATCCGGCAGTCTGCCAGTGTCGGCGCGAGATAGTCGAAGTCGTCCATGCTGCGCGTCAGTCCCGCGAGGCAGAGGACCGGCAGCCCCTCGCCCTTATCCCGATAGGCGATCCGCGCCCCATCCGCGGCGGTGAAATGCTGCACGTCCATGACCTTGTCCCCTTGTCGTTGCAGGGGCATCCTGCCTTGGGCTGTCGCGCCCGGCAACAGCCGCTGCTTCGCGCCAAGGCGGGTTTCTTCTGCCGCGTCAGCCGGACAAGGGCGCGCGGTGCAGCAGGTGAAAGCGGCCGTCTGTGGCCTCGCCGAAGAGGCACAGGTCCTCGATCACGAAGGGGCGGGGCAGGACAGGGGAAAGGTGGTCCTGCAGGGCCGCCATGACCGGGGCGCGCTCGGATTCGGGCAGGCTGTCGGTCAAGGTCAGGTGGAACTGGAACTCCTCCATGACGAAGGGATAGCCCCAGCGGTGCAGCAACTCGCGCTGGCGGGGGGAAAGCCGATCGGGCTTGCGGCGGGCGATCTCGGCTTCGGTCAAGGGCGCGCGGAGATGGTCGGTGCCCTCGACCACCGCGGCGGCAAGGGCCTGCAGCGCGTCTTCGCAGCCCTGCGGGATCAGGGCGAGGAAGCCGTGCAGATCCTCGATCCGCAGCGCCTCGCAGGTCACGGGGGCAAGCCGCGCCGCCAGCGCCTCGACCGCTGCCGTTGCATCCGCCGGGCTGACGCCCTCGGCCAGCCGGAAGGGCGCGCGGAGGGTGCCGTGGAAGCCGTATTTCCGCGGATCGCGCGTCAGTTCCGCCGCCGGATGGGGCAGGGCAGGCAGATCGGGTTGTGCGATCCCGCGCCCGGTTTGGGGATTCCAGCCCAGCCAGGCGGCGGTGCGGGTGGCGAAGTCGCCGGGGCGCGGGGCGTAATAGACGGCGAAGCGTTTCATCCGGGCCTCTGAGGGATGCTCGGGGCAAACGGCCGGGCTGCAGGGATGTTCCGCCGTGCCAGCGAAACGGCTGGCTCAGATATTCTCGGGCTGCGGCATCCCGAGGACGTGATAGCCGCTGTCCACCATCACCACCTCGCCGGTCGTGCAGGCGCCCCAGTCCGAGGCCAGCCAGACCGCCGTTCCGCCAATCGCCTCAAGCGTCGCATTGGCGCGCAGGGGGGCGTTCGCCTCGGTGTGGCGATAGGTCTTGCGGGCGCCGCCGATGGCCGCACCTGCCAGCGTCTTCATCGGGCCGGGGCTGATCGCGTTCACCCGGATGCCCTGCGGCCCGAGGTCGTTCGCCAGATAGCGCACCGCCGATTCCAGCGCCGCCTTGGCGACGCCCATGACGTTGTAGAAGGGCGTCACCCGGTTCGACCCACCATAGGTCAGGGTCAGGATCGTGCCGCCCTCGGTCATCAGCGGCAGGGACCGCCGCGCCACCTCGATCAGCGAATAGCAGGAAATGTCGAGCGACTGCTTGAAGTTCGCCCGGCTCGTGTCCACGAAGCGCCCGGTCAGCTCGTCCTTGTTCGAGAAGGCGATGGCATGGACGAGGATGTCCAGCCGCCCCCAGCGTTCCCCCAGCGCCGCGAAGGCCGCGTCCAGCGAGGCGTCGTCGGTCACGTCCACGTCCAGCAGGATGTCGGACCCGAGCGATTC
>NZ_JAUNPC010000017.1:3876-43063 GCF_030536915.1 Paracoccus sp. (in: a-proteobacteria)
ACCACGCCGCCGCCGCCCCCGATCACGAAGCCGTCGCGGGTCGCGTCGAAGGGACGCGAGGCCGTTTCCGGCGCGTCGTTGTATTTGGATGACATTGCCCCCATCGCGTCGAACAGGCAGGAGAGGGTCCAGTCCAGTTCCTCGCCGCCGCCCGCGAAGACGATGTCCTGCTTGCCCATCTGGATCAGCTCGGTCCCGTTGCCGATGCAATGGGCCGAGGTCGAGCAGGCCGAGGTGATCGAATAGTTCACGCCCTTGATCGAAAACGGCGTCGCAAGGCAGGCCGAGTTGGTCGAGGACATGCAGCGGGTGACCATGAACGGCCCCATGCGCTTGGGCGCGCCCTTTTCCACGACGATCTGGTGGGCGTTGAAGAAGTTGGACGTGGACGGCCCGCCCGAACCCATCACCAGCCCGGTGCGCGGGTTCGAGACGTCGCCGGGTTCCAGCCCCGAATCCGCGACGGCCTGCTGCATGGCGATGAAGTTCCAGGCCGCCCCTTCGCCCATGAAGCGAAGGTCGCGCTTGTCCACATGGGCGGCGATGTCGATGGTCGGACGCCCCTCGACCTGGCTGCGGAAGCCGCGCTCGGCGTATTGGGGCGAGAAGACGATGCCGGACCGGCCCGTGCGCAGGCTGTCGGTGACCTCAGTGGCATTGTTGCCGATGGGCGAGACGATCCCCAGCCCGGTGATGACGACGCGGCGCATGATGCAGCCCTCCTTCGGTTCAGCTCTCGGAAAGAGCGACCTTCATGTCCTTGACCTGGTAGATGACCTCGCCATCGGCTTCCACGATGCCGTCGGCCACGCCCATGGTCAGCCGGCGGGTCTGCACGGCCTTGGTGAAATCGACCTTGTAGGTCAAAAGCTTGCGGTCGGGCCGGACCATGCCGGTCAGCTTGACCTCGCCCACGCCCAGCGCATAGCCGCGCCCCTTCCAGCCGCGCCAGCCCAGGTTGAAGCCGGTCAGCTGCCACAGCCCGTCAAGGCCGAGGCAGCCCGGCATGATCGGGTTGCCGGGGAAGTGGCAGGCGAAGAACCACAACTCGGGGGTGATGTCGAACTCGGCCACGACATGGCCCTTGCCATGGGCGCCGCCGTCCTCGCTGATGTCGGTGATGCGGTCCATCATCAGCATCGGGGGTTCGGGAAGCTGCGCGTTGCCGGGGCCGAACAGCTCGCCCCGCGCGCAGGCCAGAAGGTCGCCCTTGTCGAAGCGGGTCTGTTCCATCGCCATGCGGTCTGGTCCTGTCTGTGGCGCCGGCCTGTCCGCCGGCTTTTCCCGCGTCTATCATCCGGGCGGCAAACCGCGCAAGCAGGCGAGGGCGCCTTGGCCCTGTCCCCGAAACATTGCGCGCAACCAAGCCGAAGGTGGCAGAGCGCACAGGATTTGATCGCATTTCCGCACAAAGATTGCGCAAGGCGGTTGTAGCCTGACGCGCTCTGGGATTATTCCGCGCGCCGTATACCCACAATGGCGGGACGGACATGGCGCGCATCGACGAGAAACTTCAGCACATCCTGACCACGGTCATGGAACGCAACGCGGGCGAGCCCGAATTCCACCAGGCCGTGATCGAGGTCATGGAAAGCCTTGGCCGCGTCGTCGCCAAGCACCCCGAATACCTGGAGGAAGGCCTGATCGAGCGCATCTGCGAGCCCGAGCGCCAGATCATCTTCCGCGTGCCGTGGATCGACGACCAGGACCGCGTCCAGATCAACCGCGGCTTCCGGGTCCAGTTCAACTCGGCCCTCGGCCCCTACAAGGGGGGCATCCGCTTCCATCCTTCGGTGAACGTGGGCATCATCAAGTTCCTCGGCTTCGAGCAGACCTTCAAGAACGCGCTGACCACCATGCCCATCGGCGGCGGCAAGGGCGGGTCCGACTTCGACCCCAAGGGCCGCAGCGACCGCGAGATCATGCGCTTCTGCCAGTCCTTCATGCTGGAACTGCACCGCCACCTCGGCGAATACACTGACGTCCCCGCGGGTGACATCGGCGTGGGCGGGCGCGAGATCGGCTACATGTTCGGGCAATACAAGCGCCTGACCAACCGCTACGAGGCGGGCGTTCTGACCGGCAAGGGCCTTTCCTACGGCGGCTCGCGCGCGCGCCCCGAGGCCACGGGCTACGGCACCGTCTTCTTCGTGCGCTCGATGCTGAAGGCCATGGGCGAGGATTTCGAGGGCCGCACCGCCGTCGTCTCGGGTTCGGGCAATGTCGCGACCTTTGCCATCGAGAAGCTGCAGGAATACGGCGCCAAGGTCGTCGCCTGTTCCGATTCCAGCGGCTATGTCGTGGATGAGAACGGCATCGACCTCGACCTCCTGCGCGAGATCAAGGAAAAGCGCCGCGGCCGGATTTCCGAATACGCCCGCATCAAGGGAACGGGAACCTATTTCATCGAGGCCGGCAAGGGCGCGATCTGGGACGTCCCCTGCCAGATCGCGCTGCCCTGCGCGACCCAGAACGAACTGAACGGCCGGCATGCCAAGACCCTGATCAGGAACGGGGTCCGGGTCGTGGCCGAGGGCGCCAACATGCCCTGCACCCCCGACGCCGTGGATGCCCTGCGCCGGGGCGACGTGCTTTACGCGCCCGGCAAGGCCGCGAATGCGGGCGGGGTCGCCACCTCGGCGCTGGAAATGCAGCAGAACGCCTCGCGCGACAGCTGGACCTTCGAGGAGACGGTCGAGCGTCTGGACGACATCATGACCAACATCCACGACATCTGCGCCGAGACGGCCGAGGAATACGGCGCCCCCGGCGACTATGTCCTTGGTGCCAACATCGCGGGCTTCGTCCGCGTGGCCGAGGCGATGCGCGCGTTGGGCGTCATCTGACCTGCACTGTCCGCGGCCCCAACGGGCTTCGGACGGTTTCCAAATATCCTCGGGGGTGATTGGCATCGCAGATGCCAGAGGGGGCAGACAGCCCCCTTCCTTCCCTTGCCGTCAGGACCGCGTCAGAACCATTGCCCCGGTTCCATCAGCCCCTGTTCCATCAACTGCTGCGAGGTCCAGCGGAAGGGTTCCGAGTTGCGCCAGGTGAAATCCCGGATCTGCTCGCGCGAGCCGGGGTTGCGGGCCAGCGCCTTGGCCACCCGGAAGGACGCCACCGCCGCTGTCAGGTTGTTGTGCCAGGGACAGGCATAGGTGTTGTATTCCTCGATCGACAGCCGGTGATCGGGCAGTAGCCGCAGGTCCTTTTCCGTGCGGAACAGGGCGATGCGGTCGATGCGGCGGCGGTCGGGGGGCAGGTGCTCCTCCAGCCGCCAGCGCAGCCCGCCGTAGAAGTCGAGTTGCCGGTCCTTGACCCCCCCGCTGCGGTCGGGCCGTCCCAGCGCGTAATAGCCGGTGCGGTCGAACATCGCCTCGTCCATGCTGACGGCGTTCGGATAGCGGCCCAGGTCGGGGGCATAAAGGTCGATCACATAGGTCAGCATCCCCCGCCTGCGTTCCTCGGCATGGAAGGCCAGCATCTCGCCCACGGCGCGGGTTTCCGAAAAGGGATAGAACAGGAACTCGGCGTTGTAGCCGTAATAAAGCCAGGTGTCGGCGGGAACAGCGGGGATCACCGCATTGACGGACCGGGCATGGGCGCCGCCCGCGCGGACATCGAACAGAAGGTTCAGCACCCGTCCCTTGGGATCGTCCGGTAGGTCGGAGGGCGGCAGGGGCTCGGGCGACAGCGCGAGGATCTTCCTGAAGCCCAGGGCCATGTGATGGGCCAGGGTCGCCGCGACCTCGATGCCATCCTCGATCAGGATGACGGCAATGGGGCCGCGCCGCAGATGCTCGCCGGGGTTGGCGAGAAAGGTCTCCAGCGGGACGGGCCGCCGGGGCGCGGCCGGGACCTCGGTCCGGGCGGGTGCCGGCGCGGCGGGGGCGACCTCCTTCAGCCCCAGCGGATCGCTGGGGTCGGGGCGGATATGGGGGGTGGCGTCGTTCACCGCAGCACCGCTCGGACCTGCTCCAGCGCGGATCGCAGCATCGCGGGGCTGCTGGAGGCTGCGGCGACGATGGTTTTCAGAGATTCCCGCTGCGCAGGGTCGAGATTGCTGTTGTCGATCAGCGCCGCGACCTCAGCGGCGTTGAAGCCTTCGGGTGTCAGCAGGCGGTCGATCCCGATCGCTTCGCGGGCGGCTTCCGTCGCATCGCTGACGGCGGCCCCCGCCGCGCGCGCCGCCGAACCGGCAGCCTCGGCCGCGGTGGCGGTGTCCTGCGGATCGCGGGCAGCGTTGGCATCAGCCTCGGCCGCGGCGTCGGCGGCATCCGCGGCGGCCCGGATGGCGGCTTCGGCGGCAGCCTGCGCTTCGCGTGCGGCGTCGTCCAGCGGCGGAATGGCGGTGCCCTCGGCCGCCTTCGAGGCCTCGGCGGCCACATCGGCCGCGACGGCGGCGGCATCGGCGGCAGCATCCGCGGCGCTGCCTGCGGCCGCTGCCGCATCCCCGGCGGCGGCGCTTGCCGCAGGGTCCGGCGCGGCGGCCGGGGCAGGAACCGGCGCCACCGCTTCCGGCGCGGCGGGCTGGCGCGACTGCCATTGCCAGAAGAAAGTGCCGCCCAGCAGGACGGCCAGCACGAGAATCAGGCCGGCAAGACGTGACATCGCAAAGACCTCGCTGAAATCCCACAGGTGCCCTGCCTGCACCGCATCGGCGCGCCGGCGAAGGCCCGGAACCCTATCGCACAGCTTCCGTGACGGGAAAACCCGCCGCAATCGCCAAGGCGGCCCCTCAAGACAGTTGAAACGGGATTGCCGGTTGATTATTTCGTGAAGGAAATCTTCAACCATGCAAGGATTACGCCCATAGCCCGCAGACCGCACAACGCTCCGCCCACCCGTGACACCGGACCGCGCACCAATGACCGCATCCGGGTTCCCGAAATCCGCCTGATCGGTGCGGAGGGGGAAAACATCGGGGTGGTGACACCCGCCCGTGGCATGGCGCTTGCCGAAGAAGCGGGGCTGGATCTGGTCGAGATCTCGCCCAACGCCGTCCCGCCGGTCTGCAAGATCATGGACCTCGGCAAGTTCAAGTATGAACAGCAGAAGCGCGAGGCCGAGGCGCGCAAGAAGCAGAAGACCATCGAGGTCAAGGAAATCAAGTTCCGCCCCGGCACCGACGACCATGACTATGATGTCAAGATGCGCTCGGTGAAGCGGTTCCTTGAGGAAGGCGACAAGGTGAAAGTCACCCTGCGCTTCCGCGGCCGCGAGATGGCGCACCAGAACCTCGGCATGGAACTGCTGAACCGCGTCCGCGACGAGGTGGGTGAGGCCGGCAAGGTCGAATCCATGCCCAAGCTGGAAGGCCGGCAGATGGTGATGATGATCGCGCCGCGCTGAGGCTGCGGGTCATAGCGGATGAACGGCCCGCCCCTCGGGGCGGGTTTTTTTGCGTCAGCGGGGGCTGGAATGGATCGGGTCGGTTGCATCGTGGTGGGCGCGGGCGTCGTGGGGCTTGCCATTGCGCGCGCCCTGGCCCTGCGCGGGATCGAGGTCGTCATCGTCGAAAAGGCCGATGCCATCGGCACCGAGACCAGTTCCAGAAACTCCGAGGTGATCCACGCCGGGATCTACTACGCCCCCGGCAGCCTCAAGGCGCGGCTTTGCGGCCGGGGCAGGGGGATGCTTTACGATTATGCCGCCCGGCGCGGTGTGCCGCACCGGCGCTGCGGCAAGCTGATCGTGGCGACCGCGCCGGGGCAATTGGCGATGCTGGAGGAGATCGCCGGCCATGCGGCGGCGAATGACGTCGCGTTGCAGATGCTGACGGGCGCGCAGGCGATGGCGCTGGAACCGGCGCTCTCCTGCCACGGGGCGCTGATGTCGCCGGAAACCGGGATCGTGGACAGCCACGCGCTGATGGCGGCGCTGCTGGCGGATGCCGAGGCCGCCGGGGCGTCACTGGCGCTTGGCACGGGCGTGGTTGCGATCAGCCCCGCGGGACGGGGCTTTGCCGTGGAAACCGAGGCTGCCGGGGAACGCTTCACCCTTGCCGCCGATGCGGTGGTGAACGCGGCGGGGCTCTGGGCCTCGCAGGTGGCGCAGGGGGTGCAGGGACTTGATCCGGCCCATGTGCCCGTGACCCGCTATGCGCGCGGCAGCTATTACGCGCTGCCGGGCAGGCCCGCCTTCTCTCGCCTGATCTATCCGGTGCCCGAGCCGGGCGGGTTGGGGGTCCACCTGACGCTGGACCTGGGCGGCGCGATGCGATTCGGTCCGGATGTCGAGTGGATCGACGGGATCGACTATCGCGTGAATCCCGACCGGCAGGCGCATTTCGAAGCCGAGATCCGCCGCTACTGGCCGGGCCTGCCCGCAGGCGCACTGGCGCCGACCTATTGCGGCATCCGTCCCAAGATCAGCGGACCCGGAGAGCCTGCCGCCGATTTCCACATCGACGGGCCGGAAACCCATGGCATCCCCGGCCTCGTCAACCTGTTCGGCATCGAAAGCCCCGGCCTGACCTCATCGCTGGCCATCGCCGAGGAGGTCGCGGCGCGGCTGGATCAGATCCCGGCCTCGGCCGCGACCTGAGCCGCCGACTTGCGGCCGCGCTCGGTGGCCGATTTCAACTGCCCGCAGGCGGCCATGATGTCCTCGCCCCGCGGCGTGCGGATCGGGCTGGCGTAGCCCGCCTTGTAGATGATGTCGGCAAAGGCCTCGATCCGTTCCCAGCTTGACCGCTTGTAGGGCGCACCCGGCCATTCGTTGAAGGGGATCAGGTTGATCTTGGCCGGGATGCCCCGGATCAGCTTGATCAGGCGGCGGGCGTCCTCGTCGCTATCGTTCACGCCGTCCAGCATCACGTATTCAAAGGTGATCCGCTCGCTGTTCGAGAGCCGAGGATATTCCCGCAGGGCGCCTAGCAGTTCCGCGATGTTCCAGCGCTTGTTGATCGGTACCAGCCGGTCCCGCACCGGGTCGGTGGTGGCATGGAAGCTGACCGCCAACTGGCAGCCGATCTCCTCGGCCGTCCGGGCGATCTCGGGCACGACGCCCGAGGTGGACAGCGTGATGCGGCGGCGCGACAGCGACAGCCCCTCGCCGTCCATTACCACCTTCATCGCGTCCCGCACGTTGTCGAAGTTGTAAAGCGGCTCGCCCATGCCCATCAGCACGAGGTTCGACACCAGCCGCGTCTCGTCCTTGGGCGCGCCGGGTTCCGGCCATTCGCCCAGATCGTCGCGCACGACCATCAACTGGCCCACGATCTCGCCTGCCGTCAGGTTCCGCACCAGCTTCTGCGTGCCGGTGTGGCAGAAGGAACAGGTCAGAGTGCAGCCGACCTGCGACGACACGCAGAGCGTCCCGCGGCCTTCCTCGGGGATATAGACCGTCTCGACCTCATGCCCGCCAGCGATCCGCAGCAGGTATTTGCGGGTGCCGTCGTCCGAGATCTGGCGCGTCACGACCTCGGGCAGGGCGATCTCGAACCGTTCCGCCAGAAAGGCGCGGTAGTCCTTGGCAAGATTCGTCATCGCACCGAAGTCGCGCAGGCCCCAGTGATAGACCCATTGCCAGATCTGGCCTACGCGCATCCGCGCCTGACGCTCGGGCGTTCCTGCCTCGACCAGGGCGGCGCGCAACTGCTCGCGCGTCAGCCCGACGATGTTGACGCGCCCGCCGGATTCCGGCCTGCGCGGGATCGTCCGCAGGTCCTGCACGATCGGCGCATCGGCGCGGGCTTCGGGAACAAGCGTCGTCATGGGCGGAAAATCCCTGCGGGTTGGAAAGAGAAAGGGGCCGCACCCAGATGGGGCGGCCCCGGCCATATCACAAGTGACGCAAGGACGCAGCCGCGATCAGCGGCAGTTGTCGCGCGCCGAGTTCGTCATCGCGGTGATTCCCGATAGCGAGAAGGTGTCCGACGTGTTGGTGCCACGGCTGGACCTGCCCTTGATGACCACTTCCGACCCTGCCCGCAGGGCCGAGATCAGCTTGGCATCCTCGTCGGGCGAACCGGTCCAGGCATTCTCGCCCTCGGTGAACAGCTTGAAGGTCTGGCCGCCGACGCTCACGTCCACGGTGGAATCGGGGGCAAAGGGATAGCCACCCTGGAACGACACCTCGCCGTTCTGGCCGGGACGATAGGCGACATACAGGCGGATGTCGCTGCGCGTCACCTCGCGCGGGTTGCCCTCGGCGTCGGTGTTGCGGGTGGACTTGGGCGGAGAGACGGCCCAGCATTCCTTGGGGTCGTCGCCGATGAACGCGGTCCAGTCCCCCTGGCTGCCCAACACCCTCGGCTCGGCCGCAAGCGCGGGGGCGGCAACCGCCATCAGCGCGGCGGCCACAAAGCCGAGGTTGAAGATGGATTTCGTCATGCTCTCGTGCCCTCTTGCTGCCCCGGTTAAGGCCCGGGTTGTCACGGATCGGTGGTCTTGCGACCGGATGGGCCTTAGATAACCGGAAAGCAAGGGACGGCAAAACCCCTGCGGACGGAAATCGCGCATTTGTCAAAGGGCTGGATGATGGCGGCAGTCGATCTGATCGAATTCTGGCGGGGCGGCCTGCGGGAAAGCGTCCACCGCGGCCATGCGGTGGTCTGGGACCGCGGCGGGATGGTCGCCGCCTGGGGCGATCCCGATGCGGTGATCTTTCCGCGGTCCTCCTGCAAGATGATCCAGGCGCTGCCCCTGCTGGAAAGCGGCGCGGCGGATGCGGCGGGCCTTGGACCTCGGCAACTGGCGCTGGCCTGCGCCTCGCACAGCGGCGCGCGGATGCATGCCGAAGGGGTGCGGGACTGGCTGCACGGGCTGGGCCTGGGCGAGGGCGATCTGCGCTGCGGCACGCACATGCCCTGGGACGCGGCGGAAAACCGGCGCCTGACCTGTTTGGACGAGGCGCCCTGCCAGTTCCACAACAACTGCTCGGGCAAGCACGCGGGCTTCCTGACCTGGAACCGCCACCACAAGGGCACTGCCGAGTATCACCTGCCCGAGCATCCGCTGCAGCAGGCGATCCGGGCCGCGACCGAGGAGGTCACGGGCGAAACCATCGCCGGTCTCGGCATCGACGGCTGCTCGGCCCCGAACTTCGCGGTCTCGGTCGCCGGGCTGGCCCGCGCGATGGCGGGCTTTGCCTCGCCCGCCGCGGACGGGCGCGGCCGCGCCATGCGGCGGCTGACCGAGGCGATGGCGATGCACCCCGAACTTGTCGCGGGCGAGGGGCGGGCCTGCACCGACCTGATGCGGGCCATGGGTGGCCGCGTCGCGGTCAAGACCGGGGCCGAGGCGGTCTTTGTCGCCATCGCGCCGGAACGGGGCCTCGGCATCGCGCTGAAGGTCACGGACGGCGGCACGCGGGGGTCCGAGGCCGCCATCACCGCGCTGCTGGTCCATCACGGTCTTCTGGATGCCAACCATCCGGCGGTCGGCAAATACCTGACCGGCCCGATCCGCAACTGGCGCGGAACCGAGGTCGCGGAGCGGCGGCTGGCAGAGGGATTCGCGGATCTCTGACGGTGGCTTTCAGGCCATCTGCCACAGCAGGCGCAGCGCCAGCGCCGTCGAGGTGACGACCAGCAGCGGCTTGATGACCCGCGCGCCCACCCGCATCGCCAGCCGCGCCCCGATCCAGGCGCCAAGGATCTGCCCCGCGCCCATCAGCAGCCCCACCATCCACAAGGGGCTGCCGGCGAGCGCAAAGACGGCCAACCCGCCGATGTTCGAGGCGAAGTTCAGAAGCTTGGTATGGGCCGTGGCCTTGAGGATGCCGAAGCCCCCCAGCGTGACGAAGGCCAGCATGTAGAACGCCCCCGCCCCCGGCCCGATCAGCCCGTCGTAAAAGCCGATGGCCGGCACCGCCGTCAGCGCGAACAGCGCGGGCGTCAGCCGCGCCGTGCGGTCGAGGTCGTTCAGCCCCGGCTTCAGCGCGAAGAACAGCGCGATGCCGATCAGCACGACGGGCAGGAAGATCCGCAGCAGATCGGTCGGCAGGCTGCTGACAAGCGCCGCGCCCGCGCCCCCTGCGGCAAAGGCCAGCGCCGCCGTCGGCAACTGCCGGCGCAGGTCCACAAGGCCGCTGCGGGCGTAGCTGGCCGCCGCCGTGGCCGCGCCGAAGCTGCCCTGCACCTTGTTGGTCGCAAGCGCCTGGTCCGGGGGAACGCCCGCCAGCATCAGCACTGGAACGGTGATCAGCCCGCCGCCGCCCGCGATCGAATCGACAAAGCCGGCGGCGACGGCCGCCGCCACCAAGGCCGCGATCAGGGACGGGTCCATCCAGAAATCAGTTCAGGCCGTGCTGCAGCGGATAGCGGCCGTTCTCGAACTCGCCGAAAAGGGCGATCAGTTCGGGATGTTCCAGCGGCTCGCCCGAGGGATCGGGCAGCAGGTTCTGTTCGGACACATAGGCGATGTAATAGGTCGCCTCGGTCTCGGCATAAAGGTGGTAGTAGGGCTGGTCCCTGGAGGGACGGCAATCCTCGGGGATGGACTGGTACCATTCCTCGGTGTTCGAGAACTGCGGGTCCACGTCGAAGACCACCCCGCGAAAGGGATGTTCACGATGACGGACCACCTGCCCGATGTTGTATTTCGCAAGTCGCATCCGGTTTTCCCGGTTCCTGTGTGCAAAGCTGTCTTAACGCGCAGGCCATCGCGAGTAAATCGCCGCGCGTGTCGACCTTACATCAAATGTCCCGGAACCGCCACCATGCCGCAGGGTCAGAAGACCAGCGGGCGGCTTTCCCCATCCTCAAGCACCCACAACCCCCGGTCATCCAGGCGCATGGCGGTCAGCGGCCCGCCGTCGCCCGCGCCGGTGTCGATGTTGACGCGGTTGCCGTAATGGGTGGGCCGCCGGACCGGGGTATGACCGTGCACGACCAGAACGCCGTGGTCGCGCCGGTCGTCGTGAAAGGGCTTTCTGATCCACAGCAGATCATCCTCGACTTGGGCACGCAGGTCGATGCCGGGCCGGATGCCGGCATGGACAAAGAGGGCGTGCCGGCCGAGATACCATGCCGGAAGCCCCTGCAGCCAGCGGGCGTGATCGGGGGGCACGGCGGCCAGCGCCTCGGCATGGACCTCGTCCAGTGGGCGGCTGGCCGCATCGGCCACCCCGTAGGACGCCAGCGCCGCCTCGGCGCCGACATCGCGGGCGATCCAGTCCTTCTGCTCGGCTGCGCGCGGGTCGACCCAGCGGGGATCGCGCAGGAAGTTCGGCAGCGCCCGGTCGTGGTTGCCCTTCAGCACGATCCAGTTCCGGCCCCGCGCCTGTCCGTCCATCAGGAACTCGACTACTCCGCGCGAATCCGGCCCCTTGTCGATCAGGTCGCCCAGATGGACGACCAGCGCATTCCCGCCGGCGTCCTGCTCGATGCGCTCATGCGCCTCGCGCAGCCGCTCAAGCTGGCCGTGAATGTCGCCAATGGCATGGATTCGCATGAACCGTCCCGTGAAGCTCCCCGGCCAACGGATCGGCCGGGGAGGGGGTTCCGTCAGACCTCGAAGCGCAGCGGGCGGACCTGGATGAACTTGCCGGTGGCCAGCAGCGCCTCGCGGACGTTGTCGCGCAGCGGCTCGTCGAGGTAGGTGATGGCGATGGCGTCGCCCCCGTTCGCCGCCCGGCCCAGCGAGAAGTTCGCCATGTTGACGCCAAGGCCCCCCAGCGTCATCCCCAAGGCCCCGATGACCCCCGGCACGTCCTTGTTGCGGGTGTACATCATGTGCTCGCCGATCTCGGCATCGACGTTGATGCCCCGGATCTGGATGAAGCGCGGCTTGCCGTCGCTGAAGACCGTGCCCGCGATCGACCGCTCGCGGTCGCCCGAAACCATCGTGACCTTGATGTAGCCGTCATAGACGCCCGACTTGTCCTGCGT
Organism: Paracoccus sp. (in: a-proteobacteria); assembly: GCF_030536915.1. GTDB lineage: Bacteria > Pseudomonadota > Alphaproteobacteria > Rhodobacterales > Rhodobacteraceae > Paracoccus. The sequence continues at coordinate 15,713 of NZ_JAUNPC010000017.1, forward strand.
GGTCGTGGCGATGTGGATGCCGCGTTCCTTGGCCATGACGGGGGCCGAGACCATGTTCACGTCCGGGTTCGCCGCCTTCATCACCCCCGCGATCACGGCGGCGTTCAGCGCCTGGAGGTTCATCCCCAAGGCCACGCCATCATACAGGATGTTGACCGCCGTGATCGGCTCGTCCGTCATCTGGCCGACAAAGGCGCCGAGATGCCCCGCCAGCTTGATCCACGGCCCCATGACCGCCGCTTCCTCGGCCGTGACCGAGGGCATGTTCAGCGCGTTCTGCACCGCACCCGTCAGCAGGTAGTCGGCCATCTGTTCGGCCACCTGCAGGGCCACGTTCTCCTGCGCCTCGGTGGTGGATGCGCCGAGATGCGGCGTCACGACCACGTTCGGCAGGCCGAAGAGCGGGCTTTCCGTGGCGGGCTCGGTGGCGAAGACATCGAGGGCCGCGCCCGCGACATGGCCTGACTTGAGCAGTTCGGCCAGCGCCGCCTCGTCGATCAGCCCGCCGCGGGCAGCGTTGATGATGCGGACGCCCTTCTTCGTCCTGGAAAGGTTTTCCGCCGACAGGATGTTGCGGGTCTTGTCCGTCAGGGGCACGTGCAGGGTGATGAAGTCGGCCTTGGCCAGCAGCTCGTCCAGCTCGACCTTGGTCGCGCCCAGATCCTTGGCCCGCTCTTCCGACAGGAAGGGGTCGTAAGCCAGCACCTTCATGTGCAGCCCCCGCGCCCGGTCGATGACGATGCCGCCGATGTTGCCCGCACCGATCACGCCCAGCGTCTTGTTGAACAATTCCACGCCCATGAAGCGGTTCTTTTCCCACTTGCCGGCGTGGGTCGAGACGTTCGCCTCGGGCAGTTGCCGCGCGACCGCGAACATCAGCGCGATGGCGTGCTCGGCGGTAGTGACGCTGTTGCCGAAGGGCGTGTTCATCACGATCACGCCCTTCTTCGAGGCGGCCGGGATATCGACGTTATCGACGCCGATGCCGGCGCGGCCGATGACCTTCAGCTTGGTCGCGCGCTCCAGCAGCTTCTCGGTGACCTTGGTGGCCGAGCGGATCGCCAGCCCGTCATACTCGCCGATGATCTCGGCCAGCTTCTCCTTGTCCTTGCCGACATCGGGCAGATAGTCGACCTCGACCCCGCGGTCGCGGAAGATCTGGACAGCGGTTTCGGAAAGCTTGTCGGAAACCAGAACCTTGGGTGCCATGTGGGTTCGTCCCATGTGAGATGTGGGGAAGTGGTGCGTGCCGAGCACGCACCCTGTGGGGAGGGCAGGGTGCGTGGTTCCCACGCACCGCCAGGCGTCAGCCCTGCGCGGACAGTTCCTGCTGGAACGCCCATTCGATCCAGGGCATCAGCGCTTGCACGTCCGCCGTCTCGATGGTCGAGCCGCACCAGATCCGCAGCCCCGCCGGCGCGTCCCGATAGGCGCCGAGGTCAAGCCCCGCGCTTTCCTTTTCCAGCCGCTTGGCCACCGCCTTGGCAAAACCCGCGGCATCCTTGATCCGCGGATCGGTGAAGCGCAGGCAGACCGAGGTGGTCGAGGCTGTCGCCGGATCCTCGGCGAGATTGGCGATCCAGTCGTGCTCGGCCACGAAATCGGCCACGACCCTGGCGTTGGCGTCAGCCCGGGCGATCAGGCCCTTCAGCCCGCCCGTGGACTTGGCCCAGTTCAGCGCCACGATGTAATCCTCGACGCAGAGCATGGACGGCGTGTTGATCGTCTCGCCCTTGAAGATGCCTTCGATCAGCTTGCCGCCCTTGGTCAGGCGGAAGATCTTGGGCAGCGGACGGTCGGGGGTATAGCTTTCCAGCCGAAGGGCGGCGCGCGGCGACAGGATCAGGACGCCATGCCCGCCTTCGCCCCCCAGCGCCTTCTGCCACGAGAAGGTCACCACATCCAGCTTGTCCCAGGGCAGGTCCATCGCAAAGGCCGCGCTGGTCGCATCACAGATGGTCAGTCCCTGCCGGTCTGCCGGAATCGCGTTTCCGTTCGGCACCCGCACGCCCGAGGTCGTGCCGTTCCAGGTAAAAACGACATCCTTGTCGAAATCGACCTGCGTGAAATCGACGATCTGCCCGTAATCGGCGCGGCGCACGGACGCGTCCAGCTTCAACTGCTTGACCGCATCCGTGACCCAGCCCTCGCCGAAGCTTTCCCAGGCCAGCACCTCGACGGGGCGTGCGCCCAGCATGGTCCACATGGCCATCTCGACCGCGCCGGTGTCCGAACCGGGGACAATGCCGATGCGATAGTCGGCCGGAACCTCCAGCACCTCGCGCGTGAGGTCGATGGCCTGCGCGAGCTTGTTCTTGCCCACAACGGCGCGGTGCGAGCGGCCCAACGGCGCGTCGCTCAGCATGTCCAGGGAAAATCCGGGGATCTTGGCGCAGGGGCCGGACGAAAAACGCGGATTGGCCGGCCGCGCGGCCGGGGTCGTGATATCGAACATGGTTAGCCTTCCAGCTAAAAAGCCCCTCGTTGGGGAGGGGTGTCCCACGACAACAGATACGCCCCGACCTGGACCCGCGCAAGTCCGGGGATGCTGGTCGGCGGCGGAAATACTGCGTAAGTCCCACCCAACCATCGAAGGGGCCGCCATGTACACCATCAGCATTCTCGCCTCGCCCGCGCGCGCCGATCTTGACGACGACACGATCGTGGCGCTGCAGCGGCGCTGGGGCGGGGGCCATGCGATCTGGCTCGATCACGGGACGGCGGCCGAGTTCGCGGTCGAGGCGCCGCCTGCCGATTTCGACGAAGCCTGGGCGCAGCTTGACGGGCGCGGCTTCGACCTTGCGGTGCAGCCGGCGGCAGGGCGGCGCAAGGCGGTACTGCTGGCAGACATGGATTCGACCATGATCGGGCAGGAATGCATCGACGAGCTGGCCGACATGGCGGGCGTCGGCCCCCGCGTCGCCGCCATCACCGCCCGCGCGATGAACGGAGAACTGAACTTCCATGAATCGCTGGTCGAGCGCGTGGCGCTGCTGGAGGGGCTTCCCGATTCGGTCATCGCTCAGGTACTCGAAACCCGCATCACGCTGGCGGCCGGGGGCCCCACGCTGGTCGCCACGATGAAGGCGAACGGCGCCTGGACGGCGCTGGTCTCGGGCGGGTTCACCGCATTCACCGGGCCGGTGGCGGACCGGATCGGCTTTGACGAGCAGCGCGCGAATGTGCTGCTGTCGGACGAAAGCGGGCGGCTCAGCGGGCGGGTGGCGCTGCCAATCCTCGGGCGCGAGGCCAAGGCCGAGGCGCTGCAGGAGATCACCGCCGCGCGTGGCCTGACCGTTGCGGATGCGATCGCGGTGGGCGACGGGGCCAATGATCTGGGGATGCTGCAACTCGCCGGAACGGGCGTCGCGCTGCACGCCAAGCCCGTGGTCGCCGCCCAAGCCCCGATCCGCATCAACCACGGCGACCTGACGGCGCTGCTGTATCTGCAGGGCTATGGGCGGGACGAGTTCGTGGCGGGCTAAGGCCGGATCACGGCGCCAGAGCGGCCACGGTATCCGCCGCCGGTCGCGCGACCGCGCGGGCGCAGCCGGTGCCGGCCCAATGCGCGCCGTAGCTCGTGGTTCCCTGCGCCCGCGCTGCCGCGTCCAGCGCCTTTCCCGCTGCGTAGGTCACCGGATAGCCTGGGCTTTCCGCATCGGGAATCGCGGAAAACGCGTTCGCGCAGCAGCGTGCCGGCCGTCCCGAGATCGCCCTGGTCATCACCGTTTCACCACCCTCCAGCGCCATGCGGTGGGCCTGCGACGTTGCGGCCTCGGGTGCCCGCAGGAAGGCCGTGCCGCATTGCACCGCCACCGCCCCGGCGCCCAGTGCCGCAAGGGTATCGGCGCGGTCCATGATTGCGCCGGCCGCGATAACCGGCAGGCCCAGCGGGGCGATCCGGCCGACCAGCGCCAGCGTGTCCAGCCGCTCATCGGGGCCGTCGGGGTCGAAGATCCCCCGGTGGCCGCCCGCCTGCCAGCCCTGCGCCACGATCAGGTCCAGCCCGGCATCGCGGATCAGCCCGGCTTCGCGGGTGCTGGTGGCCGTTGCGCCCAGAAGGCAGCCGTGCTGGCGCAGCGCCTCGATCTGCTCGGGCCGCGGCAGGCCGAAATGGAAGGTGACAAGAGCGGGCGGGGCAGTCAGCACCGCTTCCAGCAACTCGTCGCTTTCCAGAACGCTCGGATAGCGCGGCAGCAGCGTTGCCGGAGGCGTGGCGCCGAAGCGCTGGAAATGCGGCGCGAGCTGGCCCAGCCAACGGGCCTCGGCGGCAGGATCGCGTTGCTGCGGCTGGTGGCAGAAAAGGTTTACGCCGAAAGGCCGCGAGGTCAGCCTGCACGTCTCGGCAAGGGCCTCGGCCGCTTCATCGCCCGTCATGGCCGCCAGTCCGAGACTGCCGAGGCCACCCGCATTGCTGACCGCTGCTGCAAGTTCCGGCGTGGAGACTCCGGCCATCGGCGCCTGGATCACCGGCACCCGCATTCCCAATCGCGCCACGATGTCCATGCCCGCCCCGAAAACCCTTTGTGCCGCATCATGCGAGCGATGCGCCCCCTGTCCAGCCCTGCGTGGCGAGGGCGAGGTTCGGTTGCGCTGTCCATGGCACCTGCAGGCTATCCGCAAAGGACAAGGTCCGGCACCATGGCATCCCCCGGCGCTGCGGCTTTGCCGCATCCCGAGGTGCACCGATCACAGGGCCGATGTTCCGCCGCGCAGGACATGGCCTAGGGCTGCACCTTGGGGTTTTCCCGCATGGACAGCCCGGTCAAGCCTTTCAGGGCGCGAGCAGCCCGGTGCTGCGAAAGCTCAACTCGCGGCTTTTCCCGATGATGAGATGGTCGTGGACGGTGATCCCCATCGTGCCCGCAGCCGCGACGATCTGGCGCGTCATGTCGATGTCGGCGGCGCTGGGGGTCGGGTCGCCCGAGGGGTGGTTGTGGACAAGGATCATGGCGCTGGCGTTCAGGTCCAGCGCCCGGCGCACGATCTCGCGCGGGTAGACCGGAACGTGGTCCACCGTGCCGCGTGCCTGTTCGTCGTCGGCGATCAGGACGTTCTTGCGGTCGAGGTAAAGCACCCGGAACTGTTCTATCGCGCCATGCGCCATGGTGGTGTGGCAGTAATCCAGCAGCGCGTCCCAGCTTGTCAGGACCGGACGGTTGATGACCTTCGACCGGGCAAGCCGCTGGGCTGCGGCCTCGACGATCTTCAGTTCGGCGATGATGGCGGGCCCGACGCCCTCTACCTGCGTCAATTGCACCGGATCGGCTGACAGCACCCGGTTGAAATCGCCGAAACGGTCAAGCAGCCGCCGCGCCACCGGCTTCATGTCCTGGCGCGGCACGGCGCGGAACAGCACCAGTTCCAGCAGCTCATATTCGGGCATCGCCGCGGCCCCGCCCTGCATGAAGCGGTCGCGCAGCCGGGCGCGATGGTCGGCGATATAGCTGGGCAGGCGCGGCGCCTTGCCCGGGGGCGCGGCCGGGGGGGGAACGGGAAGGCAGTCATCCTCGGCCGGGACGAACCCGAACAGCGAGGGCGATGCTTCCTGAAAGGCACGATTCGCGGTCATGCCCCAAGCCTGCCCCACCCCGGTTAACATGGGGTTAAGACAGGCCGGAACCCGTCAGGCCCCCAAGCCTTCCCAGAAACCCTTGATCTTGGAAAAGAAGCTCGCCGTCTGCGGATGGTTGTCGGCGGCAATGCCCTCGAACTCGCGCAGCAGTTCCTTCTGCCGCGCGGTCAGGTTCACGGGGGTTTCCACAACCAGCTCGATCACCATGTCGCCCGGCTCGCCGTTCAGGCCCGCGCCGTGGCGCAGCGGCGGCATCCCCTTGCCACGCAGGCGCATCTGCCGGCCGGTCTGGCTGCCGGGGGGAACCTTGACGCGCGAGCGGCCGCCGTCGATCGTCGGCACCTCGACCTCACCCCCCAGCGCGGCGGTCGCCATGCCCACCGGCACCTGGCAGGCGAGCGTGCGGCCGTCGCGGATGAAGATCGGGTGCTCGCGCACCTCGACGAAGATATACAGGTCGCCCGAGGGACCGCCCCGCACGCCGGCCTCGCCTTCGCCCGCCAGGCGGATTCGGGTGCCGGATTCGACGCCCGCCGGGATCACGACCGACAGGCTGCGGTCCTGCGCCACGCGGCCCGCGCCCGCGCAGGACTTGCAGGGGTTCTTGACGATCTGGCCGTTGCCGCTGCAGGTCGGGCAGGTGCGCTCGACGGTGAAGAAGCCTTGGCTTGCGCGGACCTTGCCCATGCCGGAACAGGTGGGGCAGGGGGTCGGCTCGACCGCCCCCTCGGCGCCGGTGCCGTTGCACGATCCGCAGGCGACGGCGCCCGGAACGGTGATGGTCTTCTCGATGCCGCGGAAGGCTTCCTCCAGCGTCACCCGCAAGTCATAGCGCAGGTCCTGGCCACGAGTCGGACGGGTCCGGCCACCGGCACGGGCGCCCACGAACTCGCCGAAGAGATCCTCGAAGACATCCGCGAAGGCCGCGCCGAAATCGCCCTGCGGGGCGCGGCCGTTGCCGAAGCCGCCGCCCTCGAAGGCCGCATGACCGAAGCGGTCATAGGCCGCCTTGCGCTGGGGGTCCTTGAGGCATTCATAGGCCTCGTTGACCTCCTTGAACTCGGTTTCCGAGACCTTGCAGTCCGGGTTCAGGTCCGGGTGCAGCGCCTTGGCCTTGTTGCGGTAGGCCCGCTTGATCTCGTCGGCCGATGCGCCGCGAGCGATCCCCAGAATGTCATAGTAGTCGCGCTTTGCCATGGTCGTCCGTCAACCTTGGACCGTCGCGAGGGTCGGTCCTTCATGAAAAGACCGGCCCGCGGGGTGGCGCGGGCCGGTCGCTTGCTTCACCGCGCTTACTTGCGCTTGTCTTCGCCGAGGTCCTCGAAATCGGCGTCGACAATATCGTCGTCCAGATCGCGCGGCGCGTCGGCATCCCGGCCCTGGGTCTCCTCGGACTGGCTCGACTTGTAGATGGCCTCGCCCAGCTTCATCGAGGCGTCCATCAGGTTCTGGATGCCGCCCTTGATCTTGCCCGCGTCCTCTGTCTTCAGCGCGTCTTCCAGCGCGTTCACCGCCAGTTCGATCGCCTCGACGGTCGAACTGTCCACCTTGTCGCCATGCTCGTCCAGCGACTTGCGGGTCGAGTGCAGCAGGCTTTCGGCCTGGTTCCGGGTCTCGACCAGTTCGCGGCGGCCCTTGTCGACCTCGGCATTGGCCTCGGCGTCCTTGACCATCTTGTCGATGTCCTCGTCGGACAAGCCGCCCGAGGCCTGGATCGTGATGTTCTGGGTCTTGCCGGTGCCCTTGTCCTTGGCGGAAACCGACACGATGCCGTTGGCGTCGATGTCGAAGGTCACCTCGATCTGCGGCATCCCACGCGGCGCCGGGGGAATGTCCTCAAGGTTGAACTGGCCCAAGAGCTTGTTGTCGGCGGCCATCTCGCGCTCACCCTGGAAGACCCGGATCGTCACGGCGTTCTGGTTGTCCTCGGCGGTCGAGAAGGTTTGCGACTTCTTGGTCGGGATCGTGGTGTTGCGGTCGATCAGGCGGGTGAAGACGCCGCCCAGCGTCTCGATGCCAAGGCTCAGCGGCGTGACGTCCAGCAGCACGACGTCCTTGACGTCACCCTGCAGAACGCCGGCCTGGACGGCCGCGCCCAGGGCCACGACCTCGTCGGGGTTGACGCCCTTGTGGGGTTCCTTGCCGAAGAACGAGGTCACTTCCTCGATCACCTTGGGCATGCGGGTCATGCCGCCGACCAGCACCACCTCGTCGATGTCGCCTTTTGCCAGCCCCGCATCCTTCAGCGCGGCCTGGCAGGGCTTCAGCGTCGCCTTGATGAGATCGCCCACCAGCGATTCCAGCTTGGCGCGGGTCAGCTTGACCACCATGTGCAGCGGCGTGCCCGAGTTCTTGTCCATCGAGATGAACGGCTGGTTGATCTCGGTCTGCGACGAGGAGGAAAGCTCGATCTTGGCCTTCTCGGCGGCTTCCTTCAGCCGCTGCAGCGCCATCTTGTCGCGGGTCAGGTCGACGCCGTGTTCCTTCTTGAACTCGTCGGCGAGGTAATTGACGATCCGCATGTCGAAGTCCTCGCCGCCGAGGAACGTGTCCCCGTTGGTCGATTTCACCTCGAAGAGGCCGTCGTCGATTTCCAGGATGGTGATGTCGAAGGTGCCCCCGCCGAGGTCATAGACCGCGATCGTCCGGCTTTCCTTCTTGTCCAGTCCGTAAGCCAGCGCCGCAGCCGTCGGCTCGTTGATGATCCGCAGCACGTCCAGACCGGCGATCTTGCCCGCGTCCTTGGTCGCCTGGCGCTGGGCGTCGTTGAAGTAGGCCGGAACGGTGATGACCGCCTGCTCGACCTTCTCGCCCAGGTAGGATTCGGCGGTTTCCTTCATCTTCTGAAGGATCATCGCGCTGATCTGCGAGGGGGAATATTTCTCGCCCCGGACTTCGACCCAGGCGTCACCGTTGCCGCCGTCCACGATCTTGTAGGGGACGAGGTTCTTGTCCTTTTCCACCTCGGCATCGCCCACGCGGCGGCCGATCAGGCGCTTGACGGCGAAGATGGTGTTTTCCGGGTTGGTCACGGCCTGGCGCTTGGCCGGCTGGCCGACGAGCCGTTCGCTTTCGGTGAAGGCGACGATCGAGGGGGTCGTGCGTGCGCCCTCGGCGTTCTCGATGACACGGGGCTGGCTGCCGTCCATGATGGCGACGCAGCTGTTGGTGGTCCCGAGGTCGATCCCGATGACTTTGGCCATGCGTTTTTACCTTTCTTGCGGCGATGGTGCGGGGTGCGGGTCCGTACGCGGCCCCCGCGCCCCTATCCCTTGGTGGAGTTCTTTCCGGGCCTGAACCCGGGTGGTTCGATGGCTATATAAGGCGGCGTTCAAGGCGTGCAAGCGCCGCTGCCCGAGGATTTCATGACGATTGCAGAGAGTTTGCCGAATGCCGCGGGAGGCGCCGCGCCGCTGGTGATCCGGGGCTTCGCCCTCCACAGGGGTCTTCTGGATACGCCTGCGCAGGCCGCCCTGATGGATGAGGTCGGGTGCATCTGGACCAAGGCCCCGCCGCTGCGTCCGGTGACGCGCCGGGGCAAGCCGCTGTCGGTCGCGATGACCTCGGCGGGGTTCTTGGGCTGGATCACCGATCGGCGCGGCTATCGCTATGAGCCGGCGCAGCCCGATGGGCGTCCCTGGCCGCCGATCCCCGCCATGCTGCTGGATCTGTGGCAGCGTGTGACCGGCGTGCCGGTGCTGCCGGACAGTTGCCTTGTGAACCTTTACCGCGAGGGTGCGCGGATGGGGCTGCACCAGGACCGCGACGAGGCCGAACTGCACTGGCCCGTGGTCTCGGTCAGCCTTGGCGACGAGGCCCTGTTTCGCATCGGCAACCTCGAACGCGGCGGGACGACCGAAAGCGTCTGGCTGCAATCGGGCGACGTGGTGGTGATGGCGGGCGCGGCGCGGCTGACGCATCACGGCATCGACCGCATCCGGTCCGGCAGTTCCGCGCTGGTGCCCGGCGGCGGCCGCGTCAACCTGACGCTGCGGGTGGCCGGGCCGAGAGCTTAGCGCGCCGCGTTCCAGCTGAGCGAGATGGCGTTGCGGGTCACGAACTCGGCCATCAGGCCGATCATCAGCGCGGTCAGGGTGAAGTAGAACGGATAGCTCAGGTTCGAGTTGTGGGGCGTGTAGTTGATGAAGACGAAGCCGCGGTTCTGGTCGATCAGGTGGAACAGCGGATTCCAGTCGAACAGGTTCAGCATGAAGGTCGGCATCATGTTGGCCACGAACATCTTGCCCGAAGCGATCATGTTCACCCGCCGGATGATCCGCGACAGCATCGGCCCGATCTCGGGCAGCCAGGTGGTGATGGACAAAAGGATCAGCCCGATGGTGCCGCCCGAAAACCAGGCGAAGATCATCATCCCCAGCGCGCCGCGCCAGTTCTCGATCTCGATGGGCTGCCACAACACGTGGTAAAGCCCGACCAGCACCAGCGCCGACAGCACGTTGTTGTAAAGCGCCGCCAGCGCCGCCCCGCACATCGAGATGGCGGTGTTCATCGGCCCGTGCTTCAGCATGGCGCTGGTCGACTTGCCGGCCGCGGCGACCTGGGCCAGGCACTGGTTGAAGGCCATGAACAGGAAGATCCCGCTCATGATGAACAGCATGAAGTCGCCCCGCAGCGGTGCCGAGCGGGTCCCGATGACCAGGTACATCAGGAAGAAGGCCAGGATCATGATCGAGGCCTGCAGCATCGTCAGCAGCAGCCCGACAATGGCGTTGCGGTGGGTCTGCCGCAGGTTCTGGACCGTCTGGTGATAGATCAGCGCCGCGGTGGTGAAGACGGCGCCGCCCATGCTGCGGGTTCTGCGCTGGACGAACATGGACCGGCCCCCTTCGGCGTGGCGGCCGCTTGGAACGACCCTGGCGATGGACCCGAGCGCCATCGCTTGCTCATCGTCCGAGAGCCGATCATAAGTCGCGGAAAGCCGCCATTCAACCGCGCAGGCCCGTCGCCTTGGGCGCCTGAAAAGGAAATATCCATGCAATTCGACCGACTGACGTTCGAGATGCGCCGCCTTGCCCTTGCCGCGGGCGCCCGGATCATGGAAATCTACGAAGGCCCCAACTTCGAGGTCCGCTCCAAGACCGACGCCTCGCCCGTGACCGAGGCCGACGAGGCTGCGGACGCGCTGATCGCCGAAGGGCTGCGCGCGGCATTTCCCGACATCCCGCTTGTGACCGAGGAACAGGTCGAAACCCACGGCCAGTCCCTCACCAGCTTCCTGATCGTCGATCCGCTGGACGGCACCAAGGAATTCGTGCAGCGGCGCGGCGACTTCACCGTCAACATCGCCTATGTGCAGGACGGCGTACCGGTGCGCGGGGTGGTCTATGCCCCGGCCAAGGGGCGGCTGTTCTACACCGCGGCCGACGGCGGCTCGGTCGAGGAAACCGGCCCCTTCGGACCCCAGCCCGGCGCGATCAGGCCCATCGGCGTCAATGCCGTGCCCGACAACCGCGGGCTGATGGTGGTGGCGTCGAAATCGCACCGCGACCAGGCGACGGACGACTATATCGCGCAATACGGCGTGCGCGACATGACTTCGGCGGGATCGTCGCTCAAGTTCTGCCTCGTGGCGACCGGAGAGGCGGATCTCTATCCCCGCCTCGGGCGCACGATGGAATGGGACACGGCGGCGGGCGATGCGGTGCTGCGCGGCGCGGGGGGCGAGGTCGTGCGCTTCGACGACCACAGGCCGCTGACCTATGGCAAGCCGGGCTTCGAGAATCCCTTCTTCATTGCCTATGCGCCGGGCGTCCTGCTGCACCCGAGGGGCTGAGGGCATGTCCGTCGTCATCGTCATTCCGGCCCGCTTCGCCTCGACCCGCTATCCGGGCAAGCCGCTGGTGGAACTGCGCGGGGCCGACGGACAGGGCAGGACCCTGATTCGCCGCAGTTGGGACGCCGCGCAGGCCGTTGCGGGCATCGCGCGGGTCATCATCGCGACGGACGACAGCCGGATCGCCGATCATGCCGCAAGCTTCGGGGCCGAGGTGGCGATGACCTCGCCCGACTGCCGCAACGGGACCGAGCGCTGCGCCGAGGTGTTGTCGACGCTGCCCGAGACGCCCGAGATGATCGTCAACCTGCAGGGCGACGCGCCGCTGACCCCTGGCTGGTTCGTCGAGGACCTGATCGCGGGCCTGCGCGCCAGCCCCACATTCGACGTGGCGACGCCGGTTCTGAACTGCTCGGGCGCGATGCGCGCCGACCTGCTGGCCGACCGCGCCGCGGGCCGGGTGGGGGGCACGACGGCCGTCTTCGGCGCCGACAACCGCGCGCTCTATTTCTCCAAGGAAGTCATCCCCTTCGTCCCCCATGAGGTTGCCCCGGGCGCGCCGAGCCCGGTGTTCCACCATGTTGGCGTCTACGCCTATCGGCCTCAGGCGCTGGCCGCCTATGCGGGCTGGCCCGAGGGGCGGCTGGAACGGCTGGAGGGACTGGAACAGCTGCGCTTTCTGGAACACGGCCGCCCGGTGCTCTGCGTCGAGGTGCAGGCGCAGGGCCGCGAGTTCTGGGAACTGAACAATCCCGAGGACGTTTCCCGGATCGAATCGATGATGCGCCGGATGGGAATGTTCTGACCATTTCCCGCCGAAATGCTGTCTGTTTCGGCAGAACTCCGCGGCATTTGCGTCATTTGGTCATATGATAACTGCAAGACGGCTTGCCGCAATGCGGCGGGCGTAGGATAAGCTGGCACGCAGGATTGACAGATCTGGAGTCAAAGATGAATCGCAAGGTCACGAAGGCCATCTTCCCGGTGGCGGGTCTGGGCACGCGCTTCCTGCCTGCCACCAAGTCGATCCCGAAAGAGATCATGACGCTGGTCGACCGGCCCCTGATCCAATACGCCATCGACGAGGCCCGCGCGGCCGGGATCAAGGAATTCATCTTCGTCACCTCGCGCGGCAAGGGGGCGCTGGAAGATTACTTCGACCACGCGCATGAACTGGAAAACACGCTGCGCAGGGCCGGCAAGGACGACCTGCTGGAAACGCTGCGCCAGACCAACATGGAATCTGGCGCCATCGCCTATATCCGCCAGCACAAGGCCATGGGCCTCGGCCATGCCGTCTGGTGCGCCCGCCGCCTGATCCACGACGAACCCTTTGCCGTGGTGCTGACCGACGACGTGGTGATGGGTGAGCCGCCCTGCCTGCAGCAGATGATCGAGGCCCATGCCGAAACCGGCGGCAGCATGGTCGCGACCATGGAAGTGCCGCTGGAAAAGACGAAATCCTACGGCGTCCTTGACGTGGCCGAGGACATGGGCGCCATCGTCCGCGCCCGCGGCATGGTGGAAAAGCCCAAGGAAAACCCGCCCTCGAACCTCGCCGTGATCGGGCGCTACATCCTCGCCCCCACGGTGATGGAGAACCTCAACAAGCTCAAGCAGGGCGCGGGCGGCGAGATCCAGTTGACCGACGCCATCGCCGACGAGATCGAGGAAGGCCGCGACGTCTTCGGCCTGCGCTTCCGCGGCCAGCGTTACGACTGCGGCTCGAAGGCGGGCTTCCTGCAGGCGACGGTGGCCTTCGGCCTTGCGCGCGACGAGCTGAAGGACGAATTCGCTGACTACCTGCACGAAGTCATGGCGATGCGGAAGGCCGCGGAATAACCGATGGCCGACAAGGTTCTCGTGACCGGCGGCGCCGGCTATATCGGCTCGCATGCCTGCAAGGCGCTGGCGGCGGCCGGTTTCCTGCCTGTCACCTATGACAACCTTTGCACCGGCTGGCGCGAGGCGGTGAAGTTCGGTCCCTTCGAGGAAGGCGACCTGATGGACCGCGCCCGGGTGGATCAAGTCTTCGCCACCCACAAGCCCGTGGCCGTCATGCATTTCGCCGCGCTCAGCCAGGTGGGCGAGGCGATGCGCGAGCCGGGCAAATACTGGCGCGGCAATGTCTGCGCCTCGCTGAACCTGATCGAGGCCACGGTGGCGGCTGGCGTCCGCGACTTCGTCTTCAGCTCGACCTGCGCCACCTATGGCGATCAGGACGGGGTGGTACTGGACGAGGACTCGGCGCAGGCGTCGCTGAATTCCTATGGCGCCTCCAAGCGCGCGATCGAGGATATGCTGCGCGACTTCGGCGACGCGCATGGGCTTCGCTCGGTCATCTTCCGCTATTTCAACGTCGCGGGTGCCGACCCCGAGGCCGAGGTGGGCGAGTTCCACCAGCCCGAGACGCATCTGATCCCGCTGATCCTCGACGCCATCGACGGCAAGCGGGACGCGCTGACGATCCACGGGACGGATTATCCGACACCCGACGGCACCTGCATCCGCGACTACGTCCATGTCATGGATCTGGTCGATGCCCATGTGCTGGGCCTGAACTGGCTGCGCGACAGGGGCAAACTGCCCCACGGCGGGACCGAGGTCTTCTGCCTGGGCACCGGCAACGGCTTCTCGGTGCGCGAGGTGCTGGACCAGTCGCGCCATGTCACCAACCGGGCCGTGCCGATGGTCGAAGGGCCGCGCCGGGGCGGCGATGCGGTCAAGCTGGTGTCGGGCAGCGAAAAGGCGGGGCGCGTCCTCGGCTGGGAACCGCGCCGGTCCAACCTGCAGTCGATGATCTCGGATGCCTGGCGCTGGCACCAGACCGGGCATTACGCCGGCTGACAGTGGCCGAGGCGCCGTCCGACCCGACCATCCGCCAACGCCTTGCGCTTGACTGGAAGCGCCGCCGGCTGTTGTGGCGCGCCTTCCGCAGCCGCCATGATCTGGCCGCAGCCGACAGGCCCGGGGGGCGGCTGGCCCGCGATGCGATCCTGGCCTTTGCGGTTGTCCGCAATGAAATGGAACGGCTGCCGCACTGGCTGGATCATCACCGCCGGCTCGGGGTGGCGCGCTTCCTGATCGTGGACAACGGCAGCGACGACGGCAGCGCCGAGTTGCTGGCCGCCCAGCCCGACGTGGCCTTGTGGACGACCCAGGCCAGCTATCGCGGCGCGCGCTTCGGACGCGACTGGACGAACTGGCTGCTGAACCGCCACGGCGCCGGCCATTGGTGCCTGACGCTGGATGCCGACGAACTGTTCGTCTTTCCCCATCACGACCGCGCCACGCTGCATGACCTCGTGGCCGAACTGGACCGCCGCCGCGTCACTGCCCTGGGCGCCCTGATGGTCGAGCTTTACCCGAAAGGTCCCCTGCGCCCCCCCCAGCCGCTGGACGATGCGGCGGCCCTGGCGCGGATGGCATGGTTCGATGCGGGCAATTACCGCACGGCGATCCAGAGCCCGCTGGGAAACCGCTGGGTGCAGGGCGGGGTCCGCGACCGCGTCTTCTTCAGGACCCGTCCGCATCGGGCACCGACCCTGAACAAGCTGCCGCTGGTCCGCTGGCGGCGTGGCTTTGCTTATGTGAACTCGACCCATTCGGCGCTGCCCGCGCGCCTGAACCGGGCATGGGACGGGCCGGGCGATCCCCGCCTGTCGGGGGCGGTTCTGCATACCAAGTTCCTGCCCTCGATCGTTGAAAAATCCCTTTCCGAGCGCACCCGCGGCCAGCATTTCAACGAGCCGGCCGCCTTTGACGATTATTATGCCGCGATCATCCGCAACCCGGACCTGTGGGCGCCCGATTCGCACCGGCTTGACGGATGGGAAAGCCTGGTGCGTGCGGGCCTGATGTCCGAAGGCGGCTGGCGCGGCCCGGAAAAGGCCCGGTCATGAAACTTCTCTGCAGTCTTGAGGGTGACGAGAGGGACGCCTTTCCCTATGGTTGGCCCAAGCCTGCGGCAGCCGTGGCGTGTGGGGTGCTGCCCCGGCGCGCGTGACAAGCCAGATCAACCAGTCTGATCCGGGGTTCCGGCGTGCGAAAAGCGTACAAGCGTCTTCTGACAATGTCCCGGCTGCGGGCGCGGCGCCAGTATTATCTGGTGCGGGCCTTCCGGCGCGGACGGGCGCTGGCCAGCGTCAGCGACCGCACCGGCAAGGTGGCGCCGGATCATATCCTGGCCTTTGTCACGCTGCGGAACGAACGCATCCGGCTGCCCTACTTCCTGGACTATTACCGCCAGATCGGGGTCGGGCATTTCCTGATCGTGGACAATGCCAGCACCGACGGCAGCCGCGAATATCTAGCGGGCCAGCCGGATGTGTCGCTGTGGACCACCGCCGCCAGCTACAAGGCCGCGCGCTTCGGGATGGACTGGATCAACTGGCTGCTGCGCCGCCACGGTTCGGGCCACTGGTGCCTGACCGTCGATCCCGACGAGTTCCTGGTCTATCCCCATGCCAACACCCGCCCCCTCAAGGCGCTGACCGACTGGCTGGAATCCTCGGGACAGCGGTCGCTGTCGGCGATGCTGCTGGACATGTATCCCAAGGGCCCGGTCACGGCGCAGCCCTATCGCGAAGGTCAGGACCCGTTCGAGATCGCCTCGTGGTTCGATCCGGCCAATTACGCGATCCGCAAGAACCCGTTCTATCGCAACCTGTGGATTCAGGGCGGTCCTCGGGCGCGGGTGCTGTTCGGCGAGGACCCCGAGAACGCGCCCGCGCTGAACAAGATCCCGCTGGTCCGCTGGAAGCCGGGCTATGCCTATGTCAGCTCGACCCACATGCTGCTGCCGCGCTCGCTGAACCTCGTCTATGACGAGGATGGCGGAGAGATGGCCTCGGGCGCCCTGCTGCACGCCAAGTTCCTGTCCACCTTCGCCGACAAGTCCACCGAAGAGATCGACCGCCGCCAGCATTATGCCGAAAGCCGCGAATACCACGCCTATCAGCAGGGATTGCAGCAGCAGACCGATTTCTGGTGCGAGCAGTCGCGCCCCTGGCGGGACTGGCGCCAGCTTGAGGATCTGGGCCTGATCTCGCGCGGGAACTGGGCATGAACGTGGCGCCGATCGGGCGGGTGCGTTCCCCAGGGGACGCGTCCCCGGAAGCCGGGGTCTGCCTGGGTGTCGTCATGCTCTGCCATGACAACCTGGCGCTGGCGGCGCGGATGGCGCGCATCTGGTCGGACGGGGGTGCACGCGTGGTGATCCATGTCGATGCCAAGGCGCTTGCTTCGGAAATGGCCGGATTGCGGCAGGCGCTGGACGGCACGGGCGTGCTTTACGCGCCGCGCCAGTCCTGCACCTGGGGCACCTTCAGCCTGGTCGCGGCGACGCAGGACGCCGCCGCCATGCTGCTGGACGCCCACCCCGAGGTGAGCCACGTCCTCCTCGCCTCGGGTGCCTGCCTTCCGCTGCGTCCGGTCAGGGAACTGGGCCGGTTCCTCGCCGCCCACCCTCAGGCCGATTTCATCGAAAGCGTCAGCGTGCGCGATGTCGGCTGGACCGTGGGGGGGCTGAACGAGGAACGCTTCACCCTGCATTTCCCGTTTTCCTTCCGCAAGCGCCGCAAGCTCTTTGACCGCTATGTCCGGCTGCAGCGGCGCCTGGGGATCGCGCGGCGGATGCCGCAGGGCATCAAGCCGCATATCGGGTCGCAATGGTGGTGCCTGACGCGCCAAACCCTGTCGGCGATCCTGAACGATCCCCGGCGCGAGGAGTTCGACCGCTACTTCCGCCACGTCTGGATTCCCGATGAAAGCTATTTCCAGACGCTGATGCGCCGCCATTCGGTCCGCATCGAAAGCCGGTCGCTGACGCTGGCCAAGTTCGACCCGCAGGGCAAGCCCTATGTCTTCTATGACGACCATCTGGCGCTGCTGGCGACCTCGCACATCTTCGTTGCCCGCAAGATCTGGCCGGGTGCCGGGGCACTTTACGATGCCTTCCCACGGCGCACCGATCCTGACATTGCCGAGGATGAACCCGACACCGAACGGATCGAGGCGCTTCTGGACCGCGCCGCCGCCCGGCGCCGCCTGGGGCGGCCGGGGCTTTACATGCAGAGCCGCTTTCCCCGCAAGGACGCCGAGAACGGCAAGACCGCGCAGCCCTATGCCGTGATCTACGGCGCGGGCGACATGTTCGACGGCTTCGCCGCCCGCGCCGCGGCCGCGACCGGGCGGACGGTCCACGGCCATGTCCTTGCCCGCCACACGGTCGAGTTCGCGGGCGACGCCCCCATCGGGCCGGGGGCGTTGTCCAGCCATGTCGGCCTGCGCAACCTCGACCCGCAGGGCTTCCTTGCCGCGCTGATCCGGTCGTCCGAGGAGATGCCGGCCTTTCTTTATTCCCCCCGCGACCGCCAGCATCTGAACTGGTTCATGGCGACCGACCCGAACGCCCAGCTTCTGGTCGTGACCGGCGCCTGGATCGTGCCCCTGGTCCATTCGGACATGCCCTTCGACAACGTGCGGCATATTGCCGCCAAGCTGCAGCGGGCCGAGGTGCGCTTTCTGGAAATCCTCGATTCCGTCTGGGTCAAGGCGCGGGTGAGGCGCTGGTCGCTGTCCGAGGCGCTGGCCCAGCCGGACGAGCTGTGGTCCGAGATCTGCATGGCCCTGCGCCCCGAGAGTGGCGCGGACCAGAGCCAGGCGCCGCCCCTGCGCGACATGGCCGGTGTGACGCGGCTGATCCGCGACCTGCGCAACGCCGGGCTTCGCCCGCGCAAGATGGGCGATCCCCGGGTCCTGCGCGCGCTGACGCGGCAACCGTCGCCAGCAGCCGCGGATTCCCCACCCAGGCCAGAGCCGGTGCGCCGGGTCGTCTGACCGCGCGATGGTTGACGCGGCTCGCCTGCCGGTTGAGGTTGCGCCTGCCGTTGATGCAGGACCTTGCCGATGACCGTTTTCCGCAGCTTCGTGATCTTCGCCGGGATGCGGACCGGCTCGAACCTGCTGGAAGCGACGCTGAACGCCCATGACGTCGCCTGCTTCGGCGAGGCCTACAACCCTTATTTCATCGGCTGGCCCGACCAGCAGACGCTGTACGACATGACCCTGGCCGACCGCGAGGCCGACCCGCAGGCGCTGTGGCGGCACATGGTCAGTGCCCGCAAGGTCAAGGGCTTCCGCTATTTCCACGACCACGACCCGCGGATGTTCGGCCCGCTGATGGACGACCCGACCTGCGCCAAGATCGTGCTGACGCGCAATCCCGTCGACAGTTGGGTGTCCACCCGGCTTGCCTATGCCACCAACCAGTGGAAGCTGAACGAGACCGAGACGCCGATCCCCGCGCAGGTGGAGTTCGACGCGGCCTCGTTCCGCGAGAACCTGGACCAGATGCAGGCCTTTCTCGACCGCATCCAGCAGGCGTTGCAGGTGCGGGGCCAGACGGCGTTCTGGCTGAACTACGACGACCTGCGCGACGCGGATGTGATGACCGGCCTTCTGCACTGGCTGGGCCGCACCGACCTGGACCGGGTCGAACCCGCGCAGGACCAGGTGCCGCAGAACCCCCGCCCCATGGCCGAGAAGGTCGCGAACTTTGGCGCCATGCAGGCCGAACTTGTCGCCGCCGACCCGTTCCAGTTGCACCGCATCCCCGGCTTCGAGCCGAGGCGCGGCCCCGCCGTTCCCTCGTTCCTGACAGCCGAGGCGGGCCGGGGCCTGCTGTTCATGCCGGTGCGCGGCGGCCCCTCGGGCCCGGTCGATGGCTGGCTTTCTGCCTTGGGCGAGGTCAAGCGCGACCTGACCCAGAACGCCCTGCGGCAATGGAAGCGCGCCCATCCCGGCCACCGTGCCTTCACCGTCCTGCGCCACCCGCTGCCGCGGGCGTGGGATGCCTTCCACGCCATGCTGGCCGCCCGGAACCCCGAGTTGCGTGCCACGTTGCGGCAGGTCCACCGCGTCGATCTGCCCCCCGACGAGGAACTGCACGCGCTGACGGATCAGGAGAAGCTGCCGCTTTTTGCTGCTTTCCTCGACTTCCTGCGCCGCAACCTGAACGGCCAGACCGGGCTTGCCACCCATCCCGGCTGGGCCTCGCAATCCGAGGTGCTGGCCGGTTTCGCCCGCTTCGGCGCCCCTGACCTGGTGGCGCGCGAGGACCGCATGGCCGAGGACCTCGGCTTCCTTGCCCGCGCCGCCGGGATCGAGCGTGACGGGCCGGCACCCGAACCGCTGCCCGCCGTCCTTGACGACCCCGCGCTGCGGAAAGCCGCCAAGGCCGCCTATCTGCGCGATTACGTGGCTTTCGGCTTCCCCGAGCGCCCCTAGCGCGGTGTCCCGGCGCGGCGGCCGCGGCGGATGCCCAGGTGCCGCTCGCGCAGGATGATCGCAACGCCCGCCGCGATGATGACCGCCGCGCCCGCAAGCATCCGCAGCGTGGTCGGCTCGCCAAAGACGAACCAGCCCACCGCGATCGCCATCAGCATCGAGGCATAGTCGAAAGGCGCCACCAGCGAGGCATCGGCAAAGCGGTAGGAGGAGGTCAGCATGATCTGCGCCAGCCCGCCCACCAGCCCCGCCGCGACCAGCAGCGCGGCCGTGGCCGGATCGGGGACCACCCAGCCGAAGGGCAGCGTGACCAGCGACAGCACGGATGCGGTGACAAGGAACCAGAAGACCACGGCCGAGGTCCGCTCGGTCGTCACCATCCGGCTGATGAAGATCTGCGCCAGCGCCCCGAAGGCCGCGCCGGTCAGGGTCAGCATCGCGCCCAAGCTCTGTTCCGCCGAGGCGCTGCCCACCCCCAGCGACAGCCGCTGCGACAGCACGATCAGCACGCCCGCGAAGCCCAGGGCGACCATGCTCAGGCGGAAGACGCCGACCCGTTCGTCCAGGAACATCGCCGCGAAGATCACCGTCATCAGCGGCATGGCATAGTTCAGCGCGGTCGCCTCGGGGAAGGGCAGCAGGCCGAGGCCGGCGAATCCGCAGCCCATCGAGATCGTGCCGATGATGCCGCGATAGGCATGCGCCATCGGATTGGCGGTCCGCAGCCCGGTCGCAAGCTCGCCCTTCAGGGCCAGCCAGACCAGGATCACGGGGATGCCGAAGAACGAGCGGAAGAACACCTGCTCTCCCGTGGGGACAGCGGGCGCCGTGGCCTTGAGGATCGCGGCCATGACGGTGAACAGGAAGACGCTGCCCAGCTTCAGCAGGATGCCGGTCGTGGGGTTTCTCACGAAAGCCGCCCCACCGCCCAGCGTGCCGCATCCGCGACCGCGGGATCGGGGTCGTCCGCCAGCCCTTGCGCCACTGCTCGCAGCCGGGGCTGGGCGCTGTTGCCGATGGCATAAAGCGCGTTCCTCACCATCCGGTCGCGCCCGATCCGCTTGATCGGGCTGCCGGAAAACCGCGTCCGGAAGCCCGCGTCGTCCAAGCTGGCAAGCTCATCCAGCGCAGGTCCCCGGTGCGGCCCGTGATAGCGCATCTCGCGCGCCTGAACCGCGAACTTGTTCCACGGGCAGGCGGCGAGGCAGTCGTCGCAGCCATAGATGCGGTTGCCCAGCATCGGCCTGAGTTCCGGGTCCACTGGCCCCTTGTGCTCGATGGTCAGGTAGGAAATGCAGCGCCGCGCATCCAGTTGGAAGGGCGCGGGGAAGGCGCCCGTGGGGCAGGCGTCCAGACAGGCGCGGCAGGACCCGCAATGCTCGGCCTCGGGCGGATCTGGCGGCAGGGGCAGGGTGGTGAAGATCGCCCCCAGGAAGAACCAGTTTCCCAGATCGCGCGACAGCAGATTGGTGTGCTTGCCCTGCCAGCCAAGTCCCGCCGCCTGCGCCAGCGGCTTCTCCATCACCGGGGCGGTGTCCACGAAAACCTTGATCTCGCCGCCCCAGTGCTCGATCATCCAACGGCCCAGCCGCTTCAGCCGCGCCTTGACGATGTCGTGGTAATCCTTGCCCTGCGCATAGACGCTGACCGCGCCCCGGTCCGGCCGTGCCAGATCCTCGCGCGGATCATGGGGCGGCGTATAGGCCTCGGCCAGCATGATCACCGACCGCGCCTTGGGCCAAAGCGCCTCCGGTGCGCCGCGCCAGCCCATGCGCTCGGCCATCCAGCCCATCTGCCCGTGCCGCCCCTTGGCGACATATTCCGCCAGCCGCCCCGCCGCCTGCGGGATCGCGTCGGGCGTCGTCACCCGCGCCGCCGAAAACCCTTCGGCCAAAGCCCGCGCGACCAGTTCCTTCTTCTTCGCCCAAATATCCTGGGGGGAGCCGGCATCGCCGGCGGGGGGCAACGCCCCCCCTTCTTCAGAAATCGAGCTGCGCATAATGCGGCGCCGGCGCCAGGCCCGAGATCTGGTCGGCCAGCACGCTGCGGAAGGCCGGCCGCGACTTCACCGTCGCATACCAGTCCTTCAGCGCCACCGAGCGGTCCCAGTCCACGTCCGAGATATAGTCGAGGCAGGAGAGATGCGCGGCAGCAGTGAAATCCGCCAGCGTCAGCATGTTCCCCGCCAGCCATTTGCGGTGTTCCAGCAGGTGGCCCAGATAGTCGATGTGGTCCTTGACCGCCCGCAGGCCCGACTTGACCAGCCGCGAATCCGGGTAGCCCGCGTTCATCACCTTCTTCCAGACCCGTTCCGACAGGATCGGCCGCGTCACCTCGGTGTTGAACTTGTCGTCGAACCAGGCGCAGAGACGGCGGACCTCGTGCCGCTCGGCGGGCGTCATGGGCATCAGGGCCGGGTTCGGATAAGCCTCATCCAGGTATTCCACGATCGCCTGGCTTTCGGCCCAGAGCCGCCCGTCGAGCCGCAGCACCGGGATCTTGCCCGCCGGGTTGCGGCGGGCGATCTCGGACCCCGGCTCCCACCAGCGTTCCTCGACCAGTTCCACGTCAATGCGCTTTTCGCCCAGCACCAGCCGCACCTTGCGGCAGAAGGGCGACAGGGCAACATGGTAAAGACGCGGGGTCGAGTTCGTGTTCATTGCAGGGGAAAGGTCGTTCGCTTGGGTGAGGGACCGGCCGGTGATACGCCCCCCCGCCGGGGTATTCAACCGCGGTGCCGCCGCCCGCTCATTGCTGGAAGCAGCCCGCCCGTCCGTCCCGCTGGATCGTGGCCGCACCGTCGGCGATGGCGCGGGCGCGGGCCGAACGGGTCTGCGCAGCCCGCGTCTTGGGCGCGGGCAGGACAGCGGCCAGCGCCGCGGCCTGTCCCGCGCTCAGCTTGTCGGGGGTGGTGCCGAAGTGATGGGCGGCGGCGGCATGGATGCCGAAGACGCCGGGGCCGAATTCGGCCACGTTCAGATAGACCTCGATGATGCGCCTTTTGCTCCAGACCGCTTCGATCATGGGGGTGTAGATCGTCTCCAGCACCTTGCGCGGCCAGCTTCGCCCCTGCCACAGGTAGACGTTCTTGGCCGTCTGCTGCGTCAGGGTCGAGGCGCCGCGGCTTTCCCCCCGCGCGATCACGCGGCGGATCTCGGCCATGTCGAAGCCGTGATGAAGGCAGAAATTCGCGTCCTCGGCCGCGACGACCGACCGCAGCATCACGGGCGCGATGTCGGCTGCGCGGGTCCACTGGCGGGGCGTGCTGATGCCCTCGCGGATGATCGTCCAGGTGGTCGGCGGGTTCAGGAACCAGCCGAACAGCACCACCACCGCCAGCATCAGGACGAAGAACCGCAGCCCCAGCCAGCGCAGGGGCCGCAGGACGCGCCGCAGCATCCGCCGCCGCCATGCCGCGCGGCGGCGAAGCGGACGGGGCGGCGGGGCCGCCATGACGTCGGTGAAGGATTCCGGGCGCGACATGGCCCGTCGTCTCACGCAGGCCGCGGCGGCGTCAAGAAAACCCGGCGCCTTGGCGCACTCAGTCGGTCACTGGCTGGCTTTGGGCGGTCGGCACCTGCCCGCCGGTCCCGGCCAGCGTGTCGCGCAGCCGCGCCTCGTCCGCGTCCGACAGCGAGGTCTGGATCACCTGCGCGCGATTCCCGTATTTTTCCAGACGCGGCAGCAGCTTGTCGATGTTGAAGTCGCGGGCGAGGATGAACACCGCGCCGCTGCCCACCGGCACGGTCTTGCCGATCTGCCGGATGAAATCGTCGTTGATGCCGTAATCCGTGGCTTTGCCCGCCAAGGCCCCCGAGGCCGCGCCGATCGCGGCGCCCGCCAGCGGGTTCAGGAACAGAAGGCCGATCAGCCCGCCCCAGAAGGTTCCCGTCACCGCCCCCGTCCCGGTCATGTTCAGCGCCTGGTGCAGTTGATACTCGCCCTCGGTCGGGCGGGTGACGACAACGGCATCCTCAAGCTTCAGCAGGTATTCCTTTTGCGCCGCGCCGAGTTCCTGGCGAAGCGCGAAGGCATCCTCCTCGGACGCGAAGCCGATGACGATCAGTTGGGACATGGGGCCACCTTCAGGTTCGGGATTGCCCCGACAACGCCCCCGCGGCCCGAATGGTTCACGAATCCCTGAATCGGAAAGCCCCCGCAGCTTGCGCTGCAGGGGCCTTGCGACGATGGTGCCCAGAAGAGGACTCGAACCTCCACGCCTTGCGGCACACGGACCTGAACCGTGCGCGTCTACCAATTCCGCCACCTGGGCCGGTGTCGTGAGGCGGGGATGTAGAGCCAGCCGCAGGGGCTGTCAACGGCCCTTCTTCAGAAAAATCGCCCGCCCTTGCCGGGACGCGGTTCCTGCCTGCGCTTGATGCCGGGGGGGCGGTTCGCTATCAGGCTTGCAAGGCGCGAAAGCGGCACCCGGCTGCTGAAAGGGGCGAGACATGGCAAGGCTGGTCACGATCTATGGCGGCTCGGGGTTCGTCGGGCGGCAGATTGCCCGCGTCATGGCGGCCGAGGGCTGGCGCGTCCGCGTCGCCGTCCGCCGCCCGCATCTGGCGGGCGTGGTGCGGATGTATGGCCATGTGGGCCAGGTCCAGCCGGTCTTCTGCAACGTCCGCGACGACCTGTCGGTGCGGGCGGCGATGACGGATGCGGATGCCGTCATCAACTGCGTCGGCATCCTCGTGGGCCAGCGGCGTAACACCTTCGATGCCATCCACCACGAGGCCGCCGGCCGCATCGCCCGCATCTCGGCCGAGCTTGGCGTCGGGCGGCTGGTCCACCTGTCGGCCATCGGCGCCGATCCCGATTCGGACAGCCGCTATGCCGCAACCAAGGGCAAGGGCGAGCAGGCGATCCTGCAGCACCGTCCCGACGCGGTGATCCTGCGCCCTTCGGTGATCTTCGGGCCGGACGACAAGTTCTTCAACAAGCTGGGCGGCATGATGCGGCTGGGGCCGGTCGTGCCGCTGCCCGGCGCCAATGCGGAACTGCAGCCCGTCTTCGTCGATGACGTGGCCCGCGCCGCCATGATGGGCGCGACGGGCGAGGCCGAGCCCGGCATCTACGAACTCGGCGGCCCCGACGTGATGACAATGCGCGAGATCGCGCGGCTGGTCGCCCTTGTCACCAGCCGCCGGCGCTGGATCATGGGGCTGCCGGGCTGGATGGCGGGGCTGATCGGCGTCTCATTCGATGCGCTGCAGACGGTCAGCGGCGGGCTGGTCATGAACCGCGTGATCACCCGCGACCAGGCGCGCCAGTTGCGCCGCCCGAACCGGGTGGGGCAGGGGGTAAAGACCTTCGCCGACCTCGGCATCCAGCCCGCGGCCGCGGCGGCGGTGGTGCCCGAATACCTGTGGCGCTTCCGGCCGTCGGGGCAATACACCGCCATCAAGGACTCGGCAAAGAACCTGCGCCCCGATTGATGGAACGTGATACGATCGTTGCGGCGTTCCTCGGGCTGCTCGAGGGACTGACCGAGTTCATTCCGGTTTCCTCGACCGGGCACCTGCTGCTGGCCGGGCATTTTCTCGGTTTCGACAGCCCCGGCCGCGCCTTCGAGGTGCTGATCCAGCTTGGCGCGATCCTTGCCATCCTGGGCGTCTATGCCGGGCGGCTGTGGCGCATCTTCTCGGAGGCGCCGCGCGATCCCCGGGCGCGGCGGTTCATCGGGGCGGTGCTGCTGGCCTTCCTGCCGGCGGCGGTGATCGGCGCGATGGCGCACGGGATCATCAAGACGGTGCTGTTCGAGACTCCGATGCTGATCGCCGTCATGCTGATCCTCGGCGGCATCGTGCTGCTCTATGTGGACCGGCTGTCGATCCCCACCCGCCATGCCGAGGCCGAGGACATTCCGCTGGGCGTCGCCTTCCGCATCGGCCTGATCCAGTGCCTTGCCATGGTGCCCGGCGTGTCGCGTTCCGGCGCGACCATCGTGGGGGCGTTGACGATGGGGGTCGGCAAGCGGGCGGCGGCCGAGTTCAGCTTTTTCCTGTCGATGCCGACGATGGTCGGGGCCTTCACCTATGACCTTTACCGCAGCCGCGCGGTTCTGGACGCGGCGGCGCTGACGAATGTGGCGGTGGGCTTTGTCTGCGCCTTCGTGGCGGCGGTCTTCGTGGTCAAGTGGCTGCTGAACTATGTCTCGCGCCGCGGTTACGGGCTGTTCGCCTGGTGGCGCATCATCGTCGGAACTGCGGCCTTGCTGGGGCTTATGGCGGTTGGGTAACGCACCCTGACCTATTTTCGGCAAAAAATCCGCTGGATTTTCAGACTTCATGCCGGAAAATCAAAGATAGGTAAGCCTTGCTGACTTTTTGAGCGATCCTGTCTGTTCTACAGCTTTCCCCGGTTGATGGGAGAAGGCGCAGCGGATGGCCACGCAGGTGATGCTCAAGTTCGTGACCCTAGGTCGCGAGATGCCCGAGAAACGCGCGGCGGATGAGCGCAGCGGCGATTTCCACGAGATCTACCGCGAGTTCGCCGATGCCAAGGCCGTCGAGCAGGCGAGCCGCTGTTCCCAATGCGGGGTTCCCTATTGCCAGTCGCATTGCCCCCTTCATAACAACATTCCCGACTGGTTGCGCCTGATGGCCGAGGGGCGCACGCAGGAAGCCTATCTGCGCGCGCAGGAGACCAACAGTTTCCCGGAAATCTGCGGCCGCATCTGCCCGCAGGACCGGCTCTGCGAGGGCAACTGCGTCATCGAGCAGTCGGGCCACGGCACCGTCACCATCGGCGCCATCGAGAAATACATCACCGACACCGCATGGGAGGAAGGCTGGGTCGAGCCCATCCGCCCGGCGGCCGAACGCGCCGAAAGCGTGGGCATCATCGGCGCGGGGCCGGGCGGGCTGGCGGCGGCGGAACGGCTGCGGCAGCAGGGATTCCAGGTCACGGTCTATGACCGCCACGACCGCGCGGGCGGGCTGATGATCTATGGCATCCCCGGCTTCAAGCTGGAAAAGCCCGTAGTCGAGCGCCGCAACCAGTGGCTTGAGGAAGGCGGCGTCGAATTCGTGCTGAACGCCGAGGTGGGCCGGACGATCAGCTTCGACGCGATCCGGGGCAAGCATGACGCGGTGCTGATCGCCACCGGCGTCTACAGGACCCGCGACCTCGGGATCGACAACGCGCCCGAACGGGGCGTGGTGGCGGCGCTGGACTACCTGACCGCGTCCAACCGCATCGACCTGGGCGACGAGGTGCCGGATTTCGCCGATGGCGAGCTGGATGCCTTCGGCAAGCGCGTGGTGGTGATCGGCGGCGGCGACACGGCGATGGACTGCGTGCGGACGGCGATCCGGCAGGGGGCCGTCAGCGTCAAGTGCCTTTACCGCCGCGACCGGGCCAACATGCCCGGCAGCCAGCGCGAGGTGCAGAATGCCGAGGAGGAGGGCGTCGAATTCGTATGGCTTTCCGCCCCGGCCGCTTTCGCGGGCCATGTCGCCGGGGTGGCGGGCCGCGCCAGCGAGGCGCTGGTGGCAAATGCGGGGGGCGACGTGGACGGCGACGGGATCGGGGACAATCCCAAGCTGTCGCCGCTGCATCTGGTGACGGAAACAGATACTTCGACCGGGCCGGTCGGCGTGACGGGCCTGCGGGTGGCGCGGATGCGGCTGGGGGCGCCGGACGTGACGGGCCGGCAGTCGCCCGAGGTGATCGAGGGCGGCGATTATGA
>NZ_JAUNPC010000128.1 GCF_030536915.1 Paracoccus sp. (in: a-proteobacteria)
CGGACTTATCATCGACATCGAAATCCCGTCAGACGGCCCCCGCCGGAGGCTTACGTTCCAACTGACCGACTTCGATCTCAATTCCTCGTCCTAGCGATACTGCGATCGGATTTCTTCTGCGCTTGATGTCCGCCGCCCAAGAGATGCCAAGACCTCGACCAACGCCCCGACGAGGGCTTCGTTGGAGGGAGCAAGCTGGCCGTCAGGCATATGCAGATTGTTCTCGAAGCCCACACGCGCATGCCCGCCGAGCAGCGCAGCCGTCAGGACGCAATCCCGCTCGAACCGGCCGAACGCGCAGACGCTGAAGGGCGCTTCGATCGGCTGTGCGAGGAACTGCAGGAGATCGACGGGCGTGGATGTCTGGTTCTCGGTATAGCGACCCAGGACGAAGAGAAGCGTTTGCGGGCGGCTTCCGAACGCGCCGCGCTGACGCAATGCGCACCAGGCAGCAAGATCCGCCTCGGAATAAAGAATGACCTGGACCATCGTCCCGTCGCGGTCCAGATCCTCGATGAACTGCGTGGCGGCCGCCACCTCATCGTCCTCCCGGACCAGTTCGCGCAGGGCCAGCGAGACCGCCTCTGGCCGGGTTGCGCGGATCGCAGCCATCTGCTCAGAGGGACTATAGCGGCCCGCGGCTTCGGAGGTCGCCTGGATGATCATCTTGTCACCCACCGCGCGCCGGATGGCGGTCGTAGCTTCGCCATAAGCCGCGGCGTCCAGCAGATGACACCCGTCGCGGTCGCGGACGTGGAGATGGAACATTCCGGCTCCTCGCTCCAGACAGGCGCTTGCGCATCGCGCCAGCTCGGCCGGGGTGATCGGCAGTGCCGGATGATCGGACCTGGTCTTGTAGGACCCGTTGGGCGCGACCGTGACCGCAACGGAGGGAAGGATTGCGCTCATCGGCGATCCTCCAGCGGCCGGATCGGCGGAAGGTCATCGGCAATGATGTCCAGCGCCGCAGCAAGCGCCGACTGATAGCGTTCGCGTTCGGCCGCGATCGTCTCGGGCGACCAGTCGTAGAACCCTGCCCCGGTCTTCATTCCCAGCCGCCCGGCTTCGACACGGTCGCGCAACTCGCTGCTGGGCTGCGTTGCCGTTGACAGCGACGGATACATTGTCGCGGCCGCCGCGCAATGGACGTCCAGTCCGGCGTGGTCGCGCTGCAGCGCAGGTCCAGCCGCAAGAAAGCGGAAGCCGAAGCCGAAGCGCACTGCCGCGTCGACGTCCTCGGCCGAGGCGATCCCGGCCTCGATCAGGGCGAAAGCCTCGCGGGCCAGCGCGTGCTGCATCCGATTGGCCAGGAAGCCCGGCAGATCGCGGCGGACATGAACCGGAACCCGGCCGAGATCGCGCATGATCGTCATCAGCCGCGCGGCAGTTTCTTGGCTCGTCTCGGCGGACGAGACGACCTCGACCAACGGAACCAGATGCGCGGGCATGAAGAAATGCAGCCCCGCGCAGCGTTCCGGATGCGGCAGGCCCTGAACGATCTGCGAGATCGGAAAGCCCGAGGAGTTGGAGGCGAGGATGGCATCGGCCCGCGCCAGTCGCGCCGCGGTCTCGAAAACGACTCGCTTGACGTCCAGCCGCTCGGGCGCGCAATCCACGACGATAGCGACATCCTTCCATGCAAGATCGTCCATTTTCGCCTCGGCCGACATGGCGCTGATGGCCACGCCGTGTCCGGTCTTGTCCAACTCGACCGTCCAGTAGGAGCCGAGCGCCTGCCGCCGTTCGGCAGCAGGCTCGACGACCACGACGCGCCAGCCGCCGCGGGCAAAGACGATGGCGACATCGGCGCCCATCGTTCCGCCCCCGACGATGACGGCGACTGAAGTGCTGGTCATCGCAGGCTCCTTATTCCAGCGGCCCGGCCGTCTCGATGACGGCCTGCCATTTTGCGATCTCGCTTTCGATCAGCGCAGTCTCCGCCTCGCGCGGCCCCGGACTTGCGACAACGCCTTGCTGTTTAAGGGCGGCGATCGTCTCGGGCTTCTGCAAGTTCGCGTTCAGGACTTCGTTCAGCCGCTGCGTCACTGCCTCGGGCGTGCCGGCGGGGGCGAGAACGCCGAACCACGACTGGACGTCGAACCCCTCCACCCCGGCCGAGTCGACGGTTGGCAGGCCTTCAAGGAAGAGCGAGGGCTCGGGTGTGGTGACGGCCAGCGCCTTGACCGCGCCGCTGTTCACATGCGGCAGGACCGAGGGGATCGTATCGAACATCACATCGACATGTCCCCCGATCAGGTCGGTAATCGCCGGCGACGATCCCTGATAGGGCACATGAACAAGGTCGATATCGGCCGCGTTCTTCAGCATCTCCATCCCCAGATGCTGGGGAGATCCAGCGCCGGCCGAGGCATAGGCCAGTTGTCCGGGGTTCGCCTCGGCTTCCGCCAGGAAAGCCTCGAAGCTGTCCACTGCGAGGTCGGGCCGGGTCACGAGAGCCAGGCCGACGCTGCCCGCAAGTCCCACTGTCTCGAAATCCGTCCGCAGGTCAAAGCCCGGCGCCGTGGGCAGGTTCATGTTGATCGAATGGCTTGTCATCGCGCCCATCAGCAGCGTGTAGCCGTCGGGATCGGCCCGCGAGACCTGCATCGCGCCGATCGACCCGCCCGCGCCGGGAACGTTCTGGACGACGATCGTCTGGTTCAGTTCATCGCCAAGCCCCTGCGCCACGATGCGGCCGATGATGTCGGTCGCTCCGCCCGCTGCATAGGGCACGACCAGTGTCACCTGACGGGACGGATAATCGGCTTGCGCCCATGCTCCGGTTGCAGCCGCGGCCAGCAGCGCGACGGTGCAACCCGTCTGCTTCATCCAGTGATACATCTTTTCTCCTCCCAAGAAAGATCAGTCTTCCCGCCGCGCCGGCCGGTGCAGATCCGGGTGCTGCAGGAAATCGAAGTCGCAGCCTTCGGGCGCCTGCGTTACATGGCGGTCGTAAAGCGCCGCATAGCCGCGCGGGGCCTCGTCGGGCGCAGCCGGCAGCCCGGCACGCCGCCGGGCCAGTTCGTCCTCATCGACGAGCAGCTCGATCCGATTGCGCGAGGCGCTGAGCGAAATGCGGTCACCTGTCCGCGCCAGTGCCAGCGGCCCGCCGGACGCAGAATCGGGCGCCACGTGCAGCACGATGGCACCGTAGGCGGTGCCGCTCATCCGCGCGTCCGAGATGCGGATCATGTCCTTCACACCCTGCGTCGCCAGCTTCTTCGGGATCGGCAGATACCCTGCCTCGGGCATGGCGGACGCGCTTTTCGGCCCAGCCATCTGCATCACCAGCGCATCGTCGGGTCCGACGTCCAGATCCGGGTCGTCAATGCGCCGGGCAAGATCCTCGGGCGAGGTGAAGACGACGATCCGCGCTTCGCGCTCCAGCAGCTCGGGGGTTGCAGCGGCGCGCTTGAGGATCGCACCCTCTGGCGCGAGGTTCCCGAACAGCGCGATCAGTCCGCCCTCCGGCTCGATCGGATCGTTGAACGGGCGGATCACGCTGCGGTCGATCGAGGCAGGATCGAAACCTTCGAGACGCGCGCCAAGCGCCTCGCCCGTCACCGTGGGGCAATCAAGATCGAGAAGTTCGCGCAATTCCCACATCAGCGCGGTGACGCCGCCCGCGGCGTGCAGATCCTCCATGTAATTCGCGCCGACCGGCTTGAGGTTGACGAGCACCGGAGTGGTCGCGGCCAGCTCATTCAGCCGTTCCAGCGACAGTCGAAGCCCCGCGCGCCCCGCGATGGCCGCCAGATGGACAAGGGCGTTCGTCGAGCCCGAGATGGCCAGCAGCAGCCGCATCGCATTGTCGAGCGACGCCGACGTGACCAGTTCGGTCGGCCGCACCGCCCCCGGATCGACAGCCATGCGGGCGGCTAGCCTGCCCGATTCCTCGGCGATCCGCAGCCGGTCGGCATGAACCGCCGGCGCCGTGGCCGAGCCCTGCAACCCGAACCCAAGGATCTCGGTTAGGCAGGCCATGGTGCTGGCCGTGCCCATCACGGCGCAGGTGCCGGACGTCGTGGCCAGGTTGGACTCGACAAGCGACAGCTCGTCGGCGCTGACCTCGCCCGCGCGGAAGCGGGCCCAATAGCGGCGGCAGTCGGTGCAGGCCCCCAGTCTCTCTCCCTTGTAACGGCCGGTCATCATGGGCCCCGTGACGAGGATCACCGTTGGCCGGTCGGCCGAAATCGCCCCCATGATCTGTGCAGGCACGGTCTTGTCGCAGCCGCCGATCGCGACCATCGCATCCATCGGCTGTGCCCGTGCCATTTCCTCGACATCCATCGACATGAGGTTGCGGAACTTGAGGCTGGTCGGCGTCAGGTAGGCTTCGCCCAAGGAAATTGTCGGAAACTCGAGCGGTAGTGTCCCTTCAAGCATGGCGCCGCGCTTTACCGCCTCGACCAGCTCAGGCATTGAGCGGTGGCAGTTGTTGAAGCCGCTGGGGGTCGAGTTGATCCCGACCACGGGTCGGGACAGTGCATCGCGTGTGAAGCCCATCGAACTCGCGAAGGAGCGCCGCAGATAGAGCGCGAAGTCCCGATCACCATAGTTGGTCAGCCCACGCTGCAAGCCTTTGGGCTCGTCCGATTGATCCGCCATCTGCGGCTCCCTTCTAAGTCGAAGCGAGACTAGCAGCACGCGGAGGATATGATAAATTCATCATTCTGATGAATTGATGCCGTGACCGAATGAATCTTACTCCGCGCCAGCTCCGTATTGTGATCTCGCTGGCCGAGTCGCGCAGCTTCAGCCGCACGGCCGAGGAGTTCAGCGTCACTCAGCCGGCCTTGAGCCGCATCGTGAAGGGCATCGAGGAGGAGATCGGCGCGCCACTGTTTCTGCGCACGACGCGGTTGGTGGTCCTAACGCGGGAAGGTGGATCACTTGTGCAAGTCGCCAGGCGGGTGGTTGAAAACTATGATGATGGCCTTCGTGCGATGCAGGGCATCGTGCAGCGGCAGGCGAGCCGTCTTTCCGTCGCCGCCCTGCCCTCGCTTGCCGCAATGCTGCTGCCGGCGGTCGCCCAAGCAGTGCGGGAGGCGGATCCCGCCGCACAGCTTCATATCCGCGATGTTCTCTCGGATGCGACCCTGGACCTCATGCTGGCGGGCGATGTCGACTTTGCCCTGACCTCAGCGGACCCGTCCCGCACCGATATTGTCTATGATGAATTCGTCCGCGATCGGTATGTGCTCC
The DNA here is from genome assembly GCF_030536915.1 of Paracoccus sp. (in: a-proteobacteria). Taxonomy (GTDB): domain Bacteria; phylum Pseudomonadota; class Alphaproteobacteria; order Rhodobacterales; family Rhodobacteraceae; genus Paracoccus. The sequence goes on from NZ_JAUNPC010000128.1 coordinate 5,206, forward strand.
TGGCGCGAAACGATGACAGGCGCCTGGAAAATGGTGCGCCGGCGGATCTGCTGGATTGTCAGGCGCTGGGACTGCTCTCGATGCCCAAGGGAACCGCCGCGCGGCTTTACGCAGATGCTGCCTTCCTGCAGCGCGGCGCCCAGTTCCGTCCGCTTATGGAGTTCGAGCATCTCGCCACCATCGGCAAGTTCGTGGCGGCAGGCTTCGGGGTGGGGTTTTTGCCGTGTCTTGCCGCAATGATGATCACCGAGCCGGAACTGCATATCATCGATCTGGACGACGCACCGGCGCGCTCGCTCGGCGTGGTGCGGCACAAGGCACACAGGCCATCAGCAATCGCAGAACTCGCTATCAACAGGGTGAAGCTCGAAGCAGGTCGGCTGGCAGCACACTCGCCATCCCGCATTCATGCATGAGGCAGTGCGGGAACCGAACCGGCATCAAGGATCCAGAGTGGCAAGTCTGGGGCACTATGCGGGGTGTTCTGGTAACGCTAGAGTGGATACCGCACCCGCAAACGGATTGACCCGGCGGGACCGTATCCCTGCAGGAGAACCCCAGCCGTTAGGCTGCTGGGTTGCACCCTCCGCGAGGCTCTTGTGAATCGCTTCAAGCCCTCAGCACTGCCAAGAATACCCCATATCGCAATGGCGTTGTTGCAGAACTCTCCCCGTGAAGGATTCACCTGGTGAATCCATGCGGTT
>NZ_JAUNPC010000129.1 GCF_030536915.1 Paracoccus sp. (in: a-proteobacteria)
CTGCGGTATCGTCCATGTGATCGACGATGCCGCCGATCCTGCGGTGAGTGTCCTCGGCACGTTTCCGGCCGAAACCCACGAGCCGATCACCTATCCGGCCGCGTTGTTGACGTCTGCCGCGGATCCTGCCGACAAGGCTTTCTTCGAGGCGCTGAGCGCAGACGCGGCCGACAGGGTCTTTGCAGACCAGGGCTTCAGTATCCTGAACTGAGGCTGCAAGGGCGGCGCAAGGTAGACGGCGCCGCCACCTGGATCGGTGGTGCCGCCGCGACGAAGGATGACCGGTGGTGGCGACGGCCTCGTTGAGGCGGTGCGATGCTCAGCGCGTGGCTGGAATCCGAAGACGCGAAGTCGTGATTGACGCGCGTCATACCTCGACAAGCATCTGGTGATCTGTGCTTTCCGCGAGGGTTTTGTGGGGCGCCACATCCCGTTGGGCGCATCGGCGGCGCGCCGATGCACGAGTTCGTGGCGGTCGCGACAGGCCGCCGCGTCCGTCGCGACGGCGATGCGCGCGGCTTCGATCCCGCGCACAGTCCTGGCCACTACGGAATAGCTTGCACCAGTGAGGCCGCGTGCCTTCGCTTCCGCCTGGGCCTTGCGATGGATGGCTCCGCAGTCGGGACGGAGCGCCGTGCTTCGCACCAGAAGCCTCGATCTTGGGGGAGCCTTCACATGATTTCGGCATCGCTGCGCCGTGCCCGCTCCAGCCCCCGCGATGCCCTTCGCCCGGGTCTTGAGGTCTTCCACCGTCGCCGCCTGCGCCACTTCGCAACGGTCTTGGGGTTGATCTGAAACTGTCGACTCAACGCCGCGGTCGAAGCCTTCGATTGATGTATTGCTGCTCGGATGATGTGCGTGGTCGTGGCGCATCCGTGGCGAACCCGGCCCATAGTGCCTCATTCCATTCCAACGAAAGGATCACACCATCAAACCTTGGGATCAAACACCTAGGTTCTGGCCGGTAACAAGCCGGACGGTCCTGCCGACGCCCCCCGAGGCGCAGGAAAGGAACGGAGAAAAGACCGGCGGCGTTGACAGCAACGTTTCTCCCCCAAGATCGCGTTGCTGAAAGGGCCTCACGCATGAAGGACGATGCAGCCCGGTGCACCCCGCCGGCCGACGGCCGGGAAGACTGCCGCCTTTTCGCGGATCTCGCCGCGGCGGCGGCGGTCGAGGACCGGGGCGAGGCCTCCATCGCCGCTTCGGTGGCCCGGCTGCGCGCGGCAGGCTGGCTCGGGGCCGGAACGCCCCAGCCCGAGCGCCTGTTCACGCGGCTGGTCCGGCTGGCCGAGGTCAATCTGTCGCTGGCGCGGCTTTACGAGGGCCATGTCAACGCCCTGCGCCTGGCCCGCACCCTGGGCGACGCCGGGACCTGGGCCGAGGCGCGGGGGCTGGCCGACGGCGGTGCGTTTCTGGGCGTCTGGGGCGCGGACGGGGCGGTCCCGCTGGCGCTGGACGGAGAGCGGCTGGCGGGCGGCAAGCGCTTTGCATCGGGGCTGGGGGTGGTGGGCCATGCGGTCGTGACCTTGGGCCAGGGAGAGGCGCTGCGCCTTGCGCTGCTGGACGTCAGCGACCCCGCCCGGCACCGGCCCGGCAGCTGGCGCAAGACGGGAATGCGGGCCACCGTTTCGGGGGACTTCGACGCGGACGGGATGCCGGCCTCGGCGCTGCGCTGGGTGGGCGGACCCGGCCGCTATCTTGAGGAACCGGGCTTCGTCGGCGGCACCTGGCGCATCGCCGCCGTGCAGCTTGGCGGCACGCTCGGCCTGTTGCGCGCCGCCGCCGACGACCTGGCCACGCTGGGGCGACTGGCGGCCGAGGCACAGGTGGCGCGGCTGGCCCCCGTGCTGACGCGGGCGCTGGCGGCAGGCGCCCTTGTGCGCCGCGCAGCCCGCGTGGCCGAGGGCGCTGCGGGCCGGGCCGAGCCGGAACGCGCCGCCGCCCTGTCCGCGCAGGCGCGCCTGCTGACGGAAGACGTGGGTCAGGACGCCATCGCCGCCGTCGAGCGGTCCGTCGGCCTCGCGCATTTCGACGAGGACGCCCGGACGGGCCGCATCGCGCGCGACCTTGCCACCTACATGCGCCAGGCAGCCCGCGACGCCTTTCTGCAGCGGGCGGGGCGCTGGTGCCTGATGCGGGACGAGCCCTTCTCGGCCCTGCTGGACGACCCCGATGCGTGAACGCGACCTTGCCGCCATCCTTGTGCCGGACGACGACGACCTGCCCGCCATGGGGGCCGAGGACCTGCTGCGCGGGCAGCCCCTGCTGGTGCTGGCACCGCACCCCGACGATGAATCCCTTGGCTGCGGCGCGTTGCTGGCCCGGGCTTTTGCAGGGCCGGGGGCGCATGTGGCCTGCCTCACGGATGGGGCGGCATCGCATCCCGGCTCGCGCGCCGTGTCGCCCGCACGGCTGGCCGCCCTCCGGCGCGGGGAACTGGAGGAAGCCTTAGGCCACCTGGGCGGGACGGCGGAGGATGCGACGATGTTCGGCGTGCCCGACGGCCAGCTTCGGGCCAGCCCGGAACTGGCCGGACGGATCGCCGCCTTGGCGCGGGAAACTGGCGCGGGCCTTCTTCTGGCGCCCTCGCCGCTTGATCCCCATTGCGACCACGTGGCGGGGGCGGCGCTGGGGCGGGCGGTGGCGCGTGCCCTGCCGCTGCGGCTGGGCTTCTATCCCGTCTGGTCGCGCTGGCACGGACAGGGCCGCGCGCCCGTGCCGCCCGGCACGCGGGCCGTGCGCCTGCCCCCCGGGCCCTGCCTGCCTGCCAAGCAGGCCGCCATCGCCGCCCATCGCAGCCAGGCGGGGCTGGTGGTGCCCGATGCGCCCGACGGCTTCGAGATGCCGCCGGGCTTCGCCGCCTTCTTCGCCGCCCGCGACGAGGTCTACTTCCTGTCGGACGAGGGCGCGCCATGGTGACGGAAAAGGCGGCCTCCGCGGTGGGCCTCGACCATCTCGACGCGCTTTATGCCGAAGGCGATGACCCCTGGGGCTTCCGCACCAGCGCCTATGAGCAGGCCAAGTTCGCAGCCACCCGCGCGGCGCTGTCCCGCCCCGCCTATGACAGCGCGCTGGAGCCCGGCTGCGGCAACGGGGAACTCGCGCGCCACATCGCGCCCCTGTGCCGCCGCTACACCGGCATCGACGCGGTCGAAACGGCGCTGGAGGCGGCCCGCCGCGCGGTGCCGCAGGGACGCTTCGTCCAAGGCTTCCTGCCCTGCGCCTTTCCGCCCGGCGACTACGACCTCGTCCTGCTGTCCGAGGTGCTGTATTTCCTCGACCGCCCGGGCCTCGACGCCCTCGCCCGCGAGATCGCCGCAAGATGCCCGGCGGCCGAGGTGCTGGCCGTCACCTGGCTTGGCCCCTCGGGCAACCCCCTAGAGGGCGGGGAGGCGCTGGAGGCATTCGCCGCCGCCATGGCGCCGGCCTTCCGCCGCATTCCCGTGCTGTGCCAGCCCCGTTTCCGCATCGACAGGTTTCTCGCGCCATGACGCCGCATCCCCCCGCCCCGCCCCCGCGCATCGACCTCAAGGCACGGCCGTCCGGCTGGGGGCGCAGCGGCCATCTCGTGGTTGTCCCCGCCCGCAACGAGGCGGCGCGGATCGCCGCCTGCCTCGGCGCGCTGGAGGGCCAGGGCGCGGATCTGCTGGTCGTGGCCAACAACTGCACGGATGCGACCGCACAGATCGCGGCCTCGCAGGGCGCGGCGGTGCTGGACTGCCACATCGCAACGGGGGGCGTCGGCGCGGCGCGGCGGCTGGGGATCGCCGAAGGGATGCGCATGGCGGCCGAGACAGGGGCGGACCTCCGCGCAGTCCTCACCTCGGATGCCGACTGCCTAGTGGCGCCCGACTGGCTGGACGCGAACCTGCGCCATCTCGGCGCGGGCGCCGCGGCCGTCTGCGGCTGGGTCCTGCCCATCGCCGAGGAGCACGCGCTGCTGCCCCCCCTGCTGCTGCATCGCGCCGCGCTGGAGGACCGTTTCCTCGATCTCAAGGTCGCGCTGGAACTGCGCCTGATGGGGCGGGCAGGGCACGAGCGCACCCCTGGCGCGAGCCTCGCCTTTCAGCTCGACGCTTATGTCGCCGCCGGCGGCTTCGACCCCGCGCCCGCACATGAGGATCGCGCCATCATTCTGCGCCTCAAGGCCTTGGGCCTGCCCGTGGTCCATGCCCGCGACGTCATCGTGCACGCCTCATGCCGGCTCGATGGCCGCGCCCCAGACGGCATGGCCGCCGCGCTGCGCGAGCGGGCGGCCGATCCGGACGCGCCGCTCTGCCCGGACCTCGGCCGGTCCGAGATCGCCAGCGTGGCGGCCGTGCTGGCCACCCTGCCGCCGTTGCGCCTGACCGCGGACCTGCCGGGCGCCATCGCGCAGCTGGAACGGCTGCTGTCCGGAACCCTTGGTCCGGGACAGGCCGGGAAAGGCGCCTCGCCCCGGAACGCGAGGCCATGGAAGGCGGCGAACGCCCCCCTGTCCTGCCCCCCGGAAGAACAAGGCAGGGCTGCGCCGCGCTTGGGTCACGGGATCTGAAGGCAAGCCCGCACGTCACCTGCGGGCAGCCTGTCACCGCACGGGCCGGCGCAGAAAAAGGTTGGCTTTATATGGAAAGCCAAGACGTAGGTCCAGCCAGCAGGAGCTTTGACCCTTGGAAACCACCGAGGCTGTTAAAAAAGTCGCACTGGGTTAGTTGAGGTTGCCGCTCGTCCGCGCTTTATCTGTCGTTTTACCGAGCCGTGCGGGTCGCCGCAGCCGTGCGGGAAGGCGGGATGCTGCCCTCAAGGGCACACCTGAGCACGGCCAAGCAAGCAAGGCCGCAGGGGATATTGGGTGCGTCCTGCGACATGGGAAGCCTTACCGGAACAGCCCATTATGGACGGGCTCTGTTGCGCAAATCGACTGATGGGGGCACGTCGCCTTTCCCCGGACGGAGCCATCTCACGGCCTCTGTGACGGGGATGCCGAGCGCGGTGCAGCCGTTCAGGACCGCGATGCGGACCCGGAGTTCAGCGACCTGCCGATCGAAGTCTCGGGCCATGAGGCGCTGACCCGGCAACTTCACGCAATGCATCTTCGTTTCGGCGCGGCTTCGGCGATGGTAACCGCTCCATCGTCGCCACGGCGCCCGACCCAGATGCTTCGAGGCGCGCAGGGCTTGGTCGCGTGCCGCGGCGCCCGCCGTGACCGCCTTCCATGGCTTTGCATTCCGGCGGGGCGGGATGACGGCGTGAGCTCCTCGATCCGCAATGGCATCGTGGCACTTGCGTGTGTCATGGGCGCCGTCGGCGTTCGCGGGGCTCACCGCTGCCGATTTCCTGATCTGCCGGGATCTGGTCAAGCAGGTCGGGCGGAACCGGCGCATCGCCGATGTGGCTTGCGGTGATCGCAACGGCCCGGACCTCCAGCGTTTCCTCGTCGATGCCGGGATGGATCCTGCGCCATGAGCCCTGTCGCGCCACTGGTCCGAGCGACAAGGGCGAATGCGCCGCTTGGACCCGCCATGTTTGCGGGCATTCCACTCACCTTCGCCCTCGACCTTGATGCCGGTGCTGTCGATCGGAAGCTGCAGCGGACCGTTGGAGCCCCGATGCGGAATGTTCACGACCAGGGCCTTCTGCCGCCGCGACAGCGTGCTGAAATCGGGCACCGCCCAATCGAGACCGATCAGCCGTGGCAGGCTCTCGACGAACCCGGTCGTCCGGCGCAACGCCATGCGGGACAGCACCTTCATGATCAGACATGTCTCGATCGCGGCATCGCTGCAGCTTTGTCGGCGGCCTCGCCTGCCTGATGGCGCAGCGTCCCATCCCATCTCGGGGTCGAACCAGACAGGGGAGCCAAGCCCCGGCGCCTGAGCGCTTCGTCATGCGCTGGCCGGTTCCTGGTCTTGCAGGTCGG
>NZ_JAUNPC010000205.1 GCF_030536915.1 Paracoccus sp. (in: a-proteobacteria)
GCGGCGAGACGGGATGCTCGATGCGCTCCGCCACCGCGCCCCCCGCCCGCGTCGCCATCACCAGCCGCACGATGTAGTCCTTGAGCGCGGGCGCCAGATGCACCTGCGCCACCTCGCGGCGCGCGGCGTGGATGTCGGCCTCGGCGATCAGCTCGGCCGCGGGCGTGGGCGGCGCGAGCAGCTCGGTTTCCACCAGATCGAGGATCGCCCGCTCGTCCTCGGCCCCCGGCAGGTCGAGATGCAGGTGCAGCAGGAAGCGGTCCATCTGCGCCTCGGGCAGCGGGAAGGTGCCCTCGTGCTCGATGGGGTTCTGGGTGGCGACCACCATGAAGGGATCGGGCAGGGGGCGGGTCGTCCCGCCGGTCGTGACCTGGTGCTCGGCCATCGCCTCCAGCAGCGCGGACTGGACCTTGGGCGGGGCGCGGTTGATCTCGTCCACCAGCACCAGCGAGTGGAACAGCGGCCCCGGCACGAAGCCGAAGCCCTCCTCGGCGCGATAAACCTGGGTGCCGGTCAGATCCGAGGGCAGCAGGTCCGGCGTGCACTGGATGCGCGCGTGCCGGCCCGGCAGATGCGCGGCCAGCCGCTTGACCGCGCGGGTCTTGGCGATGCCGGGCGGGCCTTCCAGCAGCACATGGCCGCCCGCCAGCAGCGCGATCACCAGCCGCTCGGCCATCCGCTCGTGCCCCACCAGCCCCGCCGCCACGTCGCGGGTCAGCCGGGCGACGGGATGCTGGAAGTTCGTGCTGGGACGGGTCACGGGGCTCTCCGGTTCGGGCGGGTGGACGGGCAGCCAGGCTGGCGCGGCAGGTCAGGAGTGTCGCATCCGGTCCACCGGCCTGTCTCTCCGACGAAATGGTGAGGTCGCGGCCCTCGGGATGGCGGGTGCCAGTCGCCGGAATCGCGGAACATCTCGTCGCGGAAGGCGCGCGTGCTCCGGCTTTCCTCGGCCCCTTCCGGGCCTCGGTCACGGCGACGATGTTCACGGCATGGCCGCCCCTGACGTGACAGATGACCACATGGACGCCGGGGCGGTCACGTCATCCAAGCCCTCAAGGCCGTGGCGCATGGGGCGCAAACTCCTCATGCGGAAGCCAGATAGTTGTTCATTGCAAAAATAAGTTTCCAATGGAATACGCACGTCCATGGTTGTTATTTGGTGCCCAGCCACCATGAACAGTTGACAACATGTGTACCTTGCACGCACTCTCACCCGCGTTAGCCGTGGGAGGGCATCAGATGAAGGCACTGGCAGGCAGCGTTGCGCTGTTGGCTCTGGCGACGACCGCCGGGTTCGCCGCCACCTATCCTGAAAAGACGATCGAGATCGTGGTTCCATATGCCGCGGGCGGCGGGACCGACCTTTCGGCGCGCATCCTTGCGGAATCGCTGCAGAAGCAGCTGGAGGGCAGCACCGTCGTCGTGCGGAACGAGCCGGGCGGCGGCGGGTCGAACGGCACCGGCAAGGGCCTGAAGGCGCCCGCCGACGGCCATACGCTGACGATCGGGGCGCAGGGGCCGATCGCGCTGCTGCCGCATTACGGCGCGACCACCTACAGCATCGACGACGTGGACTTCCTGGGCCTGATGGGCCGCAACCTGCAGGTCGTGCTGGCCTGCAAGGACGCCCCCTTCAAGACCTTCGCCGAGTTCATGGATCATGCCCGCGCCAATCCCGGCGCGACGCTGGTCGGCAACTCGGGGGCGGGCGGGGCGAACCACCTGTCCTTCGAAGCCTATGGCAAGGCCACCGACACCAGCTTTGAGCACGTGCCCTTCGGCGGCGCCTCCGAGGCGCTGACGGCCTGCGCGGGCGGCCATATCGACGCCGTGACCGCCACCCCGGCCGAAGCACGCCCGCATGTCGAGGGCGGCGCCGTCACCCCCCTGTTCGTGATGGAGCGCGAGCGGATCGCCGACATGCCCGAGGTGC
>NZ_JAUNPC010000018.1:0-3675 GCF_030536915.1 Paracoccus sp. (in: a-proteobacteria)
GTCGTCATGTGGCGGATGTCCTTGGCCGAATAGATGGACAGCGTGCCCCGCACCCGGTCGGCCGAGCACGAACAGCCGAACTCGACCCGCTGGGGATCGAAGACGCGCGGCGTTTCCTCGTGGAACAGGCGCACCAGCAGGTCGGTCGGCGCGACGGACGGCCCGATCAGCTCGATCGGCTCGACCGTGGACAGCAGGTGGTTGGCGCGGTTCCAGTCCTCGGACTGGGCGCCCTGCAGGATGTCGGCGGCCTCGATCAGCCCATGCTCGCCCGAGCCGCCCTTGCCCGCGTCCATCGGCTGGGCCGGCAGGGTCTGCAGCATGACGCCGCCCGCGCGCCAGCGTTCCGCATCCCCCGCCATCCGGCTTTGCCCGTAGGACAGGGTGAAGCTGGTCGGGATCTGTTCGGACTGGGCGAAATAGGTGCCCGCGCAGGCGGACAGCGAACTGCCCGCCAAAGGGGTGATCCCTTGGTAGGGAAGGTTCCCCGCGCCTTGGTCGATCAGGATGGCGAAATAGCCCTCGCCCACCTGCTCAAAGGCGGGCCGGTCGTCCAGCCGGTCCTCGTCGAAGCTGGCCCAGGCCCGGATACGGGCGGGGCCGCCATCCGAGGACGGCGCATAATAGTCGGCGGCGATGGTGCGGACGGCGCCGTTGCCGCGCACCTGGATCGACAGTTTCCAGCGCAGCTTGATCGTCGGGCCGATCAGCGCGGTCAGCAGCGCGACCTCGGCCACCAGCGCCGCCACAGGGGCGGGATAGTCGTGGCGCGACAGGATATGTTCCAGCACGCCGTCCAGGCGGGCCACGCGGCCACGGACGCCTGAACGGTCAAGCTGGAAGGGCAGAACGGTATCGTCCCAGGCAATCTGGTTGATGGTGGTCATGGGAGCCTTTCGGAAATCTGCGCGCCTTGGATCGCGGCGCGGCGTCGCCTGCCGATATAGGCAGGCGCACACCGCATCCCAAGGTCAGGCCCAGCCGGCCATGTTCTCGGCGATCACCCCGGTCAGGACGGCGATATGGGCGTCGTCGTCGTTCAGGCAGGGGATGTAGGTGAAGCCCTTGCCGCCCGCATGCTCGAAGGCCTCGCGGATCTCGCCGTTGATCTCCTCCAGCGTCTCGATGCAGTCGGCGCTGAAGGCCGGAGAGATCACCGCGATGTCGGTGATGCCGCGCTTCGCCAGGTCCGCCACATGCTCGACCGTGTAGGGCCGCAGCCATTCCTCGGAGCCGAAGACCGACTGGAAGGTGGTGTCGATGGACTCCTCGGGCCAGCCCAGACGTTCCCGCAGCAGGCGCGAGGTCTTCTGGCACTGACAGTGATAGGGGTCGCCTTCCAGCAGGTAGCGCCTGGGCATCCCGTGATAGGACGCCACCAGCTTCTGCGGGCGCCGACCCTGCAGGGTGCGTTCGACCGACTGCGCCAGCGCGTCGATATAGTCGGGGCGGTCGAAATAGGGCGGGCAGATGCGGGCCGAGGGCTGCCATTTCTGCACCATCAGCGCGCGGAAGAACTGGTCGTTCGCCGAGGCCCAGGTCGAGCCCGCATATTGCGGATACATCGGCAGGAAGACGATCCGGTCGCAGCCCGCCTTGACCATCCGGTCCACGACCGACTGGGTCGAGGGATTGCCGTAGCGCATGCAGAAATCGACGATCACGCGGTCGCCCCAGCGGTCCGCGCAGGTCTGGCGCAGCTTGGCGAGCTTGGCCTTGGTGATCGTCAGCAGCGGGCTTTCGTTGGCCTCGTTGTTCCAGATCGAGCGGTAGTTCGCGCCCGAGGTGAAGGGCCGCTTGCTGAGGATGATCCCCTGCAGCAGCGGCTGCCATTTCCATTTCGGATAGTCGATCACCCGCTGGTCCGACAGGAACTCGCTGAGATAGCGGCGCATCGACCAGTAGTCGTGGCCGTCGGGGGTGCCGAGGTTGGCGACGAGGATGCCGATCTTCGGCTGCGGCAGCGCCGGGTGGTCGGCGGGGGCATGGCGCGGCTGGCTCGGGTCTTGCGGGCGGGCGTGCTGGTTCATGGGGTCCTCTGGCTCAGCGCCGCGGCAAGGCTCGTTCGGGCCGAGCCGGGGCGCAGGGGTTTCGGCTGGTTGTCGGCGGGCGCCCATCCGGTCAGGAAGATCAGGTCCAGGTTCAGCCGGATGCGGCCGGGGTCCTGGGGGTCGGGGGCGGTCCCGGAAAGGATTTCCGCGGCACGCAGCAGGACGGCGCGGCGGGTGGGGTGGCGCAGGCGGCGGTCGAGCGCATTGCCCTCGCCCATCGCGCGCAGGTCGCGGGCGAGATGCAGGAAGTCGCGGTAGCTGACCTTCTGGCTGATCTGGTCGGCCACCGGCAGCGCCAGCCCTGCCCGCGTCACCAGTGCGCCAAGGTCGCGGATTTCCCCGAAGGGTGCCACTCGGGGGGAAAGGCCGCCCGTCACCTCGACCTCGGCCTGCGCCAGCGCGGCGCGCAGCGGGGCAAGCGTTTCTCCGCCCGGCAGGACGGCGATGAACAGACCGTCGGGGATCAGGGCACGCGCAGACTGGATCAGCTGTCCCACCGGATCGTCGGCCCAGTGCAGCGCCAGCGCATGGATCACGAGGTCGTGCTGGCCGAGCCGAAGGTCCAGCACCGGCTCGTCGGCCACGACACGGGCCGCAGGCATGGCGGAGGTCCAGAAAGCGGGATTTCCGGTCACCACGGCCGGCGCCGTAAACCTCCTGTTAATCTCTGAAAGCCTATCTTCGATCTCGTCCTGGACCAGCGCGTGCAGCCAGTCCTCGCGCCCGATGCGAGCCGCGCGGGCGCGGTTGCGCGAAAGCGCAGGGCGGTCGGTCAGGCGCGGCGGGCCGTCGGGATCGGAGGGAGAAGCGGACATGGGACTGCAACTTAGGTCGTTCGGCTCGGTGATGAAAGCGGGGCGGGCGATTCTGTTTCCGCCGCAATGCCTCGATTGCGGCGCGGGCGTGGCCGGGGACGGGGCGCTGTGTCCCGCCTGCTGGTGCGAGGCCGAGTTCATCGGCGCCTGCCATTGCGAGCGTTGCGGCCTTCCCCTGCCCGGCGACGGCGAAGAGGCGGGGCTTGCCTGCGACGAATGCCTGGTCCGGACCCGGCCGTGGGACAGGGGCCGCGCGGCGCTGGTTTATGCGGGCAGCGGGCGCAGGCTGGTGCTGGCGCTGAAGCACGGGGACCGGCCCGATCTGGCGCCCCCCTTGGGGCAGTGGCTGGCCGCGGCAGCGGGACGCTTGGTGCAGCCGGACATGGTGGTGGTGCCGGTGCCGCTGCACCCGCGCCGGATGATGGCGCGGAAATACAACCAGGCGGCGCTGCTGGGGACGGCGGTGGCCCGCGCCCATGGGCTGCGGCTTGAGGCTGCGGCACTGCGCCGCACCCGGCACACGCCGATGCAGGACCACGGCTCGGTCGCCGACCGCTTCGCCAATGTGGAAGGCGCGGTCGAGGTCGCGGCGCGGATACGGGCAAGGCTGGAAGGACGGCCGGTGCTGCTGGTCGACGACGTGATGGCCTCGGGCGCGACGCTGGGCGCGGCGGCCTCGGCGCTGGCGGCAGCAGGCACGGGGCCGGTGTCGGTCGCGGTTCTGGCGCGGGCGGTCAAGACGGCAGCGACCCTGCGGGCGGCATGACAAGGGCCATGGCCGCTGCGGACCGGAAGGCCACGCTCCGCCA
>NZ_JAUNPC010000018.1:3775-42965 GCF_030536915.1 Paracoccus sp. (in: a-proteobacteria)
GACAGATCAGCCGCCCCGGCCCTTCCCGAACCTCGCGAAATGCCCTCAAGGTCGCGAAAGTGAACATAGATTATCCCTTGGCCCCTTTTCATCCCGCGTCCGGATTTGCATCTTTCCCCCATGCTGCGGATCAACGACACCATTGCCATCGCCGACTGGGAGCTGTCGGAGCAGTTCACGCGCGCGCAGGGACCGGGGGGACAGAACGTCAACAAGGTCTCGACCGCCGTCGAGCTGCGCTTCGAGGCCGAACGCTCGCCCCACCTGCCCGCGCCCGTCAAGGCGCGGCTGCGGCGGCTTGCGGGACGGCGCTGGACCAGCGACGGGGCGATCCTGATCCAGGTCCAGGACACCCGCAGCCAGGCCCGCAACCGCGAGATCGCGCGCGAGCGGCTGGCCGATCTGATCCGCTCGGCCCTGAAAGCACCCCGCCCGCGCATCGCCACCCGCCCGACGCTGGGCAGCCAGCGCCGCCGCCTGGCCGCCAAGGCGCAGCGCGGCACCGTCAAGGCACTGCGCGGGTCCGTCGGCATGGCGGAGGACGGATGAAGGACCTGCGCCGCAATCTTGCCCGGCTTCTCGGGGCCCGTTCGCCCCGGCTGCAGGCCGGCGCCGTCTGCCGCGATCCCGCGTCGGGCGAGGTGCTGCTGATCACCAGCCGCGACACCGGGCGCTGGATCATCCCCAAAGGCTGGCCCATGCCCGGCCGCACGCTGGCGCAGGCCGCCCTGCAGGAAGCGTGGGAGGAAGCGGGCGTGCGCGCCGAGGCCGCCGAGGATCTGGGCATCTACCATTACGACAAGACGCAGGACCGCGGCTTCGCCATCCCGGTCGAGGTGCGGGTGTTCCTGGTCCCCGTCGATGCGCTGGCCGATTGCTGGCCCGAACAGCCGCAGCGCACCCGGCGCTGGTTCGCCCCCGAAAAGGCCGCCGGGCTGGTGGCCGAGGCCGAGCTTGCCGCCATGCTTGCAAGGCTTGCCCCCCGCCGCCGGGCCGCGCCCCTTCCGGCGCGCGCCTGAGGGCACGGATGGCCGAGTTCCGAATTCTCGACAAGGATCTGGACCGGATGGCCAACGCCGAAAGCGCGGGGCTTCATTCGACGCGCGCCGTGGTCCGGCTGGGCCTTGCCCTGACCTTCGCGGCCATGGTCGCGATCATCGGGACCATGGCGGGCGCCGCCCCTTCGGGGATGCTGGCCGGCGGGCTGCTCGTCGCTGCATTCCTTGCCCTGTCCATCGGGGCCAATGACGTGGCGAACGCGCTGGGCCCGCCGGTCGGCGCGGGCGCGATCTCGATGGGCGCGGGCCTGACCCTGGTGGCGCTGGCCGAGATCGCGGGCGCCGTGCTGGCGGGCGAACGTGTCACCGAGACGCTGACGACCGGCATCCTGCCCGCCGGCCTGATGCAGCAGGGGGTCGAGCCTGCCGCCGTCATGCTGGCCGCGATGCTGGCCGCCGCCATCTGGATCGCGCTGGCCACTTGGGCGGGGGCGCCGGTCAGCGCCACCCATGCCGTCGTGGGCGGCATCGCAGGCGCGGGGCTGGCCGTCTTCGGGCCGGAGGCGCTGCAATGGCGCGGGCTGGCCAGGATCGCCACGGCTTGGGTTGCCGCGCCCGTTGTCGCGGCACTGACGGGGGCGGCGCTGCTGGGCCTGCTGCGCCGGGCGATCCACCGCGCGCCCGACCGCACCCGCGCGGCCGCGCACTGGCTGCCATGGGTCGTGGGCTGCATCGCCGCCGTGCTGACCGTCAACGCCCTTTCGCTGAACGGCGTCAGCGCCCCCGCCATCGCCATGGCAACGGCGGCCGTCAGCGCCGCATCCGTCCTTGCCGCCCGCCTTCGCATGGCCGGCGAGATCGCGGCGGGTCATCCCGACCGGCAGATGCTGGACCGGCTGCTGGGGCCGCCGCTGGTGCTGGGGGCGATTCTGATGGGCTTCAGCCACGGTTCGAACGACGTGGCCAACATCGTGGCGCCGCTTGCCGTGCTGGGGCGGTCAACCGCGCTGTGGCCCGAGGCCGAGCCGACCTCGATCCGGCTGCTGGCGCTGGGCGGCGCGGGGATCGCGCTGGGCGCGCTGCTGTTCGGGCGGCGGCTGGTCCACATGGTCGGCAGCCGGATTACGCGGCTGAACACCGCCCGCGCGCTCTGCGTGTCGCTGGCGACCTCGCTGACAGTGCTGGCGGCGACGCGAATGGGGATGCCCGTGTCCACCACCCATGTCGCGGTGGGCGGCGTCTTCGGCGTCGGCTTCTACCGCGAATGGGAGGAGCGTCGCTTCCGCAGCGCCAAGACCCGCATCCGCGCGCCCCTGCCGCCCGAGGAACTGCACCGCCGCCGGCTTGTGCGCCGTGCCGCCGTCCTGCGGACTCTGGCCGCCTGGGTTGTGACGCTTCCCGCCGCGGGGGCGCTGGCCGCGGTCATCGCCTGGATGATCGCCTGAAACGTCAGAAGGCGCGGAAGGTCATCGTCGTCAGCGTCCGGTTGATGCCGGGAATGTCGAACAGGCGTTCGGACAGGTAATGGCCCACGTCCTGATCCTCGGGGACATAGACCTTGGCCAGCAGGTCGTATTCGCCCGAGGTCGAGTAAAGCTCGCTCACCACCTCGCGGTCGTAGATGGCGTCGGCGACCTCGTAGGTCTTGCCGGGGATGCAGCGGATCTGGACAAAGACGGGACGCATGGGAACCTCGCAGGCAGGGCGGGGACCAGTCTAGCGGGCTTGCGGAGTGCCTGCCAGAGCGGTCCCCCGTGCCCCGGCCCAGCGCCAGAACCGCGACATCAGCAGGGCGGCGGCCGTGGCAAGGCCCACCAGCAGCCCCATCCACAGCCCCGGCGGCCCCATCCCCAAGGGGAATGCCAGCAGCCAGCCGGCGGGCAGGCCGACCAGCCAGTAGCTGACCACCGCCAGCACCATGGGCACCCGCGTGTCCTGCACCCCCCGCAGCAGCCCCAGCGCGATGGCCTGCATGGCGTCGGCCAGCTGGAACAGCCCCGCGTAAAGCATCAGCGAGGCCGCCAGCGCCACGATCACCGGCGCCCTCGGGTCGGCGGGGTTGAGGTAAAGGCCGGTCAGCGCCTCGGGGATCGTGAGGAAAGCGGCCATCGGGACCAGCGCGAAGCCCGCAGACAGCAGGACCGCGGCCAGCGCCGCCAGGCGCAGCCCCTGCGCGTCCCGCGCCCCATGCGCCGATCCCACCCGGATCGTTGCGGCATTCGAGATGCCCAGATGCACCATGAAGGTCAGCCCCGCGATCTGCAGGGCGATGCCATGGGCGGCCAGCGGCTCGGCCCCGAACCAGCCCATCAAGACGTTGGCGCCGGTGAACATCCCCGTTTCCGCCACCAGCGTCAGCCCGATCGGCAGCCCGAGCGCGAAGACCGACCGGAACGCCGCCCAGTCCGGCCGCCAGAGCCGCTGGAACAGGTTGTAAGGCTGTCCCTCGGGCACCCATGCGGCGCAGGCGGCCAGCGCCGCAAGCTGCAGCCAGTTCACCGAAAGGCTGGCGATCCCCGAGCCGCGCACGCCCAGTTCCGGCAGCCCCCATTCGCCGAAGATCAGCAACCAGTTGAGCCACGCATTCACCGGCAGCCCGACCAGGTTCACCAGCAGCGCGAGGTTCGGCCGTCCCAGCGCCGCGAGATAGCTGTTCAGCACCATCGCCGCCAGCACCGCGGGCATCGCGGGGATCATCGCCCGCAGCCATTCCTGCCCCAGCGCGGCGACCCGGGGCTCCTGCCCCAAGGCCGACAGGATCGGCCCCGACCACCACAAGAGCGGCACGATCAGCAGAGAATGAAGGACCGACAGCCACAGCGCCATCCGCGTGGCCCGCCGCAGCTCGGCCGCGTCGCCCCGCGCCCGCGCATTGGCGATCACCCCCATGACCCCCAGCGCATAGCCGGACCCCAGCATGGTCAGGATGAAGAAATAGGACGTCGCCAGCACCAGCGCCGCGAGTTCATCGACGCCGTAGCGGCCGATCAGCACGGTATCCGTCACCCCGATCAGCATCCGGCTGACATGGGTGCCGACCAGCGGCAGGCCGAGAAGGAAAGTGGCGGTCAGGTGGGGGCGCAGGCTCATGCCTCGCCCGTTACTCTCAATCACGCGGCACGGGAAGGGCGCCGGCCAAGGGCGCAACGCGGTGTCAGCGGCAAGTGCGCACCGTCACTTTCTGGCAGCCGTCGCATCTGCCCGCCGGTGGCCGCACGGCATGGCCGTTCGGTCAGGCAGGCGCCCAGCCCTTGGGATCACCTGCAACCCTGTCCGGGTTGTGGGCAACAGGGCGCAATTTTATCGGAAAGAGGCGCCTCCGGCCTTTCTTCTCTGCGAGACACGGGCCTGCCGTTCAGGTCAAAGCGGTGTCTCAGGGCAGCGCTGCCCTCACGGGCGAAAGGTCCTCGCTGGAAACATGGCAGAAGCCGCGCCCAGCCTGTCAGACGACCATACCCTCATGCTAGGCAGCATTTCCGCCGGAACGGACTCCCACCCTCAAACCCTTAGGACGAAAGACACCGCTTCTGCGAGCTTCCGGGCAATTCCATATCGGCGGGCCTCCGGGCGCTCGCCGTTGCCCTTCATTCCAGCTTCGCAGGCAGCGACATCCCCCGCAGCGCCTCGGCGGCGGGCATCGGGCGCTTGCCCCCGCGCTGGACCTCGGTGATCTCGACCGCCCCCCCGCCACAGGCGACGGTCAGGCCGCCCAGCACCTCGCCCGGTGCGCCCTGCCCCTCGGCCAGCCGCGAGCGCAGCAGCTTCAGCCGCTCGCCCCCCGCCATGCACCAAGCGCCGGGAAAGGGCGACAGTCCCCGGATCAGGCGGTCCACCTCGGCGGCGGGACGGGTCCAGTCGATCCGCGCCTCGGCCTTGTCGATCTTGGCGGCATAGCTCACGCCCTCGGCCGCCTGCGGCACGGCGGGCAGCGGCAGGCAGTCCAGCACATCGACGATCAAATCAGCGCCCATCCGGGCAAGCCGGTCATGCAGGTCCGCGGTTGTTTCCTCCACCCCGATGGGCGTCCGCGCCTCGGCCAGCACCGGCCCGGTATCCAGCCCCGCCTCCATCTGCATGATGGCGACGCCGGTCTCGGCATCTCCTGCAATCACCGCGCGATGGATCGGCGCCGCCCCCCGCCAGCGCGGCAGCAGCGAGGCATGGATGTTCAGGCACCCGAGCCTCGGCGCATCCAGCACCGGCTGCGGCAGGATCAGCCCATAGGCCACCACCACCGCCACATCCGCATCCAGCGCCGCAAACTCTGCCTGCTCCTCGGCCCCCTTCAGCCGGACCGGATTCCGCACCGGAATCCCCAACGCCTCGGCCGCCGCCTGCACCGGCGAGGGCCGAGGCTTCTGCCCCCGCCCCGCCGCCCGTGGCGGCTGCGAATAGACACAGACGACCTCATGCCGTGCGGCAATGGCTTGCAAGGCTGGAACGGAAAACTCGGGCGTTCCCATGAAGATCACGCGCATCACCCGCTCCCCTCTTTCTTCATCGTATAAATATCCCGGGATCGTCGTATACGACGATGGGGCAGAGCCCCGGTCCGGCGCCTCTACCTGCGCGCCAGCTTCACCGCCTTGGCCACCAGCATCCGCCGCTTCAGCGCCGACAGGCGGTCCACATACATCCGCCCATCCAGATGATCGATCTGGTGCTGCACACTTGTCGCCCACAGGCCCACGAAGTCCCGCTCCTCGACCTCTCCGCCTTCGTTGAGGAACCGCACCGTCACCGCCCGCGGCCGCTCGATCACCGCCGAGACTCCGGCCAAGTTGGGCGAGGCCTCCTCGTGCGACCGCATCTTCACCGAGGCGTGCAGAACCTGCGGGTTCGCCATCCGCACCGCCTGCCCCCGCCCCTCCGAGGCATCCACGACCGCCAGCCGCAGCATCACCCCGATCTGCGGCGCAGCGAGGCCCACGCCCGGCATCGCCTCCATCGTATCCACCATGTCGTCCCAGATCGCGCGGATCTCGTCCGTGACCGCCTCAACCGCTGCTGCGGGCGTGTGCAGCCGCCGGTCGGCATAGGGAATGAAGGGCCGGACCGCCATTCAGGCCCGCGCCAGTTCGCGCTTCATCTTGGTCATCCGGCGGGCGATCATCTGCCGCTTCATCGGTCCGATGTGGTCGATGAACAGCTTGCCGTTCAGGTGGTCCAGCTCGTGCTGCGCGCAGGTGGCCCACAGCCCGTCAAAGTCGCGCTCGTGGCTTTTCCCGTCCAGCCCGGTCCAGCGCATCCGCACCTCGGCGGGACGCGTCACCTCGGCATACTGCTCGGGGAAGGACAGGCAGCCTTCCTCATAGGTGTTCAGCGCCTCCGAGGTGGAAACAATCTCGGGGTCCACCATGATCAGGGGTGCGCGGGGCGCCTGCGCATCCTTGGTGCAGTCCATCACGAACAGGCGGCTCAGCACACCCACCTGCGGCGCGGCCAGGCCCACGCCCGGCGCGGCATACATGGTGGCCAGCATCTCACCGGCCAGGGCCTCGATCTCGGGCGTGATCCGGCCCACGGGGGCGCAGGGCTTCTTCAGCCGGGGATCGGGAAACAGAAGGATGGGGCGCGTCATGGCATCCGCACATAGGACAAGGCTTTCCGTCGCGCAACAAGCCGCTATGGTCGGGCGCGCGTGACAGGAGACCCCCGATGAACAAACCCGACCGCTTCGCCGCCCCCGACTTCGACACGCCGATCGAGCGGCGGGGGACGATGTGCAACAAGTGGGACGACATGGCCGGGGTCTTCGGGCTGGACGCGCCCGATGCCCTGCCGATGTGGGTCGCCGACATGGACTTCGCCGCGCCCTTGGGCGTCCGCCAGGCGCTGGAGGACACCGTCGCCCATGGCGTCTACGGCTATCCCGGCGTGAACCAGCCCTATCTCGACGCGATCCGCTGGTGGATGCGGACCCGCCACGGCTGGCAGGTCGAGCGTGATCACATCCTCTCCGTCCACGGCCTCGTCAACGGCACGGCGCTGGCGGTCGATGCCTTCACCGAAGCAGGCAACGCGGTGGCGCTGATGACGCCGGTCTACCACGCCTTTGCCCGCGTCATCAAAGCGGCGGGCCGCACGGTGACGGAGCTGCCGCTGGCGAGCCGCGAGGGCCAATACGCGCTGGACTGGGACGGCTGGGAGGAGCGCCTGACGGGCCGAGAGCGGATGCTGATCCTCTGCTCGCCCCACAACCCCGGCGGCCGGGTCTGGACTCCCGAGGAACTGCGCGAGATCGCCGGTTTCTGCCGTGCCCGTGACCTGATCCTCGTCTCGGACGAGATCCACCACGACCTCGTCCTGCCCGGAGCCCCCCGCCACAGCGTCACGGCGCTGGCTGCGCCCGAGATCGAGGACCGGCTGGTGACGCTGACCGCGGCCACCAAGACCTTCAACATCGCCGGCGCGCATCTGGGCAATGCCATCATCGCCGGCGAGACGCTGCGCGAGCGTTACAAGGCGCGGATGATGGCCTTGGGCATCTCGCCCGGCCTCTTCGGCCTGCCGATGGTGACAGCCGCCTATTCGCCGGAAGGCGCGGTCTGGGTGGATGCGCTGGTGGACTACATCGCCGGTAACGCGCTCATCTTCGACGAGGCCGTGAACGCCATCCCAGGCGCCAACTCCATGCCTCTGCAGGCAACCTATCTCGCCTGGGTGGACTTCACCGGCACCGGGATGGAGCCTGCCGAGATCCATCGCCGCATTGAAAGGGGTGCGCGGATCGCCGCCAACCACGGCGAAAGCTTCGGCCTGGGCGGCGCGGGTCACATGCGCTTCAACCTCGCCACGCCGCGCGCGCGGGTGGCCGAGGCCGCAGACCGCCTGCGCGAGGCCTTCGCCGACCTGCAATGAGGCCGCTGCGCATGGGCGCGCTAGGGGCAGTCGCGCTGGCCGGGTGGCTCGCCTGGACCGGCGGCATCCCCCTGCCTGTGCCGCTGCCCCCGACTCTGCCTGTGCCGGTGCCGCCGCCGGCCCTGAACATCCCCGTCCCGCGCCCGCCGCGCCTGCCCGAGATCCGCATCCCCCGGCCCGCGCCCGCGATCACCAGCCCGGTTCAGCGCATCCTGGTCGAGAAAGCCGCGCGCCGCATGACGATCTTCCAGCGCGACGGCAACCCGCGCGTGATGCCCATCGCGCTGGGCTTCGCGCCCACGGGCGACAAGGTGAAACAGGGCGACGGCAAGACCCCCGAGGGCATCTTCAGGATCGACCGCCTGAACGACCGCAGCAGCTTCACCCTGTCGCTCGGACTGGACTATCCCCGTTCTCAGGACCGCACCCGCGCCCGAGCGCAGGGTGTCGATCCGGGCGGCGACATCATGATCCACGGCCAGCCCAACAAGGTCGACGAGGGCTTCAAGGTCAGGGGCGACTGGACCGCCGGCTGCATCGCCGTCACCAACCCCGAAATCCGCGAGCTTTTCGCCCATACGCGGATCGGCACTGAGGTCGAGATCAGGCCGTAGGCCGCCCGGATCGTCTTTCTTCTTTGTCCAAATATCCTGGGGGAGTCGCGCGCAGCGCGGCGGGGGCAAAGCCCCCATCTTCACGTCCCGCGCGGCTTGGCCCTCGCCGTCGGGTCTGCCGTCGTCGGGTCCTCGGGCCAGGGATGGCGCGGATAGCGCCCGCGCATGTCCTTGCGGACATCGCCGTAGCCCCCCGCCCAGAAGCCGGGCAGGTCGGTCGTCACCGCGACGGGCTTGCCGCCCGGCGACAGCATCTGGATGCGCAGGGGGCGGTTGCCCGCCATGGGATGGCGGGTGACGCCGAACAGTTCCTGCAGGCGGGCCTCGATGGTGGGCGTCTCGGCGTCGTAGTCGATGGGGATGCGGCGGCCCAGCGGCGAGACGAAGGCCGCGGGCGCCGCTTCGTCCAGCCGTCGCTGGCCGTCCCAGCCGATCAGCGCCTTCAGCGGCTCGGTCAGGTCCAGCGCCCGCAGGTCGGCGGTCGTGCGGGCGCGGCCGAGCCATGGCAGCAGCCAGCCCGGATCGGCCAGAAGCGCCGCATTACTGACATCCGGCATCCCCTCCACCAGCGCGATCCGCGCCCGCAGCCGCCGCGCCGAGGGCGTCCAGGGCAGGCCGAGGTCGCGCAGCCCCTCCCAAGCCGCAAGCGCCACGGCTTCGGACTCGGGATCGTCCAGCGCCCGGTCGGACAGGACCAGCGCGCCCAGCCGTTCCTGCCGGCGGGCAAGTACCCGGCCCTCGCGGCGGGACCATGCGACCCGTTCCACCGCCTCGATCCGGTCGGCATGAAGCGCCCGCAGGTCCGCCTCGTCCAGCGCAGCCGCCATCCGCACCCGCGCCTCACGCGCGTCACCATCGAGGTCGGTCGCCACGATCAGCCTTTGCGCACCCAGAGGGTCGCCCTCGGCCAGCACTGCGCCCTTGCCGCCCGACAGCACATAGCGTGGCGCGTCCCCCTTGCGGCGCAACCCGATGCGGTCAGGGTATGCCAGCGCCGCCATCTCGCCTGGGCTCATCGGGGGCGCGTCCGGCGCGAGTCGGCGCAGGCGGCGGGCCTCGACGCGGATGCGCTCGACGGTGCCGCGGTCGGCGGGCCAAGGGTGGCGCTCGGCATAGGCGCGGGGGTCGCGGATGGCCTGAAGCCGCAGGGACAGGTCGGCGGGCGCGCCGCGGACCGGGTCGCGCTCAGCCATCAGCGCGGCGAGGTCCGCCGCCGCGCGCCCCGCGCTCAGCAGCATGTGCCCCAGCCGCGGGTGCAGCGGCAGCGCGGCCAAGGCGCGCCCATGCGGGGTGATCCCCCCGTCCTTCAGCGCGCCCAAGGCTTCCAGCAGCGCCCGCGCCTCGGCCAGCGCGGCGGCGGGGGGCGGGGTCAGGAAGGCCAGCCCCTCGCCGGACCCCCAGGCGGCCAGTTCCAGCGCGAGGCCCGCCAAGTCGGCGGTGGCGATCTCGGGCGGGGCGAAAGCGGGCAGGCTCCCCTCCTCGGCCCGCGCCCACATCCGGTAAGCGATGCCCGACGCCACCCGGCCCGCGCGGCCGCGGCGCTGCTCGGCCTCGGCGCGGCTGACGCGTTCGGTCACCAGCCGCGTCATGCCGGAACCGGGATCGAAGCGCGCCCGCCGCGCCCGTCCCGCATCCACCACCACCCGCACGCCCGGAATCGTCAGCGAGGTTTCCGCGATCGCCGTCGCCAGCACGATCCGCCTTTGCTCACCGGGCGGGGCCAAGGCGGCCCGCTGCGCCGAAAGGTCCATCGCGCCATAAAGCGGCATGATCTCGGCGGGCAGGTCCAGCAGCGCGGCCAAGCGGCGGATCTCGCCCTCGCCCGGCAGGAAGGCCAGGATCGTGCCGCCGGTGTCGCGCGTCTCGGCCTCGGCCTCAGCGATCAGGCGGGCGGCCTCGGGGACCAGCCGTGCACCTGCCGGCAGCGGCCGGTCGAGCCAGCGCGTTTCCACCGGATAGGCCCGGCCCAGAGACCGCACCACGGGTGCTGCGTCCAGCAGCGCGGCGACGGGTTCGGCGTCCAGCGTCGCCGACATCACCAGCACCGCCAGATCGGGCCGCAGCGCCCCCCGGCTTTCCCAGACCAGCGCCAATCCGAGGTCGGCGTTCAGGCTGCGTTCGTGGAACTCGTCGAAGATCACGCAGCCGATCCCCGGAAGGTCGGGGTCGAACTGGATCATGCGGGTCAGGATGCCCTCGGTCACGACCTCGATTCGCTTGCCCGGCACAGCTTCCCCACGGATGCGGTAGCCGACCGTTGCTCCTAACGCCTCTCCAAGAGTCGAGGCCATCCGCTCCGCCGCGGCGCGGGCGGCCAGGCGGCGCGGCTCCAGCATCACGATGCGGCCGGGGATCAGGTCCAGCAGCGCCAAGGGCACCCGCGTCGTCTTGCCCGCCCCGGGCGGCGCCACCAGCACCGCGCGGCCATGTTCGGCCAGCGCCGCCCGCAGTTCGGGGATCGCGTCGTCGATGGGAAGGGCGTCGGGGGATCGGGCGTCGGTCATCGCCCTTGTCGTGGCCGAAAACGCGCGCGGCTGCAAACCTGCCCTCCGCGCCGGAACCGGCTTGCACGAATGTCGTTGAAGCTGACGCAGGAAGGGCCGGGCACGGACCTGATTGCCCCCGGACCCGATCCTTTGCCGAAAGCCATCATGTCCCCATCCACCGGGAAGGCCCGGCCCGCCGGCCGCCTTGGAAATGCCGAAACCGCCGCGGCGCTGGCCGAATCCCTGCCGCAGGGCGACATCCTCTTCGCCGCCGAATCGGAAACCGACGCCATCGCCGTCGCCCGCGCACTGGCCGTCGCCGCTCCGGGGGCGCAGGTGATCCTTCTGCCCGAAAGCGACGCGCTGCCGGGTGACGGCTCGCCCGCCTCGCCCGCCAACATCGGCCTGCGGAATGCGGGGCTGTCGCGGCTGCGCGAACGCGAGGGCGGCCCTGTCGCCCTGATCACCACGGCCGATGCGCTGGCGATGGCCTGGCCCGCGCCTTCCGAGATCCCGGCCGAGCTGCTGTCGGTGACGGTTGGCACCGAACTCGACCTGACCGCCTTGCGCGATTCCATCGTGGCGCTGGGCTATGCCGAGGACGACCGCGTGGACGAGCCGGGCGAGGTGGCCCTGCGCGGGCAGGTGCTGGACGTCTTCCCCGCGCAATCCGAGGACCCGGTGCGGATCGAGGTGGCGGAGGGCAGAATCGCCTGGATCAGCCTCTACGACATTCTGGATCAGCGCACCCTTTCCGAGGTCCAATCCTGCGCCATCGCCCCCGTGACCGAGCCGGCATTGGGCGAGACGCGCTGCGCCCTGCCCGACCATCTGCCCGGCGCACGGCTGGTCCTGCCCCCTGCTTCCGACAGGCGCCGCCGCAACGTCCTGAAGCTGGGCGCCGAGATCGGCAGCGCCGCCGCCCTGCGCCGCGTGCTGCCCGACGAGGCATGGGCGGCCTCGATCAAGGGGCGCGAGACGCTGGAACTGGCGCAGGCAGGCGATCCGCCCCCGCGCTTCGTCGAAAGCCGCGCGCCGGAACGCGCCTTCACCCGCGCCGCCCGTGGTGCCTTCGATTCGGGCGAGCGGCTGGTCCTTCTGGGCAGCGAGCGCGACCTGCGCTTCCTGTCCCGCCGCGCGGCCAGGCTGCTGGAACGCACGATCCGCCCCGCCGCGTCATGGGAGGAAGTCGCGCAGGCCGAACCCGGCAGCCTCCTGTCCCTGCCCATGCCCGCCGAACGCGGCTTCCGGCGCGACGGCGTCCTGGCCGTCGCCGCCGCCGACCTGCTGGGCAGCCGGGCGCTGCGCGAGGATGCCGTGGCCACGGGCCAGACGCTGCTCGATCAGGTCGGCATCCGCATCGGCGACGTGGTGGTGCACGAGGACCACGGCATCGGCGTGGTCGCGGGCATCGAGCCCCTGCCCGACCTGGGCGAAGGCGAGCCCGGCGAGGCGATCCGCCTGACCTACGCGGCGGACGGCGTGCGGCTGGTCCCGGTCCTTCAGGCGCACCGCATCTGGCGCTATGGGGCCGAACCCGAGGCGGTGACGCTCGACCGCCTGGACGGATCAAGCTGGCGCAAGCGCAGGGACGAGGTCGAGGCGGCAGTTGCGGAAACCGCCCAAGCCCTTTCGGAACTGGCCGAGGCGCGCAAGGGGCAGAAGGCCCCGGTGTTGGAAGGCGACCCGGCCGATTATGAACGCTTCGCCGCGGGCTTCGCCTTCACCGAAACGCCCGACCAGGCCCGCGCGATCGAAGCGGTGCGCGACGACCTTTTCTCGGGGCGGCCGATGGACCGGCTGGTGATCGGCGACGTGGGCTATGGCAAGACCGAAGTCGCGCTGCGCGCCGCCGCCGTCGCCGTGCTGGAAGGCCGGCAGGTGGCCGTCGCCGCCCCCACGACCGTTCTGGCCCGACAGCACGTGGAAACATTCCAGCGCCGCTTCGCGCCCTTGGGCAAAACGGTCGGCGCGCTGCACCGCCTGTCCTCGGCCGCCGAGAAGAAGGCAGTGAAGGAGGGACTGGCCGACGGCACCATCGACATCGTGATCGGCACGGGGGCGGTCGCGGGCAAGGGCGTCACCTACAAGGACCTCGGCCTTGTCATCATCGACGAGGAGCAGCGCTTCGGCACGGCCGACAAGGGGAAGCTGCGCGACCTGTCGGCAGGCCATGTCCTGACCCTGACCGCGACCCCTATCCCCCGCACGCTGCAATCGGCGCTGGTCGGCCTGCAGCAACTGTCGGTCATCGCCACGCCCCCCGCGCGGCGCCAGCCGATCCGCACCTCGGTGGCAGCCTTCGACGCGACGACCCTGCGCGCCGCCCTGCTGCGCGAACGCGCCCGCCGGGGCCAAAGCTTCGTCGTTGTCCCCCGCATCGAGGACATGGAGCCGATGGCCGCCGAGTTGCGCGAGCTTCTGCCCGGCTTCGAGATCCTGCAGGCCCACGGCAAGCTGCCCGCCGCCGAGATCGACGAGGCCATGATCCGCTTTTCCCGCGGCGAGGGCGACGTGCTGCTGGCCACCAACATCATCGAGGCGGGGCTGGACGTGCCGCAGGCCAACACCATGGTCGTCTGCAAGGCCGACCGCTTCGGCCTGTCGCAACTGCACCAGTTGCGCGGCCGCGTGGGGCGCGGCAACCAGCGGGCGCAGATGCTGATCTTCACCGAGGCCGGAAAGACGATCCCCGACCTGACGCTCAAGCGCCTGCGGACGCTGGAAACGCTGAACCGGCTGGGTGCGGGTTTCGAGATCAGCGCCCGCGACCTCGACCTGCGCGGCGCGGGCGATCTGCTGGGAGAGGAACAGGCGGGCCACATGAAGCTGATCGGGATCGAGCTTTACCAGCGGCTGCTGGCCGATGCCCTGTCGGCCCGTGGCGGCGCGGACGCGCGCTGGACGCCCGACCTTGAACCGGGCCTGCAGGGGCGGTTGCCGGAAAACTGGATCGCCGACCCGGATACGCGGCTGGAGATCCATATGCGCCTTGCCCGCATGGATTCCTCGGAGGCCGTGGACCTGCTGGAAGCCGAACTCGAGGACCGCTTCGGCGATGTCCCTCCCGAGGCCCGCACCCTGCTGCAGATCGTCCGCCTGCGCGAGGCCGCCCATGCGGCGGGCATCGCCCGCGTGGTCGCCGGTCCCGCGGGCATCGTCCTTTACCCGCGCGAGGGGGTGACGCCGGAAGCGGAGGGCCTTGAGCGCAAGGAGGACTGCCTTGTGCTGCGCGAGGCGATCGAGGACCCGCGCGAAAGGCTGACCCGCACGGCCGGACTGCTGGCCGCGATCGTGGAAAGCAGCGAGGAAGCGGAACCGGCCCAAGCTGCCTGAAGGGACGCCGCGTCGGGCTGAACCCAAGCCCGGCTCTGGTCGTTGAGGCGCCGACCGCCTATCTGACAGGCCGTTGATTCCACGGGGGACCGCATGGCCTTGTCCGATACCACTGGCAGCCTGATGCGCGGGCTGGGGCTGGCCGATCCGGTCATCCGGCTGGGCGTCACGGGTCTCAGCCGGGCGGGCAAGACGGTGTTCATCACCTCGTTGGTGGCGAACCTGCTGGACCGCGGCCGGATGCCCGGCCTGCGCGCCGCCGCCGACGGCACCATCCGCGCGGCCTGGCTGCAGCCGCAGCCCGACGACACCGTGCCCCGCTTCGACTACGAACGCCACCTGGCCGCGCTGACAGGCCCGGACCCGCACTGGCCCGAGGGCACCCGCGCGGTCAGCCAGCTGCGCCTGTCGCTGCGGGTGCAGCCACGCGGGCTGCTGTCTGGCCTGCGGGGCGTGCAGACCATCCACCTCGACATCGTGGATTACCCCGGCGAGTGGCTGCTGGACCTGCGCCTGATGGAGCGCAGCTTCGCCCAGTGGTCCGCCGAGGTCCTCGAACGGATCGAGCACCGTCCTGGTGCCGACCGCTACCGCGCCGAACTGGGCAGCATCGATGCGCAAGCGCGCTTTGCCGAGCCCTTGGCCCAGCGCCTCGCCGCCGCCTACACGGCGCATCTGGCCGCCGCCCGCGACGGCGGTTTCTCGGACACCACGCCGGGCCGTTTCCTGCTGCCCGGCGAGATGGAGGGCTCGCCCGCCCTGACCTTCGCGCCGCTGCCGGATACGCTGGCGTCCTCGGCCCTTTACAAGGAATTCCGCCGCCGCTTCGACGCCTACAAGTCGCGCGTCGTGAAACCCTTCTTCCGCGACCATTTCGCCCGCATCGACCGGCAGGTGGTGCTGGTGGATGTCCTCGGCGCCATCCACGCCGGCCCCCGCGCGGTCGAGGACACCCGCCGCGCCATGGCCGACATCCTGTCGGCCTTCCGCCCCGGCCGCATCGGCTGGCTATCGCAGCTTCTGGGCACGCGGCGGGTCGAACGCATCCTTTTCGCCGCGACCAAGGCCGACCACCTGCACCATGTCCAGCACGCGCGGCTGTCGAACATCCTGACCGCCATGCTGCGCGAGGCCCGCGACCGCGCCGACTTCCAGGGCGCGCGCACTGATTCGCTGGCTATCGCCGCGCTGCGCACGACGACCGAGGAAATCATCCGCCAAGACGGCCAGGACCTGCCCGCCGTGCGCGGCACCCTGATGGATGGCCGGCAGGCGGCCTTCTACCCCGGCGAACTGCCCGACAACCCCGCGGACCTCCTGCGCCCCGCCGCCGAGGGCGCGCATCGCTGGCTCGACGCCGACTATGCGGTGATGAACTTCGCCCCCGCGCCGGACACGCTGCGCCCCGGCGACGGGCCGCCCCATATCCGGCTGGACCGCGCCGCCGAGTTCCTGATCGGAGACCGGCTGTGAGCTTCTTCCTGGCCCAGATACCCATGCCGACCGCGCAGAGGCAGCACGATGGCTGAAATCCCCAAACCTCCGCGCCGCGGCCCTGTGCTGATCGAATACGAATCTGCCGCCCCCGCGCAGGACGAGGCGCGGCAACAGGACAGGAAAGCGGCAGATGAGACTGCCCGTCGCGCCGAGCCTCGGGCTGACACCCCGCCGGACCCGGCCGAGCCCCCGCAACCTGCTGCGGCCGCCCCTCGTCACGATCCACCACGCGATGCCCGCGCCCCGCGCCTCAAGGACGCGCCTGCAGGTCCCTCGCCCGCCGATGCGCCGCCGATCGATGACGGGCTGACGGTCCCCCTGCCCCGTCCCCGCACGATGGAGCTGGTGACGCGGATCGTCGGCCGCCGCCCTTCTCGCGTGACCAGCTTCTTCCTGAACACGCTTGCGGCGCTGCTGACATTCCTTCTGTCCATGGCCGCGCTGGAGTTCTTCGACAACCTGATGGCCCGCTCGGCCGTTCTGGGCTGGATCGGCGTCGGCCTGTTTGCCGCCTTCACGCTGGCGACGCTGGCCTTGGCAATCCGCGAATACGCCGCTTGGGCGCGGCTGGGCCGCATCGACGAGATCCACCGCGATTCGGGCCGGGCACTTGCCGCCCGCGATCTCGACCGCGCGCAGAAGGTGCTGGACAAGCTCGATGCGCTTTATGCCCGCCGACCCGAGATGGCGCGGGCGCGGCAGAACATGGCCCGCCGCCGCGAGGACAGCTTCGACGCCGAGGTGCTGCTGGCGATGGCCGAGGCCGAGTTGCTGTCCCCCCTCGACAGCCAAGCCCGGCGCGAGATCGAGGCTGCGTCCCGCACCGTCGCCGCCGCGACCGCGCTGATCCCGCTGGCGCTGGCCGATGTGTTGACGGCGCTGGCCGCCAACCTGCGGATGATCCGGCGCATGGCCGAGATCTACGGTGGCCGCGCGGGCGCGGTGGGCGGCTGGCGGCTGGCGCGCACCGTCGTCACCCACCTGATCGCCACCGGCGCGGTCGCGGCGGGGGACGACCTGATCCACACCGTCGCGGGCGGCGGCGTGCTTGCGAAGGTCAGCCGCCGCTTCGGCGAGGGCGTGGTGAACGGGGCGCTGACCGCCCGCGTCGGCGTCGCCGCGATGGAGGTCTGCCGCCCCCTGCCCTTCATCCAGGCGCCCCGTCCCAGGGTCGGCAACCTCATGGCGCGGGGGCTCAAGGGCCTGTTCGGCGACGACTCGGGCGGCAGGGAAACGAAGAAGTGACCGCAGGCCCTTCCGCCCGCCCCTGCAAGCCACTAGCCTGCGCGCCATGAGATGGAACCTGCCCAACCTGCTGACGCTGCTGCGCCTGCTCGCGGCCCCGGCCGTGCCGCTGATGTTCCTGTTCCTCAGCCGGCCCTTTGCCGATTTCGCGGCGCTGACGCTGTTCGTGCTGGCGGCGGTGACGGATTGGATCGACGGCCATCTCGCCCGAAGCTGGCAGCAGGAAAGCCGCTTCGGCGCGGCCATGGACCCGATCGCGGATAAGGCCATGGTGGTGATCGCGCTGGTGGTCATCACCGGCTATTCCGGCATGAACCCTTGGCTGATCCTGCCCGCCACCGTGATCCTCTTCCGCGAGGTCTTCGTCGCCGGCTTGCGCGAGTTCCTGGGCGCCGACGCCGGCCGGCTGAAGGTCACGCCCCTTGCCAAGTGGAAGACCACCGCCCAGATGATTGCCATCGCGGTGATGTTCCTGGGAACGGGCATCGACTATTACGAAAGGGGCCTGCCGCCGCGGGTGGGCGTGGGGCGGGTCTGGCGCGGCGACTGGTCCGATCTTGCCACCCATCTGGGGCTGGTGCTGATGTGGATCGCCGCGATCCTGACCGCGATCACCGGCTGGGACTATTTCCGCAAGGCCCGGCCTTGGCTGAGGGATGTGCGATGACGCTGAATGTTCTTTACTTCGCCTGGCTGCGCGAGCGCATCGGTGCCCCGCGGGAACAGGTAGAAACCTCGGCCACGACCGTGCGCGAACTGGTGGCCGAACTGGCGGCGCGAGGCGACCGTCACGCAGCGGCGCTGTCCGACCTCGGGGCCGTGCGGGTCGCGGTGGACCAGGCGCTGACGGATCTGGACGCCCCCTTGGGCAACGCCCGCGAGGTCGCCTTCTTTCCGCCGATGACGGGTGGCTGATGCGCGTCCTTGTCCAGCCCGAACCCTTCGACGCCGCCGCCCTGACCCAAGGCTTCGGCGCAGGCGCGGGCGCGGTCGTGACTTTCACCGGCCTCGTGCGCGCCGATGACGGCTTGACCGCGCTTGAGATCGAGCATTACCCCGGCATGACCGAACGTGCCCTGTCGGAACACGCGCGGGCCGCCGCTGACCGCTTCGGCCTGACCGACGTTCTGGTGGTCCACCGCTACGGCCGCATTGCGGTGGGCGAGCCGATCATGATGGTCGCGACCGCCGCCCCGCACCGCCGCGCGGCTTTCGAGGCCGCCGATTTCCTGATGGACTGGCTGAAATCCCGCGCCCCTTTCTGGAAGCGCGAGATCGGCGCGGACGGTCCCCGCGGCTGGGTCGCCGCCAAGGCCGAGGACGAGGCCGCGCTGGACCGCTGGTGAATCACGATCCCGGCAGGATCAGCCCGCCCATCTGCATCGCCCTGTAGCGGAACCCCAGCGCCGCAACGATCACCGGATCGCCCTCGACCAGCGTCAGCGCATCGGCTTCGCTTTCCGCCCAGACAAGGGCAAGGCCCCAGACGCCGCCCGGGTCCAGCACCGGCCCGATCGCGATCGCCTGTCCCTTGTCAGCCATCGCCTGCCACCAAGCGGCATGGCTGGCCATGGCCTCTTCCTCGGCGGCACTCGCGTCCTTCGGAAAATCGGGGCGCGGCGGGTCCAGGCGCAGAAGGATGGCGGACATCGCAACCTCGGGCAGCGTGGCCGCAGTGTGGACCCGCCGCGCCGTCATGGCAAGCGCCGCGCTGCCGCTTCGTTGCAATCCGACAAGGCGCCGCGCATATAGGCGGCGACAAGCGAAAGGCCCGCGCATGACCTATCTCGAGTTCGAAAAGCCGCTGTCCGACCTTGAAGGCAAGGCCGAGGAACTGCGCGCGCTGGCCCGCAAGGGGGAAGGCGTCGATCTCGAGAAAGAGGCGGCGGCGCTGGACCGCAAGGCGCAGGACCTGCTACGCGAACTTTACCGCAGCCTCGATCCCTGGCGAAAGACGCTGGTCGCGCGCCACCCCGACCGCCCGCATTGCATCGACTACATCGACGCGCTTCTGACCGAATGGACGCCGCTTGCAGGCGACCGGGCCTTCGGGGACGATCATGCGGTGATGGGCGGGCTGGCACGCTTCCGCGACCAGGCGGTGGTGGTGATCGGGCACGAGAAGGGCAACGACACCCGCTCGCGCATCCACCGCAACTTCGGCATGGCCCGCCCCGAGGGCTATCGCAAGGCGATCCGGCTGATGGACATGGCCGACCGCTTCCGCCTGCCCGTGATCACGCTGGTGGACACCCCCGGCGCCTATCCCGGCAAGGGCGCCGAGGAACGCGGCCAGTCCGAGGCCATCGCGCGTTCGACCGAGAAATGCCTGCAGATCGGCGTGCCGCTGGTGTCCGTGGTGATCGGCGAGGGCGGCTCGGGCGGCGCGGTGGCCTTTGCCACGGCCGACCGCGTGGCGATGCTGGAACATTCGATCTATTCGGTGATCTCGCCCGAGGGCTGCGCCTCGATCCTGTGGAAGGACGCCGACAAGATGCGCGAGGCGGCCGAGGCGCTGAAGCTGACCGCGCAGGACCTCAGGAAGCTGGGCGTGATCGATGCCGTGATCCCGGAACCCCTGGGCGGCGCCCAGCGCGAACCCGACGAGACGATCCGCTCTGTCGGCGACGAGATCGCCCGCCTGCTGCGCGACCTGCAGGGCAAGTCGCCCGCCGACCTGATCCGCGACCGCCGGCAGAAATACCTCGACATGGGATCGCGGGGCCTGGCGGCCTGAGCCGCAAGGCCGGAGGCTGCGACTGCCTCGACACACGAGCGGAGTCGAGACGTCCGGTGTCTGTCGCAAGGCCACCGGACTTGGACAGACAGAGGGCATCCTGCCGCACGCGGTCGCCGCCTCGCCGGTCGCATCAGACGAAGGACAAGGAAACATGATCCAGCCGGATGACGGGTCTTTTCCGGCCCTCCCGCCGGATGCATCTGCTTTACAGGAAAACCACGCTCTGCCCTGCCGCCTGTTTCGCCGTTCCACGGGCCTCACGGATACCCGAACCGCGTTCCCCATCCACGCACGGGCGTTCTTGCTCGCCTGCCCCGTTATGTCCTGACCGCCAGCGATCGCCCTCCGGCCTTGCTTCCCGTGCAGCCGGCGGCGCCGATCCACCTGCCCCTGATGTCCGGGTTCCCCCGCATCCTGCGCCGCGACATCTGGCATCGACTCGCCAGTCGGACGCGCGCCGCTTTTTCTCGCCTGTGGATGCCATTTCCGACCGCGCAACCCGGTCCATGCATCCGGGGGAACGCTCATCCCCCCTGATAGCCCCGGACCAGAGCGGCCGCGATCAGCCCCCAGCCGTCTACGGCCACGAAGAACGCCAGCTTGAAGGGCAGCGCCACGACCGTGGGCGGCACCATCATCATCCCCATCGACATCAGGATCGCCGAGACCACCAGATCGATGATCAGGAATGGCAGCGAGACAAGGAAGCCGATTGCGAAGGCGCGCTGGATCTCGGTCAGCATGAACGACGGCACCAGCAGCGACAGCGGCGCCACCTGCGGGTCAAGCGCCTCGGGCAAGGGCGGGGGGCTGCCTTCGGGCTGCGGCGCGACCTCGGCAAGCGCGGCCATGGTGTCGGGGTCGATGCGGTCCGACATGAAGCGGCGGAAGGGCTCGATCCCGCGCTCGAAGGCGACATCGAGCGTGATCTCGCCCCGCTGCAGGGGCGCACCGGCAGCCGCCCAGGCATCCCGCAGCACCGGGTCCATGACATACCAGCTGAGAAAGATGGCGAGGCTGACGATCAGCATGTTGGGCGGCGACTGCTGCAGCCCGATCGCCTGCCGCATGATCGACAGCACCGTGACGATGAAGGGAAAGCAGGTCACCATGATCGCGATGCCCGGGGCAAGCGACAACAGCGTGAGCCCGAGGACAAGGATCACCGCGTTCTGCCCGACTCCGCTTGCGGCCCCGGCGGCAAGGTCGGACAGGCCCTGCGCCATCGCCCCGCCAGGAAGGACCGCGAGCCCGAGAACGCCGGCAATGGCCGGAACGCGCGCCGATGAGCCGCGAGGACGCGGCTGCACCGGCGCCGCGGATTGCAGCCGGTCCACCCTGTCCGGGTCTGGACAGGGACGTCCCGCAGCGCTGCGTGGGACAGGGACGCACGGGCAACGACGGGCAACAGCATCCCTCACGGGGTTCCCATTCGCCGATCCTCCACAGCGAAGGACATCGCAGGTCTTGCCTTCCTGCAAGCCCCGGTCACGCTCGCCTGTTTGCCGGCGCAGGCCGGAAAGCATTGCCGCGGCCCGAAGGACAAGGCGGCGGACAGGCACTCGCCCGCCACAACCCGCAAGCAAAAGGCAAAGCCGTCCGTCCCCTTGGCAACTCGGCCGGGGCGAAAGGTGCCGGTGGGCCGAGAGCAGCAAGTGAGCAATGACAGGACGCAGTCCCCCGAGTTGCCTGCCCGGGCGCCATCCCGGGTGCGCGCGACACTGCCATCCCGCCCGCGACCAGCCTGCGGCGGGGCCGGCGCCCGGGCCGGGCCTTCGCCTCATGCCGCCGGACCCAGGATGCGGACGGCCAGGCGGCCCTCGCCGCCATGCTCGACCAGTTCGCCGCGGGCGACCACCTTCTCGCCGATGCAGATCTCGACGCCGTCCGCCGCGTCCTGCTCCAGCGGCAGCACGTCATCGGCCTGCAGCCGCGCCAGATCGGCCACCGACAGCCGGGTGCGGCCGATGCGGATCGCGATCTCGACCTGGATCGCTTGCGTCGGAATCAGGCTGTGTTCTGGCTCCATCTCACTCCACCTCCGTCACTTCGTTGACGAGCCTGCGCAACTCGGCGGCGATCTGCGCCGTGTCCCAGACAATGCGGCCGCCCAGCAGTTCGACCTCGGCGGTTCCTTCGGGCGCCGTGGGGTCGATCTCGATCCCCGCCGCCCCCGTCGTGGACAGGCAGGCCGCTGCGAACGCCGCAAGGTCAGCGCCACAGCGGATGCGGGCGGTCAGCGACGGAACGGCCGAGGAAAGCTGCAGCATCTCCTTCAGCAGCGCGCCCTGCAGCCGGGCGCGCGCGACGGCCGGGATCACCCCGTCCAGCAGCGCCTCGATCAGCGGGGCGATCCTTTTCACCTCGGTTGCGTCCCCCGCGCCGCGCGCCGCCTGCTCGGCGTCAAGACGCCGGGAAAGGCCATCAACGGCGTCACGCAGCGCAGCCACCTGCCGGGCCTCGGCCAGCCGCCGCCCCTCGTCAAGGCCGCGCGCGAAGGCCACGTCCAGATCGGCTTGCGCGAAGACCGCGGGCAGAGGCTCAACCGGCTCGCGGTCGAAACGCTCGAGTTGCAGAACCGCGCCCATCATGCCTCTTCCTTCTGGGCGATCCAGCCGGAAAGGATGCGGACGCTTTCCTCGCGCCGCTCACGCATCAGGTCGCGCAGCCGGGCAACCGGATCGGCGAGGGCGGCAGGGGGCATCAGTTCGACCTCGGGCTGCGCGGTCGAAAGGCTCGGCAGCGTCGTGGCGCCTTCAGCCATCATCGCGGACGCGAGCGCCGGGGGCAGAACCTCGCCCGAGGCGGCCCCCGAGGCATCCAGCAGCGGGCTGGCGGCCGCCGTCCGCGACCGCAGGATCGGCCGCATCACCACCATCGCGACCGCCAGCGCGAAGAAGCCGATCAGCGCCAGCCGCGCGAGGTCGTTCAGCGCCAGCCGCGAAAGGATGCCGCCCGGCTCGGCCAGTGTGCCTTCGGTTCCCATCGCCGAGAAGGGCAGCGATTTGACGGTGATGACGTCGCCCCGCGCCTCGTCGAAGCCGACCGCCGAGGCCACGAGTTCGCGCAGCGCCTCAAGCTCGACCTCGCTGCGGGGCAGGATGGCTTCCGTCCCGTCGGCGGCGCGCTGCGGGGTCCCGTTCACCAGTACCGCCACCGTCAGCCGCCGCGTGGCGCCCGGCGCGCGCAGTATCTCGCGCGTGATCCGGCTGACCTCATAGTTCTGCCGCTGCCGCGTCTCGGAACTGGTCGAGCGGCTCTGCTCACCCTGCGCGCCGGTGCCTTCCGGCAGGTTCGACGAGGCCGTCACCGCGCCCTGCTCGCTGTTGGTGGACTGGTCGGTGGTCTCCTCGTTCTCCTGCGAGACAAGGGCGCGGCCATTCGGGTCGAAGGTCTGTTCCGACAGCTGCTCGGTCTCGGTCACGAGGTCGAGGTTCAGTTCCACGATGGCATTGCCGGGGCCGACATGGGGTTCGAGGATGCGTTCCACATTGCGCTTCATCTCGGCGGCGCGGTCGGCGGCGACGGTCTCCTCTCCGGTCGAGACGATGCCGCGGGCGCTGTCGATGACCTTCACCCGCTCGGGGTCGAGCCCGGGCACCGCCGAGGACACCAGGAACTGCAGCGACCGCGCCTGCTTGGCGTCGAGGCCGCCGCCGCCCATCGTCACCGTCACCGAGGCCGCCCCGCCCGCGTCCCGGCGATAGCCGCGCGTGGCGGGCGGCGCCAGATGGACCCGCGCCGCCTTGACGCCGGGCACGGTCAGGATCGTGCGGGCCAGTTCGCCTTCCTTGGCCCGCCAATAGGCCGCATCGAACATCTGCGAGGTCGTGCCGAAGCCCGACATCCCGTCGAGGATCTCGTAGCCCGCGCCGCCCGCCGCAGGCAGCCCCATCCCCGCCAGCGTCAGCCGCAGCCGGTCGCGTTCCGCCGCATCGACCCAGATCGCGTCCCCCCGGATCTCGGACGGCACCCCGGTCTTGTCGAGTTCCGCCATCACCTCGCCCGCCCGCGCCGGGTCGAGGCCGGAATAAAGCAGCGCCATGGGCGTGCGGTTCGCCAGCAAGGCGAAGGCGCCGACGGCCAGGAAGGTCAGCAGGAACGCCGCCGCGATCAACTGCTTCTGGCTGCTGCTGCGTTCGCCCCAGTATTCGGCAAGCTTCTGCATCCCGCGATACCCTTTCGAATCGTTCTCGGTCCGACGGGAATCGTCATGGCATGGCGGGCATTAAGAATCGGTTAGCCCATGGCTGGTAATCCGGTCCCGAGAGGACGGAGAATCAGATGACCGACATCAGCGCATCGCCCCAAACCCCGGCCAGGCCGCTGCTGCGCCGGCTGCTGCCGCTGGCGCTGCCGGTCGTGGCGCTGGCGGCGGGACTGGGGACAACATTCACCGGCCTCTGGTCGCCGCTGTCGCTGCTGCACTCCCCTGAGCCTGCCGGCGAGGCCGTGCCCTCACCGCCCGCCGCCACCTTCCTCGACGTGCCCCGCATCGTGCTGACCATCCCCGGCGAGCGGACGCAGACGCTGGCGCTGTCGGTGATCATCGAGGTCGAGCCGGGCGCGCTGGAACAGGCGCGGCTGCTGATGCCGCGCATCCTCGACAGCTACAACGGCTTTCTGTCCCAGATCGACGCCAGCGCCTTCAGCCGCCGCGGCATCCTCGAAATCGTGCGCGGCGAACTCGCCACCCGCACCGGCTTCATCCTGGGCGAAGCCGCGGTCCGCGACCTTCTCATCACCGAGTTCCGCATCCAATGACGATTCCCATGATCCTTCAGGCCGCACTGGTCGTGGCGGCGCTGACGGTGGCGGGCTACTGCCACCTGCTGGCGCGCCGGCTGCGCAAGCTCAACGACCTCGAAACCGGCCTCGGCGGCGCCATCGCCGTGATGGCGGCCGAGATCGCTCGGCTGGAAGCCGCGCTGGCCGCGGCGCAGGCGGGGGCGGCCACCGCCTCGGACGGACTCGCGCGCGAGATCGAGAAGGCCAAGTCCGAACGCGCCTACTGGGCGCTGCAACAGCAGTTCATGCCGCAGGCGGCGGCGCGCCGGCCCGTCCGGCGGCGCCGCATGAAGGAGGCCGAGGATGCCTGATCGCCTGTTCTGGATGGGCGGCGCCATCGCGCTTGTCGCGGGCCTCGCCATCGCGCAAGGGGACCGGCTGGCCCGCGCGCTTTCCGCCGAGGCGGCCGTCACGCCACTGCTGGACGGCTGCACCGATGTGCCAGAGGCGGTGGCGCTGGCCGAAACGCTGCGGCTGCGCGGGATCGCGGTGGAGCGGGCGCTTGCGGACCTCGAACGTCGTAAGCGCGAACTGGCGGCAACCGAGGCGCAGATCACCACGCGGCTGGCCGCGCTGAAGAAGGCCAAGGCCGCGCTGGGCGAGACCCGCGAGGGCCGGAACGCGGGCCGGACCGAGGGGATCGAGCGGCTGATCGCCGTCTATGACGCGATGAAGCCCGCCGAGGCCGCGACGATCCTCGCGGCCCTGCCCCCCGATTTCGCGGCCGAGATCCTGACCCGCGTCCAGCCCGACGCAGGCGCGCGCATCATCGCCCGGATCGATCCCGGCCATGCCGCCATCCTGACCGCCCACATGGGCGGCCCCCGCCTGACCGGAGACTGAGATGTTCGGCATCATCGGCATCGTCCTCACCTTCGCCATGGTCTTCGGCGGCTACATGCTGGCCGGCGGCAAGATGGCGGTGATCACCCATTCGCTGCCCTTCGAGATGATGATGATCGGCGGCGCGGCGGTGGGATCGTACCTGCTGTCGAACGACAGCGGGGTGCTGAAGCACACGGTCCCCGGCATCATCCGCGCCTTCAAGGGCGCGCGCTGGCACGAGGCCGACAATACCCAGATGCTGTGCCTGCTGTTCCAGCTTCTCAAGATCGCCCGCGCCAACCCGATCGAACTGGAGCAGCACATCGAGGCGCCCGGGGACTCCCCGATCTTCCAAGCCTATCCGAAAATCCTCAAGGACGAGGACGCCGTCTCGCTGATCACGGACACGATGCGCTCGGCGAGCCTCAACTATGACGACCCCTACCAGGTCGAGGACATGCTGACGCGGCGGCTCAACCTGATGAAGGAGGAGGCGATGCATGTCCCCCACGCACTGCAGAACATGGCCGACGCCCTGCCCGCGCTGGGGATCGTCGCGGCGGTGCTGGGCGTCATCAAGACGATGTCCTCGATCGACCAGCCACCCGAAGTGCTGGGCGGCATGATCGGCGGCGCGCTGGTCGGCACCTTCCTCGGCGTCTTCCTCGCCTACGGGCTGGTCGCGCCCTTGGCGCAGCGACTGGCGGCCGTGATGAAGCAGGACCTGGCCTTCTACGAGGTCATCAAGTCCGTGCTGATCGCGGGACTGCACCAGCATGCCACCAACCTTTGCGTCGAGGTCGGCCGCCAGGCCGCGCCCGAGCACCTGCGCCCCAGCTTCGCCGAGGTCGAGACCGCGCTGCGCGACATGAGGAAGGCCGCGTGATGCTGGCCGCTCTCGCCCTTGCCGCGGCCCAGGCGCTCAGCCCCGCCGCGAGCGCCTTCATCGATGACGCGACCGACAGGCTACTGGCCGGAGAGGAGCTTGCGCCGGACTTCCCCGTCCATCTTCAGGCCCTGCCCCCCGACCAGCGGCTGCTGGTCATCGTCCACCTGCGCCGCGCGGGCTTTCTTGCCGACGTGGTGATGCCGGTGGATTGGGTCATCGCCCCCGCCGGAGACGCGCCATGACCGCGGTCGCGCCCGTGGGCGAAAGCCTCTCCGCCTCGGCAAGGCCGCTCGCCATTACCGGCGCGCTGGTGCTGGTGGTGATGTCGATGGTGATCCCGATCCCGGCCGCGCTGCTGGACGTGGGGATCGCCTTATCGATTGCCACCTCGATGCTGATCCTGGTGATGGCGAGCGTCGTCCACAAGCCCACCGACTTCCAGGCCTTCCCGGTGATGCTGCTGATCTCGCTGCTGATCCGGCTGTCGCTGAATGTCTCCTCGACCCGGCTGATCCTGACCGAGGGCCACACCGGCCCGGATGCGGCGGGCGAGGTCATCAGCGGATTCGCGCAATTCGTTGCGGGCGGCTCGCTGATGGTCGGGATCACGGTCTTTGCCGTGATCTCGATCGTGAACTTCATGGTGATCACCAAGGGCTCGGGGCGAATGGCCGAGGTCTCGGCCCGCTTCGCGCTCGATTCGCTACCGGGCAAGCAGCTGGCCATCGATGGCGACCTGAACTCGGGCGCGATCACCCATGAGGAGGCCAAGCGCCGCCGGGCGCAGGACGGGCGGGAAATCAGCTTCTACGGCTCGCTCGATGGCGCGTCCAAGTTCGTCAAGGGCGACGCCATCGCCGGGCTGCTGATCACCGCCGTCAACTTCTTCGTGGGCCTGGGCGTCGGGCTGATTTCCCACGGGATGCCGGCGGGCGAGGCGCTTGCGACCTATTCGCAACTGACCATCGGCGACGGGCTGGTGACGCAGGTGCCCGCGCTCATCACCTCGATGGCGGCGGCGCTGCTGCTCTCGCGCGGAGGCTCGACCGAGTCGACGGCCGACCTGCTGTCGCAGCAGGTCGCGCAGGGCTGGCACGCGCCAGCGCTCGCGGCCGCGGGCATGGCGGTGCTGGCCTTCGTGCCGGGGATGCCGACGCTGATCTTCCTGGCGATTGCCGGAATCGCCGCATGGTTCGCCTGGCGCAACGCCACCCGCCCAGCCGCCGCGCCCGAGGAGACGAGGGACGCGGCCTCTGCGGCACCCGCAAGGCCGCGGATCGGCGACGTGCTGGATACCGACGAGATCTGCGTGGAAATCGGCGCCGACCTGATCGCGGCGGCGCTGGACCCCACGCGCGGCCTCGGCGGGCGCATCAACAACCTGCGCATCCATATCGCCCGCAGCTATGGCATCATCCTGCCCGAGGTGCGGATCACCGACGCCATCGGCGGCGCGCCCGGCGAATATGTCATCCGCATCCACGGCGTCGTCCGGGCGCGCGGGCGGCTGAACCCGCACCAGATCCTCGCGCTGGGGTCCGAGGACCTGCTGGCCCATATCCCCGGCGAACGCACGCGTGAGCCCGTCTATGACAGCCCCGCCCGCTGGATCGACCCGTCGCGCCAGGACGAGGCCGCAATTTCCGGCGCCAGCGTGGTGACGCCGATGGAGGTGCTGTCCACCCACCTGATGGAAACCGTCAAGGCGCAGATGCCGGCGCTGCTGACGCTCGGCTCGCTGCAGCGGCTGATGCAGGAACTGCGCGCGCTGTCGGACGAGACGCGGGCGCAGGCCTACCAGCGCGTCTTTGACAGCATGATCCCCGACAAGGTCGCGCCCGAGCAGTTGCTGGCGGTTCTGCGCCTGCTGCTGGAGGACCGCATCTCGATCCGCAACCTCGCGCTGATCGTGGAAGGCATCCACGAAAGCCGCTCGCCCGACCCCGAGATCGCGGCCGAGTTCGTCCGCCGCCGCCTGCGCGGCCAGATCACCGAGGCGCTGGCCGACCCCGACGGGCAGCTTGACGTCATGCAACTGCATCCGGGATGGGAATCCGAGTTCCTGCGCGCCGAGGCCGAACCGGGCCGCGCCCCCGGGGCGATCACCCCCCCGCTGATCCAGCGGCTGACGGAAAAGCTGCGCCTCGCCGCAGCCAGCCTGCCGCCCGAGGCGCAACCCGCGCTGGTCGTTCCCGACCACCGCCGCCGGCTGATCCGGGCGATGGCGAAGGGCGCGGGACTTTCCTGGCCGGTCCTGGGCATCGACGAGGTCGATCCGCAGGCGCGGATCCGGCTGGTCGGCACGGTCGAGCCATGACGCCTGAGCTTCTTCTCTGGCTGACGCCCCTGCTGCTGGTTTATGCCCGCATCCAGGCCTGCCTGCTGGCGATGCCGGGGATCGGCGAGCGGTTCCTGCCGATCCGGGTGCGGGTCGCCGCGGCGATGTCGCTGGCACCGCTTTACGCCGGGGCCGCCCGGCCCATGCCCCCGCCCTTGCCGCTGCAGCTCGCGGCGCTCATGGCCGCCGAGATCGTCTCGGGGCTGGTCCTCGGGCTGATGGTGCGGGTCGTGGCGATGGCGCTGGACGTGGCCTCGACGACGCTGGCG
Organism: Paracoccus sp. (in: a-proteobacteria); assembly: GCF_030536915.1. Lineage (GTDB taxonomy): Bacteria > Pseudomonadota > Alphaproteobacteria > Rhodobacterales > Rhodobacteraceae > Paracoccus. The sequence continues at coordinate 32,662 of NZ_JAUNPC010000018.1, forward strand.
CAAAGCGCCTCGATGTCGGCGCTGCTGGGGATCTCGGATGACATGCCGCCGCATCCGATCGGCAACCTCATGCACATGGCGGGGCTGGCGGTCCTGATGGCCATGGGCCTGCCGGTGATGATCTGCCAGGTCCTGACTGACAGCTTCGCGGTGAAGCCGCCGGGGCTCTGGCCCGAGATCGGGGCGCTCTGGCCCGCTTTCCCCGGGCTGATCGCCCACAGCTTCACGCTGGCGCTGCTGCTTGCCTCGCCCTTCATCCTCGGCGGCCTGCTGTTCCAGTTGCTCTCGGGCGTGGTTGCCCGCGTGATGCCTGCGATGCCGGTGGTCTTCGTGGCCGCCCCTGCCGCGATCCTGCTGGCGCTTGCGGCGCTGGCACTGCTGATGCCGGGCTTGCTGTCGATCTGGGCCGGAAACGTGCTGTCGCTTGAACTGCCGGACCTGCGATGAGCGAGGAGGACAAGGACGACCGCCAGCACGAGCCGAGCGAGCAGAAACTTCGCCGCGCGCGCGAAAAGGGCGACATTCCGCGCTCGGCCGAGGTCGCGACCGCGCTGGCCTATCTGGGCTTTCTGGGCGCCTTCATCCTGGCCGGTGCGACCGTCATTCCCGCATGGCTTGGCTTGGCCCAGCGGACCCTGGGCGGGGAACCCCTGCCCGAAAGCTCCGACGCCTTGGCCCGGTCGCTGGGGCTTCTGTCTGTCGCCGCGGTTCTCGGCACGGTGCTGGTCCCGGCGGTGCTGGTCCTGGCGGGGCTGGTGATCCAGCGCGGGCTGGTCTTCACGCCCTCGCGGCTTGCCCCCGATCTCAAGCGCGTGGACCCGTTCAGGAATGCCGCCCAGAAGTTCGGCAGGACCGGGCTTGTGACCTTTGCCATCTCGCTTGCCAAGCTGGGCGGCGTCGCCGCGGGTGGCGCGCTGCTGTTCGCCACCTTGGGCGAGACGATCGTGCAGGCCGCCCGCATGGGCGCGACCGCCTGGACGCAGGCGCTGCCGGTCCTGATCCGGCAGGTCCTGATCCTGGCGCTGGCCGTGGCGCTGGTCTTCGCGGGTGTCGATCTGCTGTGGAAGCATTTCGACTTTCGCCGCCGCAACCGGATGACCCGGAAAGAGGTCGAGGACGAGCACAAGGACAGCGAGGGCGATCCCCATCTCAAGGCGGCGCGGCGGCAGAAGGCGGTCGATCTCGCGCTCGGCTCGATGCTGGCGGACGTGGAACGGGCGGATGTGGTGATCGTGAACCCGACGCATTACGCGGTCGCCCTGGAATGGAAGCGCGGCAGCGGCCGGGCGCCGGTCTGCCTTGCCAAGGGCGTGGACGAGGTCGCGGCCCGCATCCGCCAGCGCGCCCGCGATCACAGGGTCCCGGTCTGGTCCGATCCCCCCTGCGCGCGCGCGCTGCACGCGACACTGGGGATCGGGGACGAGATCCCCCATGCCCAGTTCGGCGCCGTGGCCGCGGCCATCCGCTTTGCCGAAGCGATGCGCGCCAAGGCACGCGGGGGATACGGGGGCGATCTGGAAGGGGCTGCGAAATGACTGGTCCTGCCGCAAGGCGCCCCCAGTTCCCGCACGGCAGGCACAACGCAGCGCCGCCGCAGGCCGTGCGGATCACTGCCGGCATTTCGTCAGCACCTGCCCTCTCTTCGTTTCCGGTGGCGCAGGGCACGGATCGGGTTCGTGCCGGCCGCCCGCGCGACACGGCACATGGACGGCCTCTGCCCGCATATGGCGGATGCGGCAGCCTGATCGGAGAGCGCGACACCAATGGCCAGGCTGATGCGAGGCGATGGCCGATGATCCGGGCGGACATGTCATGAGCGGCAAAAGCGGACAACTCGGCGCGCTCGCGCGTCTGGCGCGCATCAAGGCGGACGCGGACCTGCGCCGCTATGCCGCCTATCGGGCCCATTCCGAGGCCATGCAGCGTCAGGTCGATGCCCTTCGCACCGATCTGGCCGAGGCGATCGCCGCCCCCGGTGCGGACAGGCCGGACCAGTGGCGGCTGACGACGGCGATGGTGGCTTATCGCACCGGCCAGGCGCAACGTGCCGAGGTCGCGCTGGCACGGATGAAGCCCGGCCTTGAGGTCGCTCGACGTGTAGCCACCCTCGCCTTCGGCCGCGCCGAGGCGCTGTCCAGCCTGCAGCAACTGAGGGAGGATCAGGAACGCAGGAAGGCGGAGCGGAGAGGGTAAAGGGTTCAGGCAATGGCAACACAACGCCGGGGGATTTGCAGCATCCTTAGGAAGATTCTGGCTGCAGTCGCCTGCGTCCTCGCCCGCATCCGCCATGCCGCAAGACCGGCCCGGGCAGGGGCACCACCTGCCGTTGTCGCCGATGGGGGGCGGGCCGTCAGCCTGAAAGCGGGTGCCGCATGACCACCGCATCAATGCCGGGCGCATAATAGTTTCGCCGCAGTCCTGCGGGCGACCAGCCGCAAGCCCGGTAAAGCGCAAGCGCCGGGGCGTTGTCGGATGCAACCTCGAGGAACGCGGCCTCTGCGCCTGCCGCGGCGCAGGCCGCCTGAAAGCGGCGGACCAGGTCGCGCCCGCGTCCGGCCCGGCGGGCGGCGGGATCGACGGCAAGCGTCAGAAGCTCGGCCTCACCCCCTGCGATCCGGCCCAGAAGGAAGCCGCCCGCCGTCTCATGCAGCACGCAGGCGGCGGATGAAAGCAGGGCGGCGAACTCGGCTTCGTTCCAAGGCCGCGGCGTGACAAAGCAGCGGGCGTGAAGCTCGGCAAGCTCGCGGGGGGTCATCGCAGGATCATGGGCGGAGGGTCACGGGGCGGAGCGGCATCGGCCGGGCGAAGATACAGCGGCGCCGGCCGGGGAACATGGCCTTGGGTCGAAATCCCGCCGATCGCTGCCATACGCCCGAGCGCCACCCGCGCGATTGCGACCGCGACCGGGTGACGCGGCAGGCAGGCAGGCAGGCCGGGCGGAAGCCGGCCGCTTCTGGAAAGCACCGGGCCATGGGGGGCGCTGCGTGGGCAAGGCGTGGAAGGCGCGCTCCCCGGCTGGTCAGTGGCGGCCGATCCCGCGAGAGACGGGGTTGGGGCACCCTTACCTGCTTCCGCAGGAGCGAAGCCTGAAGCGCCATCCGGCAGGCCATCATCGCGCATCAGGGGACCGCGGTCCGGGGTTCCTGATGATCTCGCCATGACTGAGAGGTGCGGCGGCAGGGCAGGCTTTTCGGCTTGTCCGGGGTTCCAGGCCCGGCGCATGACCTCGGCAGCCGCGTCGGAGGGGCCTGCATGATCCATGCCGCTTGAAGCCCCTGTCCGGGCACCGTCCTCGGTCCCGGCGGCACCAGCCGCAGCAGCCGGCAGGCCGTCGACTGCGACAGGCCGGCCTGCCGCATCCCCTATGGCCTGGACATCGGCGCAGGGGCCGAAATCCTGCCAGACCACTTCCTCCCCCCGCAGCGGCACCACGGCCCGGCAGGGGCGTAGCGCATCGCAGGCGGCGGCCTCGGTCGCCGAGACGCCCAGCGCGGGGATGCCCAGCGACAGCGCCAGCCCGCGCGCCGCCGCGACCGAGATGCGGATGCCGGTGAAGTTGCCCGGACCGACGCCCACCCCGATGGCATCCAAGTCGGGCCAGGACAGGCCAGCCTCGGCCAGAAGCTCTTCGAGCAGCGGAAACAGGCGCTCGGCCTGGCCCCTCGTCATCGGCTCGACGCGCTGGGCCAGCACGCGGTCGCCGCAAATGACAGCGGCCGCGCAATGCGCGGCCGACGTGTCGAAGCCCAGGACCCGAAGGCCGTCAGGCAACGGGGCGAACCTCGGTGACCTCGGGGATGTAATGGCGCAGCAGGTTCTCGATCCCCATCTTCAGCGTCAGGGTCGAGGACGGGCAGCCCGCGCAGGCCCCCTGCATGTGCAGGTAGACGACGCCACGGTCGAAGCCGTGGAAGGTGATGTCGCCGCCGTCCTGCGCCACGGCGGGCCGCACGCGGGTGTCCAGCAGTTCCTTGATCTGGCCCACGATTTCCGCATCAGGGCCGTCATGGGCGGCATGGCCGCCCGAAGCCGCAACCTGGGACTGGGCCAGCACCGTGTCGCCCGACTGGTAATGGTCCATGATCGCGCCTAGGATCGAGGGCTTGATCTGGTCCCAGATCGCCGCGTCGGACTTGGTAACGGTCACGAAATCCGAGCCCAGGAAGACGCCGGCGACGCCCGGCACGGCGAAGATGCGCTGCGCCAGCGGGCTTGCCGCCGCGCGACCCGCATCGGGAAAATCGGCCGTGCCGCTGCCCAGCACGGTTTCGCCGGGCAGGAACTTCAGCGTGGCGGGGTTCGGGGTGGTTTCGGTCTGAATGAACATCGGATGCTCCTCGGTCCCGTCCGATATGGTCCCGGGACCGGCCAAGTCAAGCCCGGGGGGACCGGCGGCTCAGGTGATCTGCTCCAGCCGCTCGCGCGAGATGTCGCCGGGCACGATGGTCAGCGGACAGGGCAGCGAGGCCATTTCGCGCATCAGCCGCGTGACCAGTGGACCCGGCCCGCTGCCGGCCGCGGCGGCGGCCAGCACGACAATGGCGATCGCGGCGTCGTCGCTGATCTGGGCGATCAGCTCGGCCCCGGGATCGCCCTCGCGGATCACCAGTTCCGGTTCGACCCCCGGACGGTCGCGCATCCACTTGGCGAAGACCTCGAACTGCGCCTCGATCCGCTCGCGCGCCTCGGCCCGCATGACATCGGCCACCCCGAAGCCGTGCTGGATTTCCTCGGCGGGGATCACCGACAGCACCTGCACCGCGCCCCCTGTGTTCGCGGCCCTGAGCGCGGCATAGCGGATCGCGTTCAGGCATTCCTTGCTGTCATCCAGCACGACCAGAAACTTTCGCATTACCCGTTCCTTCGGCAGCTCGGCCAGATTCCGCCGAACCAGAGTCGCAAAACTGCATCAGCTTCTCAACCCCCCAGGAAAAGGGCCGGCCGTGCACTTGCATCGGACCCCCACTATGCTAACGCCCGGAAAGAGTCCCGACCGTAACCGATCGAGGGTGACCGAGCGAGTGACGATCCAACCCGACTGGAACAGCGAAAAGATCGGGCTTGCCCCGTTTCACGGGCCGGGCCCGCTGGGCAATGCCGGCGCGATCGCCTCGGCGGGCATCCCGCGCCTGCCCGGAATCGGGATGACGCCGGGCAAGCGGCTGTTCGATGTCGGGCTGGCGCTTCTGCTGCTGGTGCCGCTGTCGGTGCTGATGCTGCTGGTCGCCGGGCTGCTGCTGGTCTTCGAAGGGCGGCCGGTCTTCTACCTGTCGGAACGGATGCGGGCGCCGGGCCAGTCCTTCCGGCTGATCAAGTTCCGCACCATGACCGCCGTGGACAAGGACGCAGGCGCGACCGGCGCCTACAAGTCCTGGCGGATCACGCGGCTCGGCTGCTTCCTGCGCCGGACGCGGATCGACGAGCTGCCGCAGCTTTTCAACATCCTGCGCGGCGACATGAGCTTTGTCGGCCCCCGCCCCCCCTTGCGCGAATACGTGGACCGCTTTCCCCGCCGCTATGCCGAGGTGCTGCGGACCCGGCCCGGCGTCACCGGCCTTGCCACACTGATCTATCACGCGCATGAGGACCGGATCATGGCCCGATGCCATTCGCCCCAGGCGACCGAGGCGGCCTATTACCGGCGCTGCCTGCCGACCAAGCTGCGGCTGGACATGATCTATCAGCGCCGCCGGACGCTGGCACTGGACCTGTGGATCATCGCCAACACGGTGATGACCGTCATCATCCCGCGCTGGAAGCGGCGGCGCTGAACGGGTCCGCCGGGTAGTCCACCCCCACCAGATACAGGCCCTGCGGCGGGCAGACCGGCCCGCAGGCGGCTCGGTCGCGGGCGTCGAGCGCCTCGCGCACCCTGCCGGGTTCCCAAGCCCCCGCGCCCACCCGCTCCAGCGTGCCGACGATGGAACGGACCTGGTTGTGCAGGAAGGACCGCGCCCACAGGTGGAAACGGTATTCCGCGCCATGGGGCAACGCGATCTCCTCGATCTCGATGCGGTCCAGCGTCTTCACCGGGCTTGCCGCTTGGCACATGGCCGAGCGGAAGGTGGTGAAGTCATGCCGCCCGACCAGATGCGCCGCGCCCTGCCGCATCGCCCCCGCGTCGAGCGGGTGGGCGACTTGCCAGACCCGCCCCCGGTCATGCGTTGCGGGCGCGCGGCGGGACAGCAGCCGGAACAGGTAGCGCCGCCCCTGCGCCGAAAAGCGGGCGTGGAAGTCGTCGGGGACAGGCGCCACGGCCAGCACGGCGACCGGCGCGGGCTTGAGATGCCAGTTCAGCGCCTCGGCCAGCCGGAAGGGGTCCCAGTCGCGCGACAGGTCGGCATGGGCCACCTGCCCAGTCGCGTGAACCCCGGCGTCCGTCCGTCCCGCCGCCGCGATCCGCGCACCGGCGCGGAAGCCGGGGTCCAGCGCCGCCAAGGCCCGTTCGACCTCGCCCTGCACCGAAGGGTGGTCGGCCTGCGCCTGCCAGCCGGCAAAGGGGCCGCCGTCATATTCGATCTTCAGCGCAAAGCGCGGCATGGGTTTACCGGCGGGGCTGCTTCTCGGGGATGCGGAACAACTCGTCCAGGGTCGGATCGCTGCGGTCCTCCAGCGCCGCGGTTTCGGGCGGACGGACGCCCTCGCGGGCAAGGCGGTCGCGCAGCACCTGGATCTCGATGTCCATGTCGGTGCGGCCGCCCTGGTGCAGCCGCTGCTGCAGCGCCTGGAAGCTGGATTCGAGATCGGCCAGCAGCGCCTCGTACTGGCGGCGGGCGCCCTCGTCGCGGGTCCGCTGGTAGAGGTCGGCGAACTTCACCGTCGCGTCGCGGGCGCCGATCAGGTAGACGCCCAGATAGCGCCGCGCCGCGGCCAGCGCGCCGGGGTCCTGTTCCACCCGGTCAAAGAGGTTCCGCGCCGTGGCGGCGAACGTCCCCACCCGCGCCTCAAGCCGCCGGTCGCCCACCCGCTTGATCGCGTCGGTGATGCCGGCCAGGTGCTTTTCGGCCTCGTCCACCATGCGGGCGGCGCGGTCCTGCTGAAAGCTGTCCACGCCCTCCATCCCCTTGTCGGCCATCGGGTCGGTGCCGAAGGTCAGCCAGTGAAGGATCGAGCCGGTGAAGCCGATGGCCAGCGCGCCGCCCAACGCGCCCGGCTCGGCCGAGCCGACCGCCAGACCCAGCCCGGTCAGCACGCCGCCGAACAGCTTGCGGGGGATGGCGGGCCTGCGGGCCACGCGGCGGGCGTCATAGGCGGCCTCGGCCTGCAGCCCTTCGCGCGTCATCCACATCGCCCCCGCGGTGATGCCGAAGCCCGCAAGGCTGGTGGCCATCACCACCGGATCGCCCTGGAAGAAGGCCGTCAGCAGGAAGGGCGAGGCCATGAAGGTGATCCACTTGGTCCGGCCTTCATGCGGATGGCGCACCTCGCCCGGTGCTGGCCGGGCGGGGACGCCGTCACCGCCGCGCCCTGCGCCCGGGGAAAACTTGCCGCCGAACCGTTTCGCCATCGCTCCGCCCTCAGCCCGCGCCGAAAAGCGAGGCGTAAAGCGTCACTCCCATCAGAAGAAAGAATGACAGGCGCTGCGCGGCGGGACGGGACATGGGCATGGTCTTTCGGCTGGACGGGGGTTTCGGCAATGGCCGTCCCCTGCGGGTCGCACGAGGCCGGCCGCACGGTCAACCCCGCAGCGGCCCGCCCGTTCCGATTGCGGCAGGATGTGAATGCGGCGGCAGCCATGGCGCACATGGGTCTCCGCCAGCTTGCGGATGCGCTTTGCCCGCACGTCCTGCGGCAGCCGCTTCAAGACGCAATGGCAGGTCGAGCGCGGCACCGGCACCGCCCGGCACGCCTGTCGGATGGACAGCAGGGACACCGTCCTAACGAAGTCGATCATCTTGCGACACCGGGCCAGGGCCAGATCTTTTTTCGGATCACCTTCGTAAGCATTTCCCTGTCGAAGCCCGGATCGGCGACCAGCCGGCGCAGCCGCGCATTGTTCGCCTGCTCTCTCGAACCGTTTATGGATAGCCCCGGGGCAAGATCGCCCTAAGGCATCTTTTCATCCGCCCGCGTTCCTCGGGCGCATTGCCGCAGGAAAGCTGTCAGCGCGGTTCACCCGAACCCGCACCATCCAGGCGGGACACCCCCCGCGATCACTCCGCCGAGTTGAGCCGCATCCGGGCGCGGCGCTCGCGGCGCTGCGCTTCCCGGCCGAGGCGGATCGACTGCCCGACAAAGTCCAGATGATCGCGGGCGGCCTTGTCGGCCAGGTCGGCATCGCCCGCCTCGATCGCCGAGATGATCCCGAGATGCTGGTCCAGCAGCTTGCGGCCGGTGCCGTCGATGCTGCGCAAGAGGTCGCGGTTGTAGAAGATGCCTCGCCGGGTCAGGTCGAAGACCGAGGCCATCATGTGGATCAGTGTGGTGTTGTGGCTGGCGTCCACGACCGCGCTGTGCAGCCGGAAATCGGCCTCCCGCTCGGCCTCGCAATCCTGGGCGTCCCAGGCGGCCCGAAGCTCGTCCCGAATCGCGGACAGCCGTTCCTTGTCGGCTGCGGTCGCGCGCCGGGCGGCGAGGCGGGCCGCGAAGGCCTCCTGCTCGCAGCGATATTCCAGGTAATCGTGGAACGCCTCGCCGTGGCGTGCATAAAGCGCCAGCATCGCGGGCGACATCGCCCGCCCGGTAAGCTCGGCGATATAGGTGCCGTCGCCGTGGCGCACCGTCACGAGATTGCGGCTTTCAAGGACCTGCAGGGCTTCGCGCAGCTTCGGGCGCGAGACATGGAAGGCCTCGGCCATCTCGCGCTCGGACGGCAGGCGGGCGCCGCCCTTCAGCACCCCGTCCACGATCATCGTCTCGATCTTGCCAACGACCACCTCAACCACCGATTCGTGGTCGATGGGTTCGAAGACATCCACTGCGATCATCGGTCTGCCCTGTCAGGCTATTTGGGGGTATGGCTGGAAATAATATTGACCTCGGAAGAATAGGTTCAAGAAGGCACAGAGCGTTAACGCCCGTATGTCATACGCTTATTACCAACAGCGGTCTCTGCATCTGATCTCTTCAAAGCAGCTTGAGCTACTGAAATCTCGCTCATCGGTGCAACAGAGGAGATAAAACATTTGACCGATGCAAGAGGACAATAATATGGACCTCTTGCGACAGGCCACTGTCGCCCGCCGGGAGGGGCGGTCAGAGGGAGCGGGAGGATGCCAATCATATCCAGCAGGATACCTGTGGCCTGCCGAAGCGCGGCTTCACGGGCCTCGCCTGCAAGGAGGCCCTGAGGCTGGACGCGCATCGCCCCGGACGCCGTGGCCGCGCTGTTGCGCAGCAGCGGACACCGCACCGCGTTCCATGGACGAGCGAGGAGCAGATCAAGAGAACGCACCATCACGAAATCGTTTGCACGCGGAAAGGCTCTGCGTAGGCTCGGACCATGTTTCGGCAAAAGGACGGCGCAGAATGACCATGACCGTCATCGCCCCGGCGGCCCCGACACGTGGCGGCGGCCTGCGGGAAGCGGCCGCCGCTGCGCCCCTCCACGGCAGGCCCTGTCATCTCCTGCGCCATTCCCTGCATCCGCCTGACAATCCTTCAGCCACGGGAAACATGATGGAGGATCAGGCCTCTGACCCCGAAGCCGCCCGGGTCGGCGCGGCCGAAACCTCAGCCGGGACCGGGGGCCGCAGGATCGGCAGGGGCGTGTTCCCCCGGGCCGCCTCGGGCCGCTCGACGTCGCCGGACTGGTCGGAAGGGATCACCAGGGCCATCTTCGACGAGGCCGATGACCGGGTGATCGGCGCCTCGATCTTCGGGCCGAACGCGGGCGAAGCGATCGCCGCGGCGGCGCTGGTGATCGCGACCGGCGCAGACGCGGCGGACTTGGGCCACACCATCCGTCCCCACCCGGCACTGAGCGAGACGGTCAACTTCGCCGCCGAGATGTCCGAGGGCACGATCACCGACCTGATCCCGCCCAGAAAGCGATACTGAGCCGGGGAGCCCGCACCCGGTCTTCTGAAAGCCCCCGGCACGGGAGGAAGTGCCGGGAAACCACTGTAGCAACAAGACGGCGGGGCTGGCCCCGTTCATACGAGGAGGAAAGATGACTGGTTTCCTGATATTCATTCTGGCCCTGCTGCCCATCGCCACGGTGTTCCTGCTGCTGGTGGTGCTGGAACGCTCGGCCAAGCTCTCGATGTTCGTGGCCTATCTGGTCACGGCAGCAACGGCCCTTTTCGTCTGGGGCACCGACCTGAACAAGGTTCTGGGGGCCACCGCCAACGGGGCCATCACCG
>NZ_JAUNPC010000206.1 GCF_030536915.1 Paracoccus sp. (in: a-proteobacteria)
GGCGGGGGGCGGCGAGGGCGGGTTCGACCGCGCCGAGCGCGCTGCCGTGATCCGGGCGCTGGCCCGCGTTGAAGGTAACGTCACCGCCGCCGCCCGCGCGCTGGGCGTCGGGCGGGCCACGCTTTACCGGCGGATGGGCCGGCTAAGGATCGCGCCCGAAGGCGCGCGTCCCGGAATTGAGACAGTCGGGCGGAACGATATCCGTCCCGCGAGTTGACCGCTTCCGCCCGGTTTCGCACGATATGGCCGTCCGGAAACGAGGAGCCGGGCGGCATAGCCTGGGGAGGAGACACCATGCCCAACGACCAGACGCATGAATTCAAGGGCGTCAGCGCCATGCCCTTTGCGGCGCGCTATGACAACTTCATCGGCGGCAAGTGGGTTGCGCCGAACGCGGGCCGCTATTTCGACAACACCACGCCCATCACCGGCGCGAAGATGAGCGAGATCGCCCGGTCCGACGAATCCGACGTCAACCTCGCGCTGGACGCAGCCCACGCCGCCGCCGACACCTGGGGCCGCACCAGCCCGCAGGAACGCTCGCGGGTCCTGCTGAACATCGCCGACCGGATGGAGGCGAACCTCGAGCTGCTCGCCACCGCCGAGACCTGGGACAACGGCAAGCCCATCCGCGAGACGATGGCCGCCGACATCCCGCTGTCGATCGACCACTTCCGCTATTTCGCGGGGGTCCTGCGCGCGCAGGAAGGCTCGCTGTCCCAGATCGACGACAACACGGTCGCCTATCATTTCCACGAGCCGCTGGGCGTCGTGGGCCAGATCATCCCGTGGAACTTCCCGATCACCATGGCCTCGTGGAAGCTGGCCCCCGCGCTGGCGGCCGGCAACTGCGTGGTGCTGAAGCCCGCCGAGCAGACGCCGGGCAGCATCATGGTGCTGATGGACCTGATCGCGGACCTTCTGCCGCCCGGCGTGCTGAACGTCGTCAACGGCTTCGGGCTGGAAGCGGGCAAGCCGCTGGCCTCGTCCAAGCGGATCGCCAAGATCGCCTTCACCGGCGAAACCTCGACCGGCCGGCTGATCATGCAATATGCCGCCGAGAACCTGATCCCGGTGACGCTGGAACTGGGCGGCAAGTCGCCCAACGTCTTCTTCGCCGATGTCGCGCGCGAGGATGACGACTTCCTCGACAAGGCGCTGGAAGGCTTCGCCATGTTCGCGCTGAACCAGGGCGAGGTCTGCACCTGCCCGTCCCGCGCGCTGGTGCAGGAATCGATCTACGAGCGGTTCATGGAAAAGGCCGTGAAGCGCGTCGAGGCGATCAAGCAGGGCGACCCGCGCGCAAACGACACCATGATCGGCGCGCAGGCCAGCAAGGAGCAGCACGACAAGATCCGCTCCTACTTCGACATCGGCCGGGGCGAGGGCGCCGAGGTCCTGACCGGGGGCGACGTGGCGGACCTGGGCGGGGAACTCTCCTCGGGCTACTACATCAAGCCGACGATCTTCTCGGGCAACAACAAGATGCGGGTCTTCCAGGAGGAGATCTTCGGCCCCGTGGTGTCGGTCACGACCTTCAAGACCGAGGCCGAGGCGCTGGAGATCGCGAACGACACGCTCTACGGCCTTGGCGCGGGCGTGTGGAGCCGCGATGCGAACACCTGCTACCGCATGGGCCGCGGCATCAAGGCGGGCCGGGTGTGGGTGAACAATTACCACGCCTATCCGGCCCACGCGGCCTTTGGCGGCTACAAGCAGTCGGGCATCGGGCGCGAGACGCACAAGATGATGCTGGACCACTACCAGCAGACCAAGAATATGCTGGTCAGCTACTCGCCCTCGAAGCTGGGCTTCTTCTGAGGCCGGCGACCTGAACACCGATGCCTGCCGTGGCAACGCGGCAGGCATTTTTCATGCGCCTTTGCGCCGGTAAAGCAGGCGCAAGACCATGCCCCGAAGGG
>NZ_JAUNPC010000130.1 GCF_030536915.1 Paracoccus sp. (in: a-proteobacteria)
CGATCGTCCCGATGTTGACGTGCGGCTTCGTCCGTTCGAATTTTGCCTTTGCCATGGTGGTCTCCTGGTCGTCGGGCGGCCGGGTGGACGACGCCCTCGCGTAAACATCGCCGCGAGATATAAGCGAGTCGGCGGAAAAGCAAGGCGGGGCGCGCAGGCCGGCCCGGAACCATCCTGCCGAGGCCACGTTGGAAAACCCGAACCGCGGCACCCCCTGTGCCGCGTCCTGTCCCTACCGGAGGTTCCGATGTCCCTGATGAAATCCCTGGCCCGTGTCGCGGCGGGCGTGATGCTGGCCAAGGGGCTTGGCAGCATGATGCAACAGCAGCAGCAATCCCGCTCGGGGCAGGGCTCGCACCGGACCGGGGGCGGCATTCTCGGCGACCTGATGAACGCGGGTTCGCGCCGGGGCGGATCAGGGGGATTGAACGACCTGCTGGGGCAGGTGCTGGGTGGCCGCTCGGGCGGCGCGGGCACCGGGCGGCCCTATAGCGGGCCGAACTCGGGGGGCGCGTCCGGGGGACTGGGGGGCATCCTCGACAACCTGACACGGAACGCGGGCGGCGCGCGTGGCGGTTCCGGCGGGACACTCGGCGGCTTGGCCGGCGGGGCCGCGGCCGGGGGCCTGGGCGGACTTCTGGGCGGCATCCTGAACGGCCCGGCGCAGCGCGGGGCGCAGGCCAACAACGACGCGACCTTCGGCGAGGTCTTCAACGACGCGGTTGCCCGCCAGGATGAACCCGAGGTCGCCCCCACCCCTGAACAGAATGCGGTCGCCGGGCTGATGCTGCGCGCGATGATCCAGGCCGCCAAGGCCGACGGCCGCATCGACGAGGCGGAGCGCGAGCGCCTGCTGGGCCAGTTGGGCGACCTCGACGACGCCGACCGCGACTTCATCCGCCAGCAGATGGCCGCCCCGGTGGACGCGCAGGCGCTGGCGCGCGAGGTGCCCAAGGGCCTTGAGGCGCAGGTCTACCTGATGTCGCTGATGGCGATCGACTTCGACAGCCGGGAAGAGGCGGAATACCTGCACAGCCTTGCCGATGCGCTGGGCATCGACCGGGCGACGACGAACCAGATCCACGAGCAGGTCGGGGTGCAGAACCTGTATTCCTGATCGCGCAGCCGCATCGCGGCTTTGCTTCCCTCCTCAGACCGCGCCCCGGTTTCCGGGACGGGTCCGCAGACAGGTGATGAAAGAGCCGCCCGAAGGACATTCGGGCGGCTCTGCCGATCAACGGTCTCAGTTGAACCGATTGTCGCGGGGAAAGCCGCGCGGGGCCATGCGTCCCGTGGTGCCGCGCTTGGCCAGCCATTCCGTCAGGTCGGCCTCGGTGCGGGTCCGGCCCGCGGGATCAAGCCAGGACAGCCCCACCGACAGCGTGATGCATTTCGCATCCGACAGCCCGCCGTCCTTGAACTTCTGCATCCGCACCCCCTTGCCGCGGGCCATCTCGGGCAGTTCGGACAAGGGGAAGACCAGCAGCTTGCGGTTGTCGCCCACCACGGCGAGATGGTCGCCCTCGATCCGGCGGACCAGAAGCGCCTCGCCGTTCAGCACCTGCTTGCCGGCGCGGGTCTGCGCGAGGATGTCGGGCGCGTTCACGATGAAGCCGTCGCCCGCCTTGGACGCCACCAGGAACTGCTGGTCCTCGCGCCAAGGGAACATGTCCAGCACGGCCGCGTCGTTCGGCAGGTCGATCATCAGGCGCAGCGGCTCTCCCAGCCCGCGCCCGCCGGGCAGGCTGTTGGTGGGCAGCGTATAGAAGCGGCCGTTCGCGCCGAAGACCATCAGCTTGTCGGTGGTCTCGGCGTGCAGCGCCATGAAGGGGCCGTCGCCGTCGCGGAACTTGAGCTCCGCATCCAGCGGCTGGTGGCCCTTGATCGCCCTGATCCAGCCCATCCGGGACAGGATCACCGTGACCGGCTCGCGCTCGATCATCGCGTCCATGTCCAAGGGCTGCACGTCTTCCGAGGCCGTGATCTCGGTGCGCCGCACGCCCGCCGGGTTCGACTTGCCGAAAAGCCCCCGCACCTCGCGCAGTTGCTCGGCGATCTTCGCCCACTGGCGCGCAGGATCGGCCACCAGCGCCAGCAGCCCTTCGCGCTCGTCGGCCAGCCGGTCGCGCTCGGCGCGCAACTCGATCTCCTCCAGCCGGCGCAGGGCGCGCAGGCGCATGTTCAGGATGGCTTCCACCTGCGCCTCGGACAGGCCGAACTCGGCCATCATCACGCCCTTCGGGTCGTCCTCATGGCGGATGATCTCGATCACCCGGTCAAGGTTCAGGTAGGCGATGATATAGCCGTCCAGCACCTCCAGTCGCGCCGCGATCTTTTCCAGCCGGTGGGCGGACCGGCGCAGCAGCACCTCGCGCCGGTGGTCCAGGAAGGCGCGCAGCACCTCTTTCAGCGAACAGACCTTCGGCACCCGCCCGTCAATCAGCACGTTCATGTTCAGGCCGAAACGCACCTCGAGGTCGCTGACCCGGAACAGCGCGGCCATCAGTTGCGCCGGATCGATGGTGCGGGCGCGGGGCTCCAGCACGATGCGGATGTCCTCGGCCGATTCGTCGCGCACGTCGGCGAGGATCGGGATTTTCTTGGTTAGGACCAGTTCGGCCAGCCGCTCGATCAGCTTGGACTTCTGGACCATGTAGGGGATCTCGGTGACGACCACCTGCCACGTCCCCCGGCCCAGATCCTCGACGGCCCAGCGGGCGCGCAGGCGCAGGCTGCCGCGGCCGGTGCGATAGGCCTCGCGCAACGTTGCCGCATCCTCGACCAGCACCCCGCCCGTGGGGAAATCCGGCCCCGGCATGATCGTCATCAGCGTCTCGTCGCGCGCGTCCGGCGACTTGATGAGATGCAGGCAGGCGTCCACGACCTCGTGCAGGTTATGGGGCGGGATGTTGGTCGCCATCCCCACGGCGATGCCGCTCGCGCCGTTGCACAGCAGGTTCGGGAAGGCGGCGGGCAGCACGACCGGTTCCTCCAGGGTGCCGTCATAGTTGGGACGGAAATCAACCGCATCCTCGGCCAGCCCCTCCATCAGCGCCTCGGCGGCCAGCGTCAGGCGGGCCTCGGTATAGCGGCTGGCGGCGGGGCTGTCGCCGTCGATGGAGCCGAAGTTCCCCTGCCCGTCCACCAGCGGATAGCGCATCACGAAGGGCTGCGCCAAACGGGCCATCGCGTCATAGATCGCCCCGTCGCCATGCGGGTGATAGTTCCCCATCACGTCGCCGGAAATCTTGGCCGACTTGCGGAAGGCGCCGGTCGGCGACAGCCGCAACTCGCGCATGGCGTAAAGGATGCGGCGGTGGACCGGCTTCAGCCCGTCCCGCGCATCCGGCAGCGCCCGGTGCATGATGGTGGACAGCGCATAGGTCAGGTAACGCTCGCCGATGGCGCGGCTCAGCGGTTCCGAGATGGTGCCCTTGTCGGGATCGGGGGCGTCGGGGATGTCGGATTTCCTGGTCATGCCGCCCAACTACGCCCGGTCCGCAGGACGGTCCAGTGGCAGCAGGGCCGTGGCAGATGGGCAACATGAAGACGCAACATGACAGGTTTGCCGCAAGTGCATGGAACGCAACCAGACTGAAAACGGTTTCACTGCATCCGCAATGCTTTCAGATACCCCCATCATGTTCCGCCTGATCGCCATCGCCCTGACCTCGACCTTTCTTCTGCTTGCCCTTTTCGGGACCAGCGGCGAGCAGACCCGTGCCCAGCATCCGGCGCGCGTCATGGGGATCATGGGCACCCTGGTCACGGTTCCGCCCGAGGCGCCGGATGCGCACAGGCATTATGTCAGCCGCCATCACCAGCCCATGAAGACCGCCCCCGATCCCGGTGCCGGGGTGCTGCGGATCCTGCCCTTCGGCACGGTGGTCGAGGTGATCGACGCCGGCCACGGCAACTTCACCCAGATCCGCGACCCTTCGGGAGAGATCGGCTTCGTCCACGCCGCCAGCCTGTCGGACAGCTTTCCGGGCTGAAACGATTGCCGACTGTTCTCATCACCGGCTGTTCGTCCGGCATCGGGCTTGACGCCGCGCGCCACATGGCCGGCGCCGGATGGACCGTCATCGCCACCTGTCGCCGCCCCGAGGACCTACAGGCCCGCCGGGCCGAGGGCATGATCGCGCTGCCTCTGGATCTCGGCGACGAGGCCAGCGTGGCAACCTGCGCCGAGGCCGCGCTGACCTACGGCCCCCTTGACGCGCTGGTGAACAACGCGGCCTTCGCCCTGCCCGGCGCGGTCGAGGACCTGCCGCGCGGCGGGTTGCGCGAGATCTTCGAGGTCAACCTGTTCGGCACCCACGACCTGACCCGCCGCCTGATCCCGCATTTCCGGCAGCAGGGCCGGGGCCGCATCGTCAACGTCAGTTCCGTCCTCGGCCTCGTCGGCATCCCCTGGCGCGGGGCCTATGTCGCCAGCAAGTTCGCGCTGGAAGGCCTGACCGACGTGCTGCGGATCGAGATGTCGGACACCCCCATCCGCGTGATCCTGGTCGAGCCCGGCCCGATCACCAGCCGCATCCGCGCCAACTCGATCCCGCATTTCGAACGCTGGATCGACTGGGAACGCAGCCCGCGCGTCGAACAATACCGCGCCAGCCTGCTCAAGCGCCTTTACCAGCCCTCGGGACCGGACCGCTTCGAACTGCCGCCCTCGGCCACCAGCGCCGTGATCCGGCGGGCGCTGGAAAGCGACAGGCCCCGCGCCCGCTACCGGGTGACGCGGCCCACGAAGATCGCGGCGGCGGGACGTAGGCTGCTGTCCACGGCCGCACTGGACTGGTTCGCGCGGCGCAGCTAGTGTCCGCCCAGCGAAAGGCGACCTCATGCGGGACGAGCCCCTTTTCATCCTCGCGGCGCTGGCCGCCCTGGCGGTCACGGTGATCCTTGCCGTGGGCATCGGCGGCTTCGCCCGTGGCGGAGAGTTCAACCGCAGGCATGGGAACCGGATGATGCGCTGGCGGATCATCGCCCAAGCCATCGCGGTGGCGCTGATCCTTCTTTATGTCTGGCTGCGGGGCAACTGATGGTCGTTCTCAATCGAATCTACACCCGGACCGGCGACAAGGGCGACACCGGCCTGTCGGACGGCTCGCGCGTGGCCAAGCACGACCCGCGGGTCGAGGCCTATGGCACCGTCGACGAACTGAACGCGACTCTCGGTCTCGCCCGGCTGCATGCCGGGGACGAGATGGCGGGCAGCTTGGGCGTGATCCAGAACGAGCTGTTCGATCTCGGCGCCGATCTGGCGCGGCCGAACATGGACCGGGACGCCGAGGCGCCCTATCCGGTGCTGCGAATCGTGCAGGAGCAGGTGGTCCGGCTGGAAGCCGAGATCGACGCGATGAACGCGCCCCTGTCGGCGCTGCGCAGCTTCATCCTGCCCGGGGGCTCGGTGCTGGCCGCGCATCTGCACCTTGCCCGGACGGTCGCCCGCCGGGCCGAGCGGCGCACGACCGAACTGGCCGAGGCCGGCGACACGAATCCGGTTGCGGTCAAGTACCTGAACCGCCTGTCCGACTGGCTGTTCGTCGCGGCCCGGGTCGCGAACGGGGGCGGCGAGGGGGACATCCTGTGGGTGCCCGGTGCCTCTCGGGGGGGCAGGCCCGACCGTTGACGGTGCGAAGATGCTGTTCGCGCCGATATTGGGTCTGTAAACCATAGACGACGGCCGTTATGCAGTTGCAGCAACGGATGACGCTGATACGAGAGGGAGTGGACCGATGAAGGTTCTTGTGCCTGTGAAGCGGGTGATCG
>NZ_JAUNPC010000019.1:0-1980 GCF_030536915.1 Paracoccus sp. (in: a-proteobacteria)
TCGGCCGCGACCATGCGGGGCCGGGCAAGAACAGCCAGGGGCAGGACTTCTACGATCCCTATGCCGCGCAGGACCTGTTCCGGCAGCACCAGGACGAGATCGGCATCGAAATGGTCGATTTCAAACAGATGGTCTACGTGCAGGAACGCGCGCAATATGAACCCCGCGACGAGGTCGAGGAGGGCGCGACCATCCTCGACATCTCGGGCACGGAACTGCGCCGCCGCCTGCGGGAGGGGCTGGACATCCCCGAGTGGTTCAGCTTCCCCGAGGTTGTCACCCAGCTTCGCCGCACTTCGCCTCCGCGCGACCAGCAGGGCTTCACGGTGTTCTTCACCGGGCTGTCGGGGTCCGGCAAGTCCACCATCGCCAACGCGCTGATGGTCAAGCTGATGGAGATGGGCGGCCGTCCCGTCACGCTGCTGGACGGCGATGTGGTCCGCAAGCACCTGTCGTCCGAACTGGGCTTTTCCAAGGAACACCGCGACATCAACATCAAGCGCATCGGCTATGTCGCGTCCGAGATCACCAAGAACGGCGGCATCGCCATCTGCGCGCCCATCGCACCCTACACGGCCACGCGCCGCGCGGTGCGCGAGATGGTCGAGCAGTATGGCGCCTTCGTCGAGGTCCATGTCGCCACCAGCCTCGAGGAATGCGAGCGCCGCGACCGCAAGGGGCTCTACAAGCTGGCCCGCGAAGGCAAGATCAAGGAGTTCACCGGCATCTCGGACCCCTACGAGGAACCCGCGACGCCCGAACTGCGCGTCCAGACCGAAGGGGTGGACGTCGATTACGCCGCCCAGCAGGTGCTGCTGAAGCTGGAACAGATGGGGCTGATCGGGCTGAACTGATCGACTCATTGACAAGATGCCGCCCTCCGGTCCAACCCGGAGGGCGTTTTCGTCCCCGAGCCCCGGATGCCACAGCCCGTCCTGATCCTTTCTATGAAATGGGGCACGCTTTACGGCGCGGCGGATGTGAACAACCTTGCGGCGGGGGTGCGGCGGCACTTGGACCGGCCGCACCGCTTCATCTGCTTCACCGATGATGCAGCCGGGCTTGATCCCCGGATCGAGGCCCATCCGCTGCCCGCGCTCGACATGCCGCCGGGCAACCGGGACACGCGCTGGCGCAAGCTTGCCCTGTTCAACCCCGATCTTTTCGGGCTTTCCGGCACGGCGCTGTTTCTTGATCTCGATCTGGTGATCGTCGGGCCGCTCGGCCCGTTCTTCGACCATCCGGGCCGCTTCGTGATCCTGCGCGACGACGACCTGTTCCGGCCCAAGCCCCTGCGGCGGTTGAACCGCTCGCGCGACCGCTTCCTGCACATGGTCGGCAACACCTCGGTCTTCCGCTACGAGATCGGCGCCCATCCCGAGATCGTCGAGACCTATGTCACCGACCCGCAGGCGGCCGCCCGCCGCTATGAACACGAGCAGCAGATGGTCAGCAACATCCTGCAGCAACAGGGACTGCTGGGCTACTGGCCGCGGGGCTGGTGCGTCAGCTTCAAGAACACCTGCGTGGGCCGGGGGCTGGCAAGCTACCTGCGCGATCCGGCCTGTCCGACGGATGCCCGGATCGTCCTTTTCGCGGGCAATCCCAAGATGGCGGATGTGCTGGCCGGGCGGGGCGGGCGCTGGTATCGCCGCATCGGCGACACCGGCTGGCTGCGCCGCGCCTGGGAGGACGCGCCATGAGCCTGCATCTCGTCACCGGATCGGATGACAACTATGTCCCCGGCGTGCTGGTGCTGATCGCCTCGGCGGCGGCCCATACGCCGGGGTTGAGTGCGACGGTGCTGGACAATGGCATCTCGGCCGGGAACCGCGCCCGGATCGACGCGCTGGGCGCGCGGCTGGGCATCCCCGTCCGGCGGATCGAGATCGACGCGGACCATTTCGCCGACCTGCCGATCCTGCGGGGCCACCTGACCCGCAGCACCTATCTGCGGCTGCTGATCCCCTCGCTGATGCC
>NZ_JAUNPC010000019.1:2080-42141 GCF_030536915.1 Paracoccus sp. (in: a-proteobacteria)
CCCTTGCGGAACGAGGATCAGAGCGCCCTGAACCTGGCCGCACGGGGCCGGGCGCTGCATCTTCCCGCGCGCTTCAACACCTATGCCGATCCGGCGGCCTACGGCACGCTTGCCGACCTGCCGCGCGACCCTGCGGTGATCCATTATGTCGTCGGGCTGAAGCCCTGGGCGGGCCGGGTTCCCCTAGGCCGGGTGTGGGAAGCTTATGCCGCGGCCATTGCCGGGGTGATGCCGCCCCTCGGCAGGCAAAGATGGAAACGGCGCCTGTCCGGATGGAACACGCGCCGCAAGGTCTTTCTGGGAAGGTTGCTGGGCCGCCCCAAATACCGCGCCCGCCTGCAGGTCGAGCAGGCGATCCGAGACATGGAACGCCGGCTTGCCGCCGGCGTCCCGCAGCCGCTCAGTGGACGCTGACAGGCACCAATTCGTTCTGGCGGGCCAGCGCAAAGGCCAACCTGCGGTCGGCCACCAGCGCCAAGCGCTCACCATCGACCCCGTGGACGGCATAAAGCGCGTCCAGTTCGGGCGCCTGCATCCGCACCTCGGTGGGAAGGCTATCCATCGTTACGCGGCGGACATAAACGGTGTTGTCGGCGTCAATCGGAAAATCATGTTTCATGTTCATGGCGATCCCCTTCACTTTCGGCTGATCGGTATGGTCTTGACGAAGCTTTGCGGTGTCACGCGCCGCAGGTCGATATGAAGCAATCCGTTTTCCAACGCGGCAGCCTCGACCTCGATCCCTTCGGCCAGCACGAAACTGCGCTGGAAGGCGCGGGCGGCGATGCCGCGGTGCAAAAAGACGCGGTCATCCGCGCCCTCGGCCTGCCGTCCCCGGATCACCAGCTGCCGGTCCTCGACCGTCAGCGACAGGTCGTCCTCGGCGAAGCCGGCTACGGCCAGGGTGATGCGGAAGCCGTCCGGGGCGCGATGCTCGATGTTGTAGGGCGGGTAACCCTCGGCCCCCTTGGCGGCACGTTCCGCCAGCCGTTCAAGCTGGTCGAAACCCAGCAGGTAGGGGTGGGTGCCCAGGGTCATCTTGGTCATCGGCGTCCTCGGTCAACAAGCGACTGCTTCGGCCCGGCCCCGTTGCGGCGACCCGGCCATGGCAATGATATGTGCGCCCGGCCCGGTTCTCGCAAGAGGGTGCAAAGTTTTGCTTAGCATAGCGAAAATCCGCGGCTATGATCCTGCAGCGCGCCTGCACGCGCCCGGCAGGCCTGACGATTCGATGAACGACCAGCACGAGATGTCGCATGACGAGATGGCCCGCACCCGGCTGGACGGGCTGCGGCGCCAGCACCGCGAGCTTGACGAGGCGATCGGGTCCATGGCCGCGGACGGGGTCGTGTGCAGCCTGACACTGGGCCGGATGAAGCGGCAGAAGCTGGCGCTGAAGGACCAGATCGCCCGGCTGGAAGACGAGCTGACCCCCGACATCATCGCCTGATTGCGCCCGCCCGCGCCGCCGGTATGATGCGGACTTTCCGCAAGCAGGGGGCAGGGATGGCGGTTCCGGTCGGCATCATCATGGGCAGCCAGTCCGACTGGGCGACGATGAAAGAGGCGGCGGCGATTCTGGACGAGTTGGGCGTCGCCCATGAGACGCGCATTGTCAGCGCCCACCGCACACCCGACCGCCTGTGGGACTATGGCCGCTC
This sequence comes from Paracoccus sp. (in: a-proteobacteria), assembly GCF_030536915.1. Classification (GTDB taxonomy): domain Bacteria; phylum Pseudomonadota; class Alphaproteobacteria; order Rhodobacterales; family Rhodobacteraceae; genus Paracoccus. Next base: position 3,742 of record NZ_JAUNPC010000019.1, read on the forward strand.
GGCGGTGGAACGCGGCCTTCAGGTCATCATCGCCGGGGCAGGCGGGGCCGCGCATCTTCCGGGCATGATGGCGTCCAAGACGCGTATCCCGGTGATCGGCGTCCCGGTGCAGACCCGCGCCCTGAACGGGGTCGATTCGCTTTATTCCATCGTCCAGATGCCCAAGGGCTTTCCGGTTGCCACCATGGCGATCGGCGCGGCGGGCGCGGCCAACGCCGGGCTGATGGCCGCCGCGATCCTCGCCCTCACCGACAAGGCGCTGGCGCAGCGGCTCGACGACTGGCGCGCGGCCCTTTCCGCATCCATCCCCGAGGAGCCTTCCGATGACTGACCCGCTGAAACCCGGCGCCACCATCGGCATCCTCGGCGGCGGCCAGCTGGGCCGGATGCTGTCGGTCGCGGCCAGCCGCCTCGGCTATCGCAGCCACATCTACGAACCCGGTGCCGCGCCTGCCGCGGACGTGGCCCACCGCCTGACGACCGCCCCCTACGAGGACGAGACCGCCCTGCGCGACTTCGCCGCTTCGGTCGATGTCGTCACCTACGAGTTCGAGAACGTCCCCGCCGCCTCGCTGGACCTGATCGAGAGCATTGTCCCGATCCGCCCCAACCGCCGCGCGCTGGCCGTCAGCCAGGACCGGCTGGCTGAAAAGGACTTCCTGAGCGGCCTCGGCCTGGCACTCGCGCCCTATGCGGCGGTCGATTCGGCCGAGGATCTTGCCGCCGCGATGCAGGGGCAGGACTGCGCCATCCTCAAGACCCGGCGCATGGGCTATGACGGCAAGGGCCAGGTGCGCCTGTCGGCGGGTGACGACCCGGCCGCTGCATGGACGCAGGTGAACGCGCCCTCGGTGCTGGAAGGCTTCGTCGATTTCACCGCCGAGATCAGCGTGATCGTCGCGCGGGGACAGGATGGTGCCGTGGCCGCCTACGATCCCGGCCTGAACGTCCACCGCGAGGGCATCCTGCGGACCACCACCGTGCCCTGCGGCCTGCCCGCGCGGCTGATCCCCGACGCCGTGCTGACCGCCAGCCGCATCGTCACCGCGCTCGACTACGTGGGCGTCATGGGGGTCGAGCTGTTCGTCACGCCCTCGGGCCTCATCGTCAACGAGATCGCTCCCCGTGTCCACAACTCGGGCCACTGGACCCAAGCGGGCTGCGCCGTTGACCAGTTCGAACAGCACATCCGCGCCGTCGCGGGCCTGCCGCTCGGCGACGGCAAGCGCCATGCCGACGTGGTGATGGAGAACCTGATCGGCCACGACATGGACCGCCTGCCGGACCTGCTTCGTCAGCCCGACACCCAGATCCACCTCTACGGCAAATCAGAGGCCCGCGCCGGCCGCAAGATGGGCCATGTCAACATCATCCAACGCTGAAGCCTGACGCCTGCGGGCTTCTTTCTGGCTCAAATACCCAATGCGGCACCGCCATCAGGCGCAGCGCCGCCCGTTCAGGCCCGCGGCAGCACCTCGCGCAGATAGCGGACCATGTTGCCGCCCATGACCTTGGCGATCTGCGCCTCGGTCAGCCCCTGATCCATCAGCGCCTGCGTCAGCGCGGGCAGCCCCGCCGCGTCGAAGGGCACGCCGACCGAGCCGTCCCAGTCCGAGCCCAGCGCCACGTGATCCTCGCCCACCAGCGCGATCGCGGCGGCGATGCTGGCGGCGATCCCCGCCGGGCTGTCGTTGCAGGTCACATCCGGCCAGAAGCCGATGCCGATGATCCCGCCGCTGGCTGCCACTGCCTGCAGCAATTCGTCCTGAACATTCCGCGGCGTGTTGCAGGTGCCATGCACGCCGGTATGGCTGATGATCGATCGCGCCCCCGGCATCGCCAGCACGTCGCGGACCATTCGCGGCGAGGCATGCGCGAGGTCGATCACCATGTCCCGACGAACGGCCTCGGCCACCACCTCGCGCCCGAAATCGGTCAGCCCCGCCTGGGATTGCCCATGCAATGAGCCGCCGAGTTCGTTGTCGAAGAAATGCGTGAGCCCGACCAGCCGGTATCCCGCGCCCTCCAGCACGGCGAGGTTGGTCAGGTCGCCTTCCAGCGGATGCGCGCCCTCCATCCCCAGGATCGCGCCGATCACCCGGTTGCCGGCGGCGCGATCCGCCAGCACCGATTCCAGATCGTCACGGTGGCGGATCAGGCGCAGGTTGTCCGGTTCGGCCTCTGCCAGACGCCGCAGCCGGGCGGCCTGGTCGAGCGCCCGCTCCTTGAGGCTGAACCAGGTCTGCACGGGACGAAGCTGGCCGATAACCAGCGGCGTGATGTTGTCCGGGGCTCGCGCCTCGTTCTCGGCATAGTTCTGGCCACGGGGGCTTTTCGTGACGGCGGTGAAGACTTGGATGGCGACATTGCCCTGATCCAGACGCGGCAGGTCCACATGGCCCTCGGGGCGGCGCTGCGACAGGTCGCGGTCCCATAGCAGCGCGTCGGCGTGCAGGTCGCCGATGACCAGCCGGTCATGCAGCGCCTGTGCCTGCGGCGAGACCGGCCATGAGCTGCGCGCGGTGACCGGGTTCAACTGGTCGGCCACGATGCGCGGACCGAAGACCACGACCCCGAGCGCCCCCAGCAGCACGACCGCCAGAAGCACCCAGAGGACGCGCAGGATGCCGCGGCCGCGCCGCTGGCGGAAGGGATCGCGCGCCATCCGCCTCAGGCTTCCATCGCCTCAAGCTCGTCGATGAAGCCCTCGATCATCGACAGGCCCTTGTCCCAGAAGGCCGGGTCCGCCGCGTCCAGCCCGAAGGGGGCCAGCAGTTCGGAATGGTGCTTGGAACCGCCCGCGCGCAGCATGTCGAAATACTTGGCCTGGAAGCCCTCGGGCTGCGCCTCGTAGGCCGCGTAAAGCGCGTTCACCAGCCCGTCGCCGAAGGCATAGGCGTAGACGTAGAAGGGCGAATGGACGAAATGCGGGACGTAGGTCCAGAAGGTCTCGTAGCCCGGCATGTATTCGAAGGCATCGCCGAGGGACTCATGCTGGACCTGCATCCAGATGGCGTTGATGTCGTCGGGGGTCAGTTCCCCTTCCGCCCGGGCCGCGTGCAACCGGCATTCGAAGTCGTAGAAGGCGATCTGGCGGACGACCGTGTTGATCATGTCCTCGACCTTGCCCGCCAGCAGGGCCTTGCGCTGAGCCGGGTCCTCGGTCTTCACCAGCAGGGCGCGGAAGGTCAGCATCTCGCCGAAGACCGACGCGGTTTCCGCCAGCGTCAGCGGGGTCGAAGACAGCAGCTCGCCCTGACCTGCCGCCAGCCGCTGGTGGACGCCGTGGCCCAGTTCATGCGCCAGCGTCATCACGTCGCGCGGCTTGCCGAGATAGTTCAGCAGCACATAGGGATGCGCGTCGGTGACGGTCGGATGCGCGAAGGCGCCCGGCGACTTGCCCGGCTTCACGCCCGCGTCGATCCAGCCCTTGTCGAAGAACGGCTTGGCCAGTTCCGCCAGTTCCGGGTCGAAGCCGGCGTAGGCGTCCAGCACCGTCGCCCTCGCCTCGTCCCAGCCGACCAGACGCGGGCTTTCCTGCGGCAGCGGCGCGTTGCGGTCCCAGACCTGCAGCTTGTCGAGGCCGAGCCATTTCGCCTTCAGCCGGTAATAGCGGTGCGACAGGCGCGGATAGGCCGCGACCACGGCATCGCGCAGCGCCTCCACGACCTCGGGTTCAACATGGTTCGACAGGTGCCGCCCGGTCTGGGGCGTCGGCATCTTGCGCCACTTGTCCTCGATAGCCTTTTCCTTGGCCAGCGTGTTGTGGATGCGCGAGAAGAGCTTGACGTTCCCACCGAAGACCTCTGCCAGCGCCTTCGCCCCTGCCTCGCGGCGGGAACGGTCGTGGTCGGTCAGCAGGTTCAGCGTGGCTTCCAGCCCCAGTTCCTCGCCGTCCACGTCGAAGGTCAGCGCGGCAGTGGTCTCGTCGAACAACCGGTTCCAGGCGGCGGCGCCGACGACCGAGTTGTCGTGCAGGAACTTCTCAAGCTCATCCGACAACTGATAGGGACGCATCGCCCGCATCCGGTCGAACACCGGCTTGTAGCGCGACGGCCCGCAAGGCGCGCTGAAGGTCTGGGCATAGACGTCATCGGGGATGCGGTTGAATTCCAAACTGAAGAACACCAGCGGAGTCGTCATGTCGGTGATCTTCGCCTGCAGGTCGCCCAAGCTCTTGGCGCGGGCAGCGTCGGTGGTGTTCTGGTAATAGCGCAGGCCCGCATAGGACATGATCCGCCCGGCGATCAGGTCGATCTCCTCATAGCGCTGGATGCATTCCAGCATCTCGGCGGGTGTCAGCCCGGCCAGCCTGTCCTCGTAATCGGCGGCGAAGCTGGCACAGGCGGCCTCCAGCCGCTCCAGGTCGCGGGCCAGTTCCGGCGCGTCGGGCGAGGCATAAAGGTCGGTCAGGTCCCATTCCGGCAGGTTCCCCAGCGAAACACCGGCGCCGGGGGTCTCGGCGTCGCGCATCAGGGTCTCGCGAAGGGGCAGGCGGGTCATGGGGATCTCCATTTTCAGCGTTGCCCAACATCTGTCCCCTGTAGGCCGCCGGTTCAACCCGTCGCGCAGGCGATTGCCAGCCGGACGCGCTGCGCCTAGCGTTCGCGCGACGACCGAAAGGGGAAAGTTCCATGCCTGACACCGACCATCCGCAAGGCTTTGACACGCTGGCCATCCATGCGGGTTCCGCGCCCGACCCGGCCACCGGGGCGCGGCAGGTGCCGATCTACCAGACCACTGCCTACCAGTTCCGCGATGCCGAGCACGCCGCACGACTGTTCGGGCTGAAGGAGGTCGGCTACATCTATTCCCGCCTGACCAATCCCACCATCGCCGCGCTGCAGAACCGCGTGGCCGCGCTGGAAGGCGGCGCCGGGGCGGTCTGCTGTTCCTCGGGGCACGCGGCGCAGATCATGGCGCTTTTCCCGCTGATGGCGCCGGGGCGCAACATCGTCGCATCAAGCCGGCTTTACGGCGGCACCGTCACGCAGTTCAGCCAGACCATCCGCCGCTTCGGCTGGTCCTGCCGGTTTGTCGATCTTGAGGATGCCGCCGCCGTCCGCGCCGCCATCGACGAGGACACGCGGGCGATCTTCTGCGAATCGATTTCCAACCCCGGCGGCTACCTGACCGACCTGCCCGCTCTGGCGCAGATCGCGGACGAAGCGGGCGTGCCGCTGATCGTGGACAACACGCTGGCGACCCCGTGGCTCTGCCGGCCGATCGAGGCGGGCGCGACCCTGGTCGTCCATAGCCTGACGAAGTACCTGACCGGGAACGGCACGGTGATGGGTGGAGCGATTATCGATTCCGGTCGCTTCGACTGGTCGGCCTCGGACAAGTTCCCGTCGCTGTCCCAGCCCGAGCCCGCCTATCACGGCCTCAAGTTCCACGAGACCTTCGGGCCGGCCGCCTTCACCTTCCATTCCATCGCCATCGGGCTGCGCGATCTGGGCATGACCCTGAACCCGCAGGCCGCGCATTATACCCTGATGGGGATCGAGACGCTGGGCCTGCGGATGCAGCGCCATGTCGAGAACGCCCGGAAGGTGGCCGAATGGCTGGACGCCAATCCGCGTGTCGAGGAGGTGAGCTACGCGGGCCTGCCGTCCTCGCCTTGGTCGGACCGCGTGCAGCGGCTTTATCCGAAGGGGGCAGGGGCGCTGTTCACCATCCGGCTGAAGGGTGGCTACCAGGCCTGCGTGGACATGATCGGGCGGCTGAAGATGATCAGCCATGTCGCGAACCTGGGCGATGCGCGGACGCTGGCGATCCATTCGGCCTCGACCACCCACAGCCAGCTGACCGAGGAACAGCAGATCGCCGCCGGTGCCGGGCCGGACCTCGTGCGCCTGTCCATCGGCATCGAGGACCCCCAGGACATCATCGCCGATCTAGATCAGGCGCTGGGCTGAAACGGGCGGGGCCGCAAGGACGCGGCCCCCTCAGCCACGCGGGCCGGACAGGATCACCGCCGCCCCGGCAAGGCAGAGGATGGCGCCGATCGCATCCCAGCGGTCGGGCCGCACCCCTTCGACGGCCCAGAGCCACCCGAGCGAGGCGCAGATGTAGATGCCGCCATAGGCCGCAAAGGCCCGCCCTGCCGCATCCGACGGCACCCGAGTCAGCAGGACTGCGAACAGCAACAGGCTTGCCATTCCCGGCAGCGCCCAGAGCCAGCTTTTCCCCAGCCGCAGCCAGGCCCAGAAGGCAAAGCATCCCGCGATCTCGGCCAGCGCGGCGACCGCGTAGACAAGCCCCGTCATGCGGAAGCCGCACGTCGCGGGGCAGACACGCTGTTCATGTCGTGAAGGGATAAGATGGTGGAGCCAAGGGGAGTCGAACCCCTGACCTCTTGAATGCCATTCAAGCGCTCTACCAACTGAGCTATGGCCCCACCGGAGGTCTCGGGCTGCGTTGTCCGCCGCCCGCGTGGGGGGTCGTATATGGGCAGTCGCGCAGGGGTGCAAGCGAAAAAGATCGCCCTCGCAGCTTCTGTTCGTTCTTCGGCGCAAGTTCCTGAACGGCAAAAGAAAAGGGGGCCGAAGGCCCCCTGAGACACGATGCCGGGCTGCTCAGTCCTCGTCAGGCTCGGCCACGTCGGCGATCTCGTCCAGCGACACGTCGGCGTCGTCGTCCTCGTCCAGCAGGTCGTCGTCCAGTTCGCCCGCCTCCGCCGCATCGTCCAGATCGTCGTCGATCACGTCATCCGTTTCGGCCTCGCGCGCGGCGGCCTTTTCCGCAATCATCGAGCGGGTGCGCGCGCTGGTCAGGCTTTCGGCCGAGAACTCGGTGCTGCAGGCCGGGCAGGTCATGGGATCGTTGCGAAGGTCGTAGAAACGGCTTCCGCAGGCGGGGCAAAGGCGCTTGGTGCCCCATTCCTCTTTGGGCATGGTGTTCTCTTTTCGCCAAGGGTCAGGTAAATCCGGCCTCCCGTGCCACAGGGCATGGAAGGTGTCAAAGGCTTTCGGGACAGCGCAGGGGTGACGCTTGGACGGCAGGGTGATTCTGGCGGACGGAACAACGGTCAGCCTGCGTAGGACGGCCCGCGCCCGGCGGATGACGCTGCGCGTCTCGCGGCGGGACGGATCGGTGACGCTGACCCTGCCGCCGCGCCTGCCCAGGGCAGAGGCGCTGGCCTTCCTGGACGACCGCCGCGACTGGCTTTCGCGCGCCCTGGCCGGGATCGAACCGCAACAGGTGATCGAGTTCGGCATAGGACTGCCGGTCGAGGGAAGGCCGCTGACCCTGACCCCTGCGCAGGTCCGCGCCCCGCGGGTCGAGGACGCGCTGCTGCTGCTGCCCAAGGGCCGCCCGGCCGCCGTGTCGGCGGGAGCCTTCCTTCGCACGCTGGCGCAGGCGCGGCTTGCGGCGGCAAGCGACCGCCATGCCGCAGTCCTCGGCCGCCGCTTTGCCGCGATCACGCTGCGCGACACCCGCTCGCGCTGGGGCAGTTGCACGCATGGGGGACGGCTGATGTATTCCTGGCGGCTGGCCATGGCGCCGCCCGAGGTGCTGGACTACGTCGCCGCCCATGAGGTCGCGCATCTGGCGCATATGGATCACTCGGCAGCCTTCTGGGCCACGGTCACCCGCCTGTATCCGGGGTTCGCGCAGCCAAGGGCATGGTTGCGGCAGAATGGCGCAAGCCTGCACGCCTGGCGGTTCCGGGCAGAATAAGGTCTGCATGGCGGATATTTTCGGCAGAGGATGATCAGGCGCCTTGCAGATGCGATGGGCGCGTTTCTGCATCCGCGGCATCAGGGAAATTGACAGCCTGCCCCGACGTGATCACAAACGCGCATGGTCACGACGCTGCGTCCCCAGACAACAACCCAGCCCGCCGTGCATGAGCGGCTGTATCGCGCCCTGCGAGGCCGGATCATGCTGGGCGAACTGCCGCCCGGCCGGGCGCTGACCCTGCGCGGCATCGCGGCCGAGGAACGTGTCAGCATGACCCCGGCGCGGGAAGCGGTCCGCCGCCTGGTGGCCGAAGGTGCGCTGACGCTGTCGGCCTCGGGGCGCGTGTCCACGCCGGCGCTGTCGGTCGAGCGGATCGAGGAGCTTGCCGCCCTGCGCGCGCTGATCGAGCCGGAACTGGCCAGCCGCGCCCTTCCTCGCGCGCATCTTGCGCTGATCGACCGGCTTGCGGCGATCAACACCGCCATCGGCGAGGCGGCGCAGAACCACGACTCGGTCGGATACATCCGCAGCAATCTGGAATTCCACCGCACGCTCTACCTGCGGGCGCAGGCGCCGGCGATGCTGGCGATGCTGGAAACGATCTGGCTGCAGCTCGGGCCGACCATGCGCGCCGTCTACCAGCGGATGCGCCGGAACGAGGCGCCCCGGCACCACCGCATGATCCTTGCCGCGCTGCGGGCGGGGGACGAGCCGGCGCTGCGGCTGGCGATCAGGACGGATGTGACGCAAGGACTGCGCCACCTGCTGCCGGTGCCGGGCGAGCCGGACCGCTAAGGGGTCAGACTTCCTCGATCCGCAGCTCGACGGGATCGCCTTCGACGACACCCGTGCGCGGCAGCGCCTCCATCGCGTGGTCGATCGCCTCGGGCGTGGTCTTGTGGGTGACGATCAGCACCGGGGCCGAGCCCGAGGCGTGGCCATACTGCCGCATCCGGTCGATCGAGATCCCCGCCTCGCCCAGCACCGAGGCCACCTTGGCCAGCGCCCCCGGCTTGTCGGAAAGCGTCAGCCGCAGGTAATAGGCGGCAGGCACCGCCGTCCGGGCGGTCTGGGGCGACGCGAGCGTTGCCGCCGGCTGCCCGAAGACCGGCAGACGGACCCCGCGCGCCAGTTCCACGATGTCGGACATGACCGCGCTGGCCGTCGGCCCTTCGCCCGCGCCCGCGCCGCGCAGCACGATCTGGCCGACCGAGTCGCCCTCGATCACCACCATGTTGGTACCGCCTTCCAGCTGCCCCAGCGGGCTGTCGCAGGGCACGAGGCAGGGCGACATCCGCTGTTCAAGCCCCCGTGCCGTCATCTGCGCCACGCCCAGCAGCTTGATGCGATAGCCCATGTCGGCGGCGCGCTTGATGTCGTCGATGGAAACGCGCTCGATCCCCTCGATCTCGACGCCATCGAAAGCCACCTTGGTGCCGAAGGCCAGCGAGGCGAGGATCGCGAGCTTGTGGCTGGCGTCGATCCCGCCCACGTCCAGCGTCGGGTCGGCTTCCAGATAGCCCAGGCGGCGCGCTTCCTCGAACACCGTGTCATAGGGCAGGCCGGCTGACTGCATCCGGGTCAGGATATAGTTGCAGGTGCCGTTCATCACGCCCATGACACGCCTGATGCGGTTGCCGGCGAGGCTTTCGGTCAGCGTCTTGATGACGGGAATGCCACCTGCGACGGCGGCCTCGAAGCGGATGGTGCGGCCGGCGGCCTCGGCCCGCTCGGCCAGCTTGTGCCCGTGGACGGCCAGAAGGGCCTTGTTCGCGGTGATGACGTCCTTGCCGCTGTCCAGCGCCAGCTCGATCATCTCGCGCGCGGGGCCGTTCTCTCCGCCGATCAGTTCGACCACCACGTCCACGTCGTCACGCAGGGCGAGGTCGGCCGCCCGGTCAACCCAGGCATAGCCCGACAGGTCGGCATCACGGTTGCGGGTGCGGTCGCGGGCGCAGATGGCGGTGATCTCGACCGGCCGCCCGGCGCGCAACGCGATCAGATCGGGATGCTTCTGGATGATCTTGACCACCCCGATCCCGACGGTCCCCAGACCGGCGATGCCAAGGCGCAGCGGCGCGGGGGTGGCGGACATGAAGGGCCTCGTCTGATGAAGGGCAGGGCATCGCCGGGTGTTAGCGCGGGCCTCGGGGCTTGGCAACGTGGCCCGGCCTACAACCAGCGGCGGGTGCGGGCGGCCCACAGGTCGAAGGCTTGGGCATCGCGGCGTCGCAGCCATGCTTCTTCTTGCCGGATGAAGCGTCGTTCGATCAGCAGGACAAAGAGGGGCACGAGGATCAGCGCCGCGAATGGCTGCCAGGCAAGGCATAGCCCGGCCAGAATCAACACGTCGCCCAGGTAGATCGGGTTCCGGGACAGGCGAAAGACCCCATGCGTCACCAAGGCGGTCGGTTGCCGTGTCGGATCGACCGTTGCGCCCGCGCGCATCATCGTCAGGGCCGCGACGGCCATCAGTCCCAGTCCCAGCACCGCCAGCGTCCAGCCTGCCGTGGGGAGGCCGGGCATCGGCAGGATACGTCCCGCAAGAAAGGCGAGAAGCGCGAAGGCCAGCAGCCAGACCGGTGGATAGTCTGCCAGCTTTCGGATCATCTGCGCCACGGCTGGTTTCCTATTCCCGCCACAGCCGGTCCACCCAGTCGGTGGGACGAAGATAGTGCCGCAGGTGGCGGCCGAGGCTTTCGCGCCGGCGGCCGTCGAAAGCTGCGCGAAGATGGTCTAAGGAAGGGCGCGGGCTGTCCTTCTCGCTCCACCGGCCGGCAATGGCGTCCGGCGGGTTGAGGCTGCCGGCGAAGATCACGATGCGCGCCCCTTTCGGGATGCGCGGCGCGGACCAGTAGCGCGCGGGGAAGGCCGGGACGCAATCGGCGCGGAAATGGACAACCCAGCCCTTGGGCCAGAACCTGACGCCCCCCGGCGCGCGGCGGGTCACGAACCTCTGCTCGAAGCGGTATTCGTCGGCGATACCCTGCGGGTCGGCGCGGAAGATCTCCTGCAAGGGGGCGAGCTTGCCGACCCGCATCCGATAGACCGAGGTCTGGCCCAGCTTCTCGAAGGGCTTGATGCTTTGCGGGTTGGTGGCCAGCACCGTGTCGTCGGGATCGCCGAAGCTGAAGAAATCATCCAGATTGCCGACGATCACCACGTCGAGGTCGAGGAACAGCACCGTTCCGGTGATATCCCCCAAGTCCCCCCAGAGCCGCGACTTGGGCCATTTCCCCAGCGTGTTCCTTGGCGCCTCATAGTCGAACTCGGGCAGGGGCCGCACCACGACATCAGGGTGCAGCCCGGCGCCGTCATCGGTGAAGCAGATCAGCCGGAAGGGCGGGGTGATGTTCCGCGCGATCATTCCACGCAGACGGTTGACGTATTCGGGACCGAACTTGCTGCCCCACTTGATGCAGATGATCTGTTTGACGACGCTCATGGTCCCGAGTCGTGGCACGGGCATGGGCAGAGGGGCAAGCGGAAGAAAGGGGCTTCTCCCCTCGGCCCCTTCGGGACCTTACCCTAGGGTATTCAGGACCAGAAAGAAGATGCGGAAAAGGAGGCTTCTTTCCGGTTCAGATACCTCGGGGGGTCCGGGTGGCCGGACAGGAAAACAGCCGTGATGGCTGTTCTCCCGCTTGACAGGTCCGGGGGACCGTTTGCAGCGAGGAAGGCCGCAGCAGCGGCCAGGAGGAAGTCAGCCCCCTGGATGCGGCGGCAACGCAGGCCTCAGGCCGGGCGCCGGCTTCGCACGATGTCGAGGATCTCGCGCGCGGCATGGGGAATGTTGGTTCCCGGCCCGAAGATGGCGGCGACGCCCGCGTCCTTCAGGAAGGCATAGTCCTGCTGCGGGATCACGCCGCCGCAGATGACGATGATGTCATCCGCGCCCTGCGCCTTCAGCGCCTCGATCAGCTTCGGCGCCAGCGTCTTGTGGCCGGCGGCCTGCGAGGAGATGCCGACGATATGGACGTCGTTGTCGATGGCGTCCTGCGCCGCCTCCTCGGGCGTCTGGAACAGCGGCCCCACGTCCACGTCGAATCCGATGTCGGCGAAGGCCGTGGCGATCACCTTGGCGCCGCGGTCATGGCCGTCCTGGCCCATCTTGACCACCAGCATCCGCGGGCGGCGGCCCTCTTCCTCGGCAAAGGATTCGACGTCCTTCTGGATTTGCGCGAAGCCCTCGTCGCCCTCGTAGGCGGCGCCATAGACGCCGGCGAGCGTCTTCACCTCGGCCCGGTGGCGGCCGAAGACCTTTTCCATCGCCATGCTGATCTCTCCCACAGTTGCACGGGCACGTGCCGCCTCGACGGCCGCTTCCAGCAGGTTGCCGCCCTCGCGGGCGCGGCGTTCCACCTCGGCCAAGGCGTGGTCGCAGGCGGACTGGTCGCGGGTGGCGCGGATCTGCTCCAGCCGCTCGATCTGGCTGCGGCGGACGGCCATGTTGTCGATGTCGAGGATGTCGATCGGGTCTTCCTTGTCCTTGCGGTACTTGTTGACGCCGACGATCACTTCCTCGCCGCGGTCGATCATGGCCTGCCGCCGCGCCGCCGTTTCCTCGATCCGCAGCTTGGGCTGGCCCGAGGCCACGGCCTTGGTCATGCCGCCCATGCCCTCGACTTCCTCGATGATGGCCCAAGCCTTCTCGGCCAGTTCGGCCGTCAGGCTCTCGACGTAATACGACCCCGCCAGCGGATCGACGACATGGGTGATCCCCGTTTCCTCCTGCAGGATCAGCTGGGTGTTCCGCGCGATCCGGGCCGAGAAGTCGGTTGGCAGCGCGATCGCCTCGTCCAGCGCGTTGGTGTGCAGCGATTGCGTCCCGCCAAGGGCTGCGCTCATCGCCTCATAGGCGGTGCGGATCACGTTGTTGTAGGGGTCCTGCTCCTGCAACGACACGCCTGAAGTCTGGCAATGCGTCCGCAGCATCAGCGAGGATGTCTTCTTCGCCCCGAACTCGGTCATGATGCGGTGCCACAGCAGGCGGGCGGCGCGCAGCTTGGCGATCTCCATGAAGAAGTTCATGCCGATGGCGAAGAAGAAGCTAAGCCTGCCGGCAAAGGCATCCACGTCCATGCCCGCGTTGATCGCCGCGCGGACATATTCCCGCCCGTCGGCCAGCGTGTAGGCCAGTTCCTGCACCAGGTTCGCGCCCGCTTCCTGCATGTGATAGCCGGAAATCGAGATCGAGTTGAACTTGGGCATCTCGCGCGAGGTGTAGCCGATGATGTCCGCGATGATCCGCATCGAGGGCTCGGGCGGATAGATGTAGGTGTTGCGGACCATGAACTCCTTGAGGATGTCGTTCTGGATGGTCCCCGACAGAACCGAGCGATCGTGCCCCTGTTCCTCGCCCGCGACGATGAAGCTGGCGAGGATCGGGATCACCGCGCCGTTCATGGTCATCGACACCGACACCTTCTCCAGCGGGATGCCGTCGAACAGCACCTTCATGTCCTCGACCGAGTCTATAGCCACGCCCGCCTTGCCCACGTCGCCTTCCACGCGTGGATGGTCGCTGTCATAGCCGCGATGGGTTGCCAGGTCGAAGGCCACCGACACGCCCTGCTGCCCGGCGGCGAGGTTGCGGCGGTAGAAGGCGTTGGATTCCTCAGCCGTCGAAAAGCCCGCATATTGCCGGATCGTCCAGGGACGGCCTGCATACATCGTCGCGCGCGGGCCGCGCGTGAAGGGCGCGATGCCGGGCAGGCTGCCCATGTGGTCCAGCCCCGCCGTATCCGCCTCGGTATACAGCGGCTTGACGGTGATGCCTTCCAGCGTGTCCCAGTTCAGGCTGTCGGGGTCGGCGCCCTTGAGTTCCTTCGAGGCCAGCGCGCGCCATTGATCGAGGTCGGGGGTCCGGGTCATCTCTTGGTCCTTTCCGATGCGACCGCAGTCGCTATATTCTGAAACATGAAGATATTGCTGTCGAACATGTCGGCCCTCGCGCTGGCCGTGACGGGCGCGCAGGCGCTTGCCATGGGCGCCCCGACCCCCCCGCCCGAACCCGTGCGGGTCGAGCGCGCCGCCCCCGCCCGTCCCGCCACAGCGGCGGTGCAGGCAACCGATGCGCCCGCAGGCCAAGCCGGGCAGGCCGAGATGGACATCCGTTCGGCAAGCGACGTCACGCCCGAGGCGCTGCTGTTCGAGCGACGGCCCGTCCTTGTCTTTGCCGACACGCCCGAGGACACGGCTTTCGCCACGCAGATGGAACTGCTCGCCCGCGACCCGGCGGCGATGGAGCGGCGGCGCGTCACCGTCATCATCGACACCGATCCGGGGGCTGATTCGGTCTGGCGGCAGCGGTTCAGGCCGCGCGGCTTTTCCCTGATGGTGCTGGACACCGACGGCACGGTGATCGACCGCAAGCCCTTTCCCTGGGACACGCGCGAGATCGGCCGCGCCATCGACAAGACCCCCGTGCGGCGCAGCGAGACGCGGGCAAGCGGCGGGCGATAGGCGTTGCGCGTGATTTCATTGCGGAACCTGCGCGGCGCCCCTATCTTGATCCGTGACGGATGCGCTTTGCCGCATCGCATATGACAGGGCAGGGCCATGGCCAGGGAAACATCACCGCGCAGGATCGAAGCTTCGCCGCCGCCTCGGCAGGTCAAGCGGCCCGCCTCGACCGATGAACTGGTCGAGCGGCTGCTGAACGCCCGCAACTCGAACGAGATCGCGGCGGTGATCGGTCTCCCACCCATCACCGGCCTCTCGGGTCCGAAGATCGCTTACTGAGTCCTTCCCGAAGCTGCGCGAGCTCTCCCGGCAGGGAACTGGCGATGCGTTCGCTTTCGCGCTGCTGTGCCGCGGCGCGCAGCGCCGCGACTGCGGCGCCTCCGCCTTCCAAGCTTGCCGTCAGGACGATCATGGCCTCGCGTCCAGTCGCCAGTGTTTCGTCACTCAGGATCAGATAATCACGCATCATTTCGGTCGCGCTACCGGGCTGATCCTTTGCGGTGGCGCGGATATCCTGCGACAGCGCCGCGCCCACCGCCAGCAGCCGGTAATAGCGCACCATGGGGTCGATCGCCCATTCGGGCAGGATATGCACGTCTTCGACGATGGCGCGGAAGATGCGGTCATTTCCCTCATGGGGCAGGATCGGCAGATAACCTCCTGCCGTCACCCGTGTCACCAGCCTCTCGCGCGCGGCCTGGTCGCTTGGCGTGTGCTTCTCGAGCGCGGCGAGATGGGCGCGGATCTCGGCCAGCAGCGCGCGCTGGATGTCGGCCACGCGTTCGTTCCGCAACTGCCGGTCCCGCCTGCGCGACAGCGCGTGCGTCCAGAACCACCCGGCCGCCACCACGCCGCCGCCGACAAGGGCGGTGACGAGGGCCGCGGCGACGCGGTCGTTCAGGAACAGCGCGCGCAGGTCCAAGGATCACTCGAACTCCATGATGACGTCATCGACCTTGAGGCTTTGCCCCGCCTCGGCGTTGACCGACTTGACGGTGCCGCGGCGCTCGGCCCTCAGGATGTTCTCCATCTTCATCGCCTCGACGGTGGCGAGCGCCTGGCCCTCCTGCACCTCGTCGCCGGCAGCCACGTTGATGCGGACGACAAGCCCCGGCATCGGGCAGAGCAGGAACTTCGAGGTGTCGGGTGGCAGCTTTTCCGGCATCAGCCGCGCCAGCTCGGCGGTGCGGGGACGGCGCACATGGGCCTTGAGATCCGCGCCGCGCGTCCGCAGGCGCATCCCGGCGGCGATCTTGTCCACCTTCAGCGCCAGCGGCTCGCCGTCCACGGTCAGCCGCGCCAGCGACATGCCCGGCTTCCAGTCGGATTCCACCCGCAGGCTGCGGCAATTCACCTCGACGGTCGAGCCGCCCTTGTCGGCGCGGACACGGACCGGGAACTCCTGCCCGTTCAGGCTGACGACCCAGTTCTCGCCCACGCGCCGTTCGTGGTTGTCCAACCGGCCGGTGATCTGGGTGCGGCGGATCTCGGCCACGCGATGCATGGCGGCAGCGGCGGCGGCGACGCGCTCAAGCTCGGTATCGGGCAGGGTCGCGCCCTGAAACCCCTCGGGATATTCCTCGGCGATGAAAGCCGTCGAGATGTCGCCCGAGACAAAGCGGGGATGGTCCATCACCGCGGACAGGAAGGGCAGGTTGTGGCCGATGCCTTCCACCTCGAAGCCGTCCAGCGCCCGGCGCATCGCCTCGATCGCCTGCGCGCGGTCGGGCGCCCAGGTGCAAAGCTTGGCGATCATCGGGTCGTAATACATGCTGATCTCGCCGCCCTCGTAGACGCCGGTATCATTGCGGACGCCG
Organism: Paracoccus sp. (in: a-proteobacteria); assembly: GCF_030536915.1. Lineage (GTDB taxonomy): Bacteria > Pseudomonadota > Alphaproteobacteria > Rhodobacterales > Rhodobacteraceae > Paracoccus. The sequence goes on from NZ_JAUNPC010000019.1 coordinate 19,710, forward strand.
GTCTCGGCTGCCGGAGGCTGTTCACCGGGGTTCGAGGGCACCCAGCGGTCGTTTTCCAGCAGCGGACCCGCCGCCGTCTCGGCGGGGGGCCGATAGCGCGTCAGTCGCCCTATGGAGGGCAGGAAGTTGCGGTAAGGGTCCTCGGCATAAAGGCGGCTTTCGATGGCCCAGCCGGTGATCTTCAGATCGTCCTGGGTGAAGGGCAGAAGCTCGCCCGCCGCGACGCGGATCATCTGCTCGACAAGATCGACGCCGGTGATGAGTTCGGTCACCGGATGCTCGACCTGAAGGCGTGTATTCATTTCAAGGAAATAGAAGTTCTTGTTCGCGTCCACGATGAACTCGACCGTGCCTGCCGAGGTATAGCCCACAGCCTTGGCCAAGGCCACCGCCTGCTCGCCCATCGCGCGGCGCGTCTCGGGGTCGAGGAAGGGCGAGGGCGCTTCCTCGATGACCTTCTGGTTGCGGCGCTGGATCGAACATTCGCGTTCGTGCAGGTAGACGCAGTTGCCATGCTTGTCGGCCAGCACCTGAATCTCGATATGGCGCGGCTGGGTCACGAACTTCTCGATGAAGATGCGGTCGTCGCCGAAGCTGCTCGCCGCCTCGTTCTTCGAGGACTCGAAGCCTTCGCGCGCCTCGTCGTCGGTCCAGGCGATCCGCATCCCCTTGCCGCCGCCGCCGGCACTGGCCTTGATCATCACCGGGTAGCCAATCTCGGACGAAATCCGTACCGCCTCATCGGCATCCGCGATCAGGCCCATGTAGCCGGGAACCGTGGACACCCCGGCCTCCTGCGCCAGCTTCTTCGAGGTGATCTTGTCGCCCATCGCCTCGATCGCGGGCGAAGGGGGGCCGACGAAAACCACACCCTCTTTCTCAAGAGCGGCTGCGAAGTTCCTGTTCTCGCTGAGGAAACCATATCCGGGATGCACCGCCTCGGCGCCGGTCTGGCGGATGGCCTCCATGATCCTGTCGATCACGATATAGGACTGGTTCGCGGGCGGCGGGCCGATATGCACCGCCTCGTCGGCCATGCGGACATGCAGCGCGTTGCGGTCGGCGTCGGAATAGACGGCGACGGTGGCGATCCCCATCTTCCTTGCGGTCTTGATGACGCGGCAGGCGATCTCTCCGCGGTTGGCGATCAGGATCTTCTTGAACATGCGTGTCCCTTGGTGGCGCTGGATGTGAAAAGGCCGCCCCGGTCGATCAGACCGGGACGGCGGAAACGGCGTGGGAATGCGCGCGATGCGCGCGGGTCAGCTTACTGGCAGAGCCGGACGTCGTCGCAGAGCGCGCCGCCCAAGGCGCCGACCGCTGCGCCGGCCAACCGGTCGCTGCCGCCCTTGCCACGGACCTGCTGGACGACATAGCCGGTGCCGGCGCCGATGATGGCGCGGTCAGCGTCGGTCGGTCGGATGTTCTGGGTGCAGCCGGCCAGCAGCGCCGCGCTGAGGCCACCCAGAAGAAGAAGCTTTCTGGACATGGGGTATCCTGGAACAGAACGCCGGGGCCAATCGCAACAGAGATGTCCCCCTGCGATGCAGCACCCGGCAGATGAAGGTTGAAACCGTTCTGGCTGGCGATCAACGCCAGCCGAAGATCAGGGTTCCGATCAGGGGGCGCAGACGCCCACGTCGTCGCACAGCGCACCCGCGGCGCCGCCGAGCAGCGCGCCGGTTGCGACACGCTCGTCCAGCGCCTTGGCAACGACGGCACCCGCGACCGCGCCGCCGGCTGCACGCTGCGCGTCGGGCGACAGGCCGGTGCCATAGCCAGGCTGGCAGGCCGCGATGCTGCCGACGAGCAGGACTGCGCCGCAAACGCGGAGGAGGAAGGATTTCTGCATGGTATTCTGCCTGTATTCGTGGCCCGTTTCCGGGCGAGTGACTTAGCGTGCGCGCTCACTATGACATCCCGCAAACCGGGATCAAACTGACAAGCGGGTGATGGCGCACGCACAAGCATCATCCCGCGCATCATTCATCTTCCTCGTCGAAGTCCTCGTCATCCCAGCGAAAACTTTCGCTGGCCTCGGAGGCGAAAAGCTCGGGGAAGTTGGCCTCGGCGCGTTTCAGGTCGACGCGCAGCAACTGTTCATAGCTGGCGGGATCCAGCTTGCCGACCGGCACGACCTCGCGCCCCAGCAGCCAGGACAGGCGGCCGGCATCGAGATTGCCGCGCTCGAACGGTTCGTCGCCGAAATGCTCGATCAGCGCGGTCAGAAAGCCCGCGTCAGCCCGCCGATCACCGGCCGAACGGTCGCGATACCGTTCCCGCGCCACCAGCTTGGTCGCGCCCTTGGGGCTTGCGCGGCGAATGGTGAACTGGTGGTCCGTGGACGGCAGGCGTCCGGGAAAACCACGATGCTTCAGCATGATACCCCGCCATTGATGAGGTTGCGGGGCAGGTCGGGGATGCGCGGACCCGCAGGTCCGCGCCGTATGGCGTCAGTTGGCGCCGAATTTGCCCTGGAACACGGGTTCGGGCGCCACGACGACCGCAGCCGGGACGGGCTGGGGCTGGGGCTGCTGCTGGCAAGCCGAGACGACGCCGACCAGAACCAGCGCGAGAGCGAGCTTTTTGGACATGAGAGGCTCCTGTAAAGTGGGGCCTTGACGCCCCGACTGCTCGTTGAACCGGCCGCACCATGCGGCCGTCCGGGCATCTTACGGATTGCCGGAGGGGGCCGACAGACCGCGCAGGCGGCTTCCCCGCCTGCCTGTGGCAGGACTGCATCATTCCGGCGCATTTCGATCACGGATGCGTCATGAATCATCGGCGTCACAATGGCTCCCATACACAGGCATCCCGGTCATTCGGGATCGAGAAGCCTTCAAACAGTTGCACGATCTCGGGATCGAAGCTTCCGAAGGGGCTTGGCGCCGAGGCCATCGAGATCACCACCTGCCGCGGCCTTGGCCTCTCGCCCGCCAGTCTCGGCAGGACGAAGCGTTCGCAGAGCCAGAGGATGTCGCGGTGCAGCGGGTCCTGCATCAGGATGTCGGGCGCTGCGGGAAGCGCGATCTCGCCGGCTGCGGGGTCATCCGATCCCGGTGCGAAATCCCCGGTCTCTCCTTCGGCGCCATCCGGCAGGGCCGGGTCGGGCGGAGACAGTTCCGAGGGAAGCGGCGCGTGAAAGCTGTCATCCTCGTCGGGCATCGCGGGCGCAATCGAGATCCCCTCATCCTCTGGCATGATCTCGATCACCAGTTCGCCCAGCGCCGCGTCCAGTTCGGCCTGCTCCTCGGGCGTCAGCGGCATCTCGGGCCCTGTCTCGTCCAGCAGTTCGGGGGGCAGGTCGGCTGCCATCTCTCCCTCGTCCCAAGGGGGAACCAGCGCCGCAAGCGACGGCATGACGAAACGGTAGCGATGCACCGGCCCCACGCCGGGGATGCTGTCCGCCAGTTCCTCCTGCAGCCAGACCTCGGCGCCCGAAGGCACCGGGACCAGTGGCTCGGCCCCGTTCGCGGCCATGCCGGCCGCCGTGGTGGCAAAGAGAAGGGCGGCGGACAATGGCGTCACAGCGGGATGTTGTCGTGCTTCTTCCAAGGGTTGGACAGTTGCTTGGTCCGCAGCGAGGCCAGCGCGCGGGCCACCCGCTTGCGGGTCGAATGGGGCTGGATCACCTCGTCAATGAAGCCCTTTTCGGCAGCGACGAAGGGATTGGCGAAGCGGTCCTCGTAGTCGCTGGTCCGCGCCGCGATCTTCTCGGGGCTGCCAAGTTCGCTGCGATACAGGATCTCGACCGCGCCCTTGGCGCCCATCACGGCGATCTCGGCCGTGGGCCAGGCATAGTTGAAATCGCCCCGCAGGTGCTTCGATGCCATGACGTCATAGGCCCCGCCGTATGCCTTGCGGGTGATGACCGTGACCTTGGGCACCGTTGCCTCGCCATAAGCGAACAGAAGCTTCGCCCCGTGCTTGATGACGCCGCCGTATTCCTGCGCGGTGCCCGGCAGGAAGCCAGGCACGTCCACCAGCGTCAGGATCGGGATGTTGAAGGCGTCGCAGAAGCGCACGAAGCGCGCGGCCTTGCGGCTGGAATCGATGTCCAGCACCCCGGCCAGCACCATCGGCTGGTTCGCCACGACGCCGACCGTCTGGCCCTCGATGCGGATGAAGCCGGTGAGGATGTTGCCCGCGAAGTCGCGCTGGATCTCGTAGAAGTCGCCCTCATCGGCGATCTTCACGATCAGCTCCTTCATGTCGTAGGGCTGGTTGGGGTTTTCGGGGATCAGCGTGTCCAGCGATGGCTCGAAGCGCGCGGGATCGTCGAAGAAGGGGCGCGTGGGGGCCTTTTCCCGGTTGGACAGCGGCAGGAAGTCGAACAGGCGCCGGATTTCCGACAGCGCCTCGACGTCGTCCTCGAAGGCGCCGTCGGCGACCGAGGATTTCTTCGTATGGGTCGAGGCTCCGCCCAGTTGCTCGGCCGTGACGACCTCGTTGGTGACGGTCTTGACCACGTCCGGGCCGGTCACGAACATGTAGGAGGTGTCCTTCACCATGAAGATGAAGTCCGTCATGGCCGGCGAATAGACCGCGCCGCCCGCGCAGGGGCCCATGATGACGCTGATCTGCGGGATCACGCCCGAGGCCATGATGTTGCGCTGGAAGACATCCGCGTAACCCGCGAGAGAGGCGACACCTTCCTGGATCCGCGCGCCGCCGGAATCATTCAGCCCGATCACCGGCGCGCCGTTCTGCATCGCCATGTCCATGATCTTGCAGATCTTCTGCGCATGGGTTTCCGACAGCGAGCCGCCGAAGACCGTGAAGTCCTGCGAAAACACGTAAACCATGCGGCCGTTGATCGTGCCCCAGCCGGTCACGACGCCGTCGCCATAGGGGCGGTCGTCCTCCATCCCGAAATCGGTGGACCGGTGGCGGACGAACATGTCGAATTCTTCGAACGAGCCTTCGTCCAGAAGGATGTCCAGCCGCTCGCGCGCGGTCAGCTTGCCGCGGGCGTGCTGCGCGTCGATCCGGCGCTGCCCCCCGCCCATGCGCGCCTGGTGCCGCAGTTCTTCAAGCTGTCCGGGAATGTCCTTCATGAAGCCTCTCCGTCATGTCTGCCGGGACAATAGGGAAAGCGGCAGGCGGCGCAAAGCGGAAAGGGGAAAGTTTGCAAACAAGGGTCTTAGCGGGATGATGCGACCGCAAAACAGCTAAACCCGCTGAACGGCGCCCTTGACGCGGGCGGCGGGCGCGGCCATCCCGGAAGCCATGGGATTGACGATCGACCTTGCCGCCCTGGTGGCGAACTGGAAGGCGCTTGCCGCGCTCGCCCCCGGCTCGCGGCCCGGCGCGGTGGTCAAGGCGGATGCCTATGGCCTTGGCGCCGCCATGGTGGCGCCTGCGCTTTACGGGGCGGGTGCGCGGGACTTCTTCGTGGCCCAGGCGTCCGAGGGCAGGGCGATCCGCTCGCTTCTCGGCCCCGATGCGTGCATCTTCATCCTGTCGGGGCACATGCCGGGGCAGGACCTGACAGGGCTGATCCCGGTGCTGAACGGTCCCGCGCAGTTCTTTCGCGACCGTGCGCTGCGACCGCGCGGTGCCTTTGCGATCCAGCTCGACTCGGGGATGAACCGCTTGGGCTTCGAGCCTGCCGAATGGGCAGCCGTCAGGTCCGAGGCATTGTCGGCGCGCACCGGCACGGGGACCGGCCCCGCGCTGGTCATGTCGCACCTGATGTGCGGCGACGAGCCCGGCCATGCGGCCAATGCCGCGCAGCTTCGCGCCTTTCGCGGGATGACCGAGGGCATCGCGGCCCCCCGTTCCCTGGCGGCGACCGGCGGCATCCTGCTGGGGTCCGAGTATCATTTCGACGTGACCCGCCCCGGCATCGGTCTTTACGGGGCCGAGCCCTTCGCCGCGGCGCGCCCGGTCGTCACCCTGTCGCTGGAGGTCATCCAGACCCGCAACCTGGCCGCGGGTGAGGCGGTGGGCTACGGCTGCACCTGGACAGCCCCACGTCCCTGCCGCATCGCGACCGTGTCGGCGGGCTATGCCGACGGGTTGCCGCGCGCCCTGTCGGGCAAGGGGCTGCGGCTCTGGGCGGGCGGGCGCAGCGTGCCGGTGGTCGGGCGCGTGTCGATGGACCTCATCACCGTCGATGTGACCGACCTGCCCGATGTCCCCGATACGCTGGAGATCCTGAACGACCGGCAGGGCGTGGACGCCCTGGCTACGCTGGCCGGGACCATCGGCTACGAGATCCTGACCTCGCTGGGTCCGCGCTATCCGCGCGAATACCGGCCGGCTTAAGCATGCGTTAGGGCGCCCATGCTACCCGATCCCTCATCTGATCGCTTCAGGAGGATTCGGCATGGCTTACGCGACCATCAATTTTCACCATCCGCAGACCGGGCGGCTCAAGCAGGCCCGGGTCGGGTTCTCGTGGACGACGCTGTTCTTCGGTTTCTTCCCGGCGCTGTTCCGGGGCCACTGGCTCGGTGCGGTCATCATCTTTTTGGTGGGCTGCGTCACCTTCGGCCTGTCGGGGCTGGTGTTCCCCTTCATCTACAACAAGATGTATGTGCGGCATCTGCTGGGCGAAGGCTTCAAGCTGTCCAGCGCCTCGGCGGACCCTTCCTATCTCTCGCAACGGCTGCGGATCGAATTGCCCCTTGACCCGACACGCGCGACCCTTTCGCCGGCCTGACCCGGTCCGCGCCATCGGCCGGGCCACGCTGGCGCTGGTGCGCGGCACCGGGGCAGTCGCGATCTTCGCCGCGCGGGGACTGGCTGCGCCCGGATTTTCCCTGCCGCGCCTGGCCGAGCAACTGCTGCGGATCGGCTGGCTGTCGCTGCCGGTCGTGGGGCTGACGGCGCTGTTCACCGGCGCGGCGCTCGCCCTGCAGATCAATGCGGGGGGCGAGCGTTTCCAGGCCGGCGACGTGGTGCCCGCCATTGTCGCCATCGGCATGGCGCGGGAACTGGGACCGGTTCTAGGCGGGCTGATGGTGGCGGCGCGGGTCGCCTCGTCCATCGCGGCGGAACTGGGGTCCATGCGCGTGACCGAACAGATCGACGCGCTGATGACGCTGTCCACCGATCCGATGGGCTGGCTGGTCGCCCCGCGCCTGTGGGCGGCGATCCTGACCGTGCCGCTGCTGGTGGGCGTCGGCGACACCATCGGCATCATGGGCGGCTGGCTGATCGGGACCACGACCCTAGGCTTCACCTCTCAGGCCTATCTGTCGAACTCCTGGGCCTTTCTGGAAACATGGGACGTGGTCTCAGGACTCATCAAGGGCGCGGTCTTCGGCTTCATCGTGGCGCTGGCGGGCTGCTGGTTCGGGATGCATGCGGGCCGCGGCGCCGCGGGAGTGGGCCGGGCGACGACCGGATCGGTGGTGGCGGCCTCGGTCGGCATCCTTGCGGCGAATTTCATCCTGACCGGGCTGTTCTTCACATGAGCGCCCCGGTCATCGAGGCGCGCGGACTGGTCAAGTCATTTGCCGGTCAGAAGGTTCTGGACGGCGTCGATCTGTCGGTGGCGCAGGGGGAAAGCCTTGTCGTGATCGGCGGCTCCGGCTCGGGCAAGTCGGTGCTGATGCGCACGATCCTCGGGCTTGAGGAGGCCGATGCCGGCGAGGTTCTGCTGCATGGCGAAGCCGCCACGCCGGCAACACGGGCGCGGTTCATGCGGGATTTCGGGATGCTGTTCCAGAACGCGGCGCTGTTCGACAGCCTGCCCGTCTGGCGCAACGTGGCCTTCCGGCTGCTGCAGGCGATGCCCGCCGCCAAGGCCCGCGCCCGCGCGGTGGAACGGCTGGCTCGCGTGGGCCTTGGCCTCGAGGTCGCCGACCGGATGCCCGCCGACCTGTCGGGGGGGATGCGCAAGCGCGTGGGCCTTGCCCGCGCCATTGCCGCCGACCCGAAGGTGATCTTCTTCGACGAGCCGACCACCGGGCTCGACCCCCAGCGCGCCGCCGCGATCAACCGGCTGATCCGCGATATCGTGACCGAGACGCATGCGACCGCCGTGACCATCACCCATGACATGACAAGCGTGCGGACCATCGCCGACCGCGTGGCGATGCTGGACAATGGCCGGGTCCGCTGGCAGGGAACCGTGGCCGGGATGGACAGCGCGGATGATTCGGTCCTGCGGGCCTTCGTGGAAGGCGAGCCGCTGGACTGGCGCCCTCTGGCCCTGCAGGATCGGGCGCGATGAAACGGCCTTCAAGCAAGTTAAGACGCGAAGCCTTGCCTTCGCCCCGGCCCGCCTGCAACATGGAACCGATCCAATGACGAGGACGCAGTGGGTTTGACCCCGACGAACCTTTCCGCCCCGACCGGCGAGACCCTGCTGGAGTTTCCCGACAACCGCCTGCTGATCGACCTGTGCGGCCCGCATGACCGGCACCTTGCCCGCATCGAGCAGGCGCTTGGCGTCCATGTCATCCGGCGTGGCAACCTGCTGGCGATCATGGGCCCGCCCGAGGCCCAGGCCGAGGCCGCGCAGATCCTGCAGGGCCTTTACGCCCGGCTGGAACAGGGCCGCAACGTCGAGCTGAACGAGGTCGAGGCCGCCCTTCGGATGGGGACCGAGCCGGATGTGCCGGCACCCAGCCCGGCCCAGCAGCTCGAGATGTTCGGGCAGGGCAAGATCGAGCTTCGGACCCGCAAGAAGACCGTCGAACCCCGGACCGAGGCGCAGCGCGACTATGTCCGGGCGCTTTTCGCCAACGAACTCGCCTTCGGGATCGGCCCGGCGGGCACCGGCAAGACCTATCTGGCGGTCGCGGTCGGGGTCACCATGCTGATCGACGGCCATGTGGACAAGATCATCCTGTCCCGCCCCGCCGTCGAGGCGGGCGAGCGTCTGGGCTTCCTGCCCGGCGACATGAAGGAAAAGGTCGATCCCTACATGCAGCCTCTGTATGATGCGCTGAACGATTTCATTCCGGCGCGCCAGATGCAGAAGCTGGTCGAGGAAAAGCGCATCGAGATCGCGCCGCTGGCCTTCATGCGCGGCCGCACGCTTGCAAATGCCTTCGTGGTGCTGGACGAGGCGCAGAATGCCACCACCATGCAGATGAAGATGTTCCTGACCCGCCTGGGCGAAGGCTCGCGCATGGTCATCACCGGCGACCGGACCCAGGTGGACCTGCCGCGTGGCGTGCAATCGGGCCTGCGCGACGCCGAGCGTATCCTCGGCGGGGTGCCGGGGATCTCGTTCAGCTACTTCACCGCGCAGGACGTGGTGCGGCACCCGCTGGTCGCGCGCATCATCCAGGCCTATGACGCCGACGACGAACGCGGCGGCGACCCCGACGCCCCGCCGCAGAGTCAGGGCGCCTATCCTCCGCGGCGCGAATGGCGCGGACCGCGCAATGCCTGATGCCACCGAGCCGCAGCTTCATGCCGGACCGGACCCCGTGGATCTGGTGATCGAGGATGAACGCTGGCTGGACGTCGATTTGCAGGGCATGGCCCAGCGGGCGGCCGTTGCCACGACGCGCCACATGGGGATCGACCCGGTCGAGATCGTCGTCATGGGCTGCGACGATACCCGCATTGCCGGACTGAACGACCATTTCCGTGGCAAGGCCAAGCCCACCAACGTGCTCAGCTGGCCCTCGATCGAACATGCTCCCCGGAAACCGGGCGAGGTGCCGGTGCCGCCGGAGACGGATGAACTGGGCGACATCGCCATCAGCTATGATACCTGCCTGGCCGAGGCCGAATCGCAGGGCAAGCCCTTTGCCGACCATGTGACCCATCTGCTGGTCCACGCCATCCTGCATCTGGCCGGCTACGATCACGAGGTCGAGGCCGATGCGGAAACCATGGAGGATGCCGAGCGTTCAATTCTCGCCGGTCTCGGCATCCCGGATCCTTACCGAGAGCATTGAATGTTCATGAACGATCCCCGAAGCCCGGACTCGCATGCCGCGGACGATCCCCAGGACGACGCCGCCGAACCTCCGAGTTGGAGCGAGGCGTCGCGTGAGCCGCGCGAAGCCGCGCCGCGCGGTTTTCTCGGCCGCATCTTCAAGACCCTGGGGCCGCTTTCCTCGGACAACGAGGACGGCCCCGATTCGATGATGGAGGCCGCCACCTCGGTCCAGGCCCCGAGCATCCTGAACCTGCGCCGCAAGACCGTGGACGATGTCGCCGTGAACAAGGCCGACATCGTCGCCGTTCCGGTGACGGTCGGCCTGCCCGAACTGGTCGAGGTCTTCCGCGAACACGGATATTCCCGCCTGCCGGTCCACCGCGGCAATCTGGACCAGCCGCTGGGGCTGGTCCATCTCAAGGACCTCGCGCTCAAGCACGGCTTTGCGCCCAAGGGGGCGCCGCGCTTTGCGCTGCGGCCGCTGCTGCGTCCGCTGCTCTATGTTCCCGGCTCGATGCCCATCGGCGCGCTGCTGCAGCAGATGCAGCAGAAGCGTATCCACATGGCGCTGGTGATCGACGAATACGGCGGCGTCGACGGGCTGGTAACGATCGAGGACCTGATCGAGCAGGTGATTGGCCAGATCGACGACGAGCATGACGACAGCGACGACGAGTTGTGGGTGCAGGAACGCCCCGGCCAGTGGCTGGTGCTGGCGCGCGCGCCCATCGACCGGGTCGAGGCAGAGATCGGCACCAAGCTGGTCTGCGGCGTCTACGAGGAAGAGATCGATACCGTGGGGGGGCTGATCTTCATGCTCGCCGGCCGGGTGCCGATCATTGGCGAGATCGTGCGCGATGACAACGGGGTCGAGTTCGAGGTGCTGGACGCCGATGCCCGCCGGATCAAACGCGTCCGGCTTCGGCTTCCCGGCAGCGGGTCGGGGACAACCATCGCCTGATGCGCCGACGCGATGCCGGGGATGGCCTGCGGAAAGCTGTCGCAGGCCATTGGCCGGATGCGAATCAGGCCGCGGTGACGTCGCGAAGGTTGCGGGACATCCCGGCGGTTGCCGTGGCCCATGCGCTTGCGGCGGTGCGCCGGCGGTGGGCAGCGAGGGCCTCGGCATCGCGGAACAGTTCCTCGACGCGCCAGACCAGCGGATCATCGGTCTGCGCGATCTCGAAGTAAAGGCAGCCGGGCTCGGCGCGGCTGGCGAGGACATGGGCCTCGACATGCATCAGCAGGGTCATCAACTGCGTCGGGTCGGCGCAGGTGATGTGGCCCGAGCGCCCGATCTGGGCGCCGATTGGGGCCGGGGGGCTGCTGTCATGATGGTGATGGCCGCAGCCGCAGGCACAAGCCGACATGAAGATGCTCCTTGATAGATCAGCCCCGGATCAGGGAATCGAAGTCGGGGTAAAGATCCTGCCGTGGCATCCCGGCGGAATAGCCCAGCACAGCCGGCATCCGGTAGGGGTCGCGGCCCTCGGTCCCCGGATGGCAGGCGCGCAGGTAGCGGCGGGTGACGCTTTCGGTCGCGCCGAACACCTCGGGCAGGGGCAGGACCATCCAGCTTCCATCCGCGTCAAGGAAGGCGGGCCGGATGGTCGAGCAGAAGAACTGTGCGGGTTGCGGTGCCGTCCATTCCAGCCCCTCGGGCAGCGTGTCGGGATAGCTGCCGCCGAGATGCTCGCTTTGCGCCAGGCTGACGGTGGTTTCCACCCGCCGCCCCGGAATCCTGCCGCTGCCGGTTCCGATCTGGCGCGCGGGGGGCTGGTCCACCCAGGTGCAGACATCCATGTGGCAGCGCCCGGAAAAGACGGTGGACGAAGGCGGGGGCTGATCGGCTGCCGCCCGGACGCAGAGGGTGAAATCCGTCCCGCGCCAGCAGGCCCGGTCCTGTTCCATCCGCCTTGCCTCGCCCCAGCGGGACCGGACGCTGAAGGCGGTCAGGCCGCGCACCTCGCCCACGCCCGCCGAGACGACGTCAAGCGACAGCGAGGTCGCGCCGCCCATCAGCCTGCCGTCCATCATGGCGATGCTGAAGCTGCCGCCCCGATGCGGCTGGAACCGGCAAGGACCATCCACGCGCTCGCCCTTGACGGTGATCTCGCAGGTGGCGTTGTCAGCTTGGGCGGCGATTGCCGGAAAATACAGGCAGAGTGCGACAAGAAGGGCTTGCAAAAGGCGCATGATAAGAACTCGGGAAAACACCTCTGGCCCGATCATGCACAAGAACAGGCGCTTGCCAACGAATTGCTGAGGGTCGCCCGCAGGTCCGGCCAGGTTCCGCCGGATGGGTCTCAGCCTTCGCGCAAGCGGCCGGTCATTCCCATTCGATCGTGCCCGGCGGCTTTGAGGTGATGTCGTAAGTCACCCGGTTTATGCCCTTGACTTCGTTGATGATGCGCGTCGCCGTCTCGCCAAGGAACTGGTGCGTGAAGGGATAGTAATCCGCAGTCATCCCGTCGACCGAGGTCACCGCCCGCAAAGCGCAGGCGAAATCATAGGTGCGCCCGTCGCCCATCACCCCCACGGTGCGGACCGGCAGGATCGCGACAAAGGCCTGCCAGATCTCGTCGTAAAGCCCGTGCCTGCGAATCTGGTCGATGTAGACCGCGTCGGCACGGCGCAGGATCTCCAGCTTCTCGCGGGTGATCTCGCCGGGGCAGCGGATGGCGAGGCCGGGGCCGGGGAAGGGATGGCGGCCGATGAACTGCTCGGGCAGGCCCAGTTCGCGGCCAAGGGCACGGACCTCGTCCTTGAACAACTCGCGCAGCGGTTCCACCAGCTTGAGGCCCATCTTCTCGGGCAAGCCGCCGACATTGTGGTGCGACTTGATCGTGACCGAGGGGCCGCCACTGAAGCTGACCGATTCGATCACATCGGGGTAAAGCGTCCCCTGCGCCAGGAACTCGGCCCCGCCGATCTCGGCCGCGTGCTTCTGGAACACGTCGATGAACAGGCGGCCGATGGTCTTGCGCTTGACCTCGGGGTCGCTGACGCCTTCCAGCTCGCCCAGGAACAGCTCGGATTCGTCGGCGTGGATCAGCGGGATGTTGTAATGGTCGCGGAACATGGTCACGACCTCCTCGGCCTCGCCCAGCCGCAGAAGGCCGTGGTCGACGAAGACGCAGGTCAGCTGGTCGCCGATCGCCTCGTGGATCAGGACGGCCGCGACCGAGCTATCCACGCCGCCCGACAGCCCGCAGATCACCTTGGCGTCGCCCACCTGTTCGCGGATACGGCGCACGGCCTCGGCGCGGTAGCCGGCCATGGTCCAGTCGCCGGTGAAGCCCGCAAGCCGGACAAAGTTTTCCAGCATGATGCGGCCGTTCGGGGTGTGATGCACCTCGGGGTGGAACTGCACGGCATAGAAGCGGCGCGATTCATCCGCGATCATCGCCAGGGGCGCGCCGGGCGAGGTGCCGATCACCGCAAAGCCGGGGGCCAAAGCAGTGACGCGGTCGCCGTGGCTCATCCAGACTTCCTCGCGCCCGTCAGCAAACAGGCCCGCGAAGATGCCGTCGCCCGCATGGCCCGGCGCAGGGGTCACGAAGGCGCGGCCGTATTCGGCATGGTGCCCCGCCTCGACCCGGCCGCCAAGCTGCTGCATCATCACCTGCTGGCCGTAGCAGATGCCGAAGACCGGCACGCCCAGTTCAAACACTGCCTGCGGGGCGCGCGGGCTGCCCTCGCGCGTGACGCTGTCGGGGCCACCCGAAAGGATCACCGCCTGCGGCGGGTCGGCCCGCAGTTCGGCATCCGTCACGGCCTGATAGGCGCGTATCTCGCAGAAAACATTAAGCTCGCGAAGCCGCCGCGCGATGAGCTGCGTGACCTGAGAGCCGAAGTCGATGATGAGCAGGCGCTGGTGCTGGGTCATGTCCCGCGCTTTAGGCCCGCGCGTGGGCGTCGGCAAGCCTGCGTTCAGAGGATCGCGCGCCACGGGGCACGACGCCGCCTCATTCGGGCCAGAGCGCCGAAAGCGCTGTTGCGGGATCGTCGGCGGACCAGATTTCCGGCCCGAGGGCGATGAAGTCGGCGATCCCCCAGATCTGGCGGATCAGCGCGGCGTCAAGCGCGCCCTCGGCCACGACGGGGACCTCGATCATCTCGGACCACCATTGGAACAGGTCGAGGCCGACAGGCTCTCCATGCCCCAGCGCGGTCGGGCCGCAGGGTCCGAAAGAAACGTAGTCGGCCCCGGCCTCGCCCGCATTCATGCCCTCGTGCCGCGAGGCACCGCAGAATGCCCCGACGATGGCATCGGCGCCAAGCTCCTTCCGGGCATAGCGCACTGCGCGCGCGCCACCCGTCAGGTGAACGCCATCCAGCCCGTGGCGCTGCGCCAGGGCGACGTGATCCTCGATCACCACCGCCACGTCGCGGGCGTGCGCGATGTCGCGGGCCATATCGGCCATGCGGCCCAGTTCGGCCTCGTCCCCGGCGCCCGGCAGGCGCAGGCAGGCGACGGGATGGGCGTTCAGCACCGCCGAAAGCCGGTCCCCGAGTTCGGATGCCGTGATCAGCGTAGGGGCGATCAGGTAAAGCTGCGGCGCGTCCTCGGTCATGGCGGGGTTCCTTTTGTGGCAGTGGATCGGGATACCGCAGGGACGCGCCGCGGGGAAGGGGGCGTCAGACCGGGGCTCTGCCCCGGACCCCGGGATACTTGAACGAAGAAGAGGAGATGAGGCATCTCGCCCGCCCGCTTGCCCGTGGCGCGGCTGCGCGCTAGGGGCGGCGCATGACCGAGATCTCTGCCCTGCAACCCGTCGTCATCCTCGTGCGCCCGCAGATGGGCGAGAACATCGGGGCGGCCGCCCGCGCGATGCTGAACTTCGGGCTGACCGGAATGCGGCTGGTCGATCCACGCGACGGCTGGCCCAATCCGCGCGCCGTGGCGATGGCCTCGGGCGCGGCGGGGCAGGTGCTGGACCGGGCGCGGGTCTTCCCGACGCTGGCCGAGGCGATGTTCGATGTGGATCACGCCTATGCTACCACCGCGCGGGGACGCGAGTTGACGAAGCCCGTCCATACGCCCGCGACGGCCATGGCAGAGGCCCGCGGGCTTGTGACCAAGGGACGCCATGTCGCCCTGATCTTCGGCCCGGAGCGGGCGGGGCTGGAGAACGACGACATCGCGCGGGCCAATGCCATCGTGACCGTGCCGGTGAACCCGGAGTTTCCCTCGCTGAACCTCGCGCAGGCTGTGCTGCTGATGGGCTATGAATGGGGCAGGGACGCCCTGCCGGCTCAGCCCGCCCCCGCCGCCAAGCGCCCGCCGGGTGAAATCCCGGCAACGCGGCTGGAGATCGAAAGGCTCGCCGACCACTGGGAGGAGAAGCTGACCGAGGCGCGGTTCTTCTTCCCGCCGGAAAAGGCCGCGCCCATGCGGCTGACGTTGCGGAACCTGTGGTCGCGCCTGCCGTTGACCCGCGCGGACGTGCAGATCCTGCATGGCATGGTGCGGCAACTGACGTGGAAAAGCCGCGCGGATTGACCTTTGCGGGCCGGAACGCCAATGTCCGGCCGCATCCCGCAAGCGGACTGCAAGCGAACACCGAAGGGGCCCCGCATGGCCAAGCGCCCGATTTTCGAGGAGGTGTCCACCGCGACGCCTTCCGCCCGACCCGTCGCCAACCTGATCGACACCGCCCCCAAGGGCGCGCGGGGCGCGATCCGCGTCTGGCTGATCGTCCTTTTCGTGCTGGTCGCTGCCATGATCGCGCTGGGGGGCGCCACGCGGCTGACCGGATCGGGCCTGTCGATCACCGAATGGAAGCCCGTGACCGGCGCGCTGCCGCCCAGCGGCGCGGCGGCGTGGGAGGCCGAGTTCGCGAAATACCAGCAGATCCCCCAGTTCCGCGAGGACAACCCGACGATGGACCTTGCCGGGTTCAAGCGCATCTACTGGTGGGAATGGAGCCACCGGCAGCTCGGCCGTGCCGTGGGCCTCGTCTGGGCCGTTGGATTCCTGTTCTTCTGGCTGACGAAACGCATCCCGCCGGGCTGGACGCCGCGGCTGCTGATCGTGGGCGGCTTGGGCGCGCTGCAGGGGGCCATCGGCTGGTGGATGGTCGCCTCGGGTCTGGTCGAGGGCATGACGGCGGTCGCCTCCTACCGGCTGGCAACGCATCTGGGGCTCGCCTTCGCCATCCTCGGGCTGATCGCCTGGTATGTGTTCCATTTGGACCGCCCCGAGGCGCAACTGATCCGCGCCCGCCGGGCAGGTGAGCCGAAGCTGTTTTCCATGACCACCGGCCTGATGCACCTGAGTTTCGTTCAGATCCTGATCGGCGCCTTGGTCGCAGGGATCGACGCGGGGCGGCAATATACCGGCTGGCCCCGGATGGGCGGCGAGTGGATTCCGGCCGCCATCTGGGACCCCGTGCTCGGCTGGCGCAACTTCTTCGAGAACGCGGCCACGGTGCAGTTCACGCACCGGATGGTGGCCTACCTGCTGGCGATCTTCGCCGTGGTGGTCTGGCTGCGCTCGCGCCGTTCGCCCCATCCGGTGACGCGGGGGGCCTTCACGGTGATGATCGCGGCGGTCGCCTTCCAGATCGTGCTGGGCATCGTCACGGTGATGCGCGGCGCGCCCTTGGGCGAGGCGCTGGCGCATCAGTTCGGCGCGGTGGCGCTGTTCGTGCTGATCATCCGGGCGCGGCACCACGCCCGCTATCCTTATGAAACCAGCGTCAGGGGGACGATCCGATGATTTCGGAGAATGCAGCGATGAACGCCCTTCTGGCCTTTCAGCGCCAGACCGAGGCGCTGTCCTCGGTCGCCGAGCGGCTGTCCTGGGACCAGGAGACCGTGATGCCGCGCGGCGCGGTCGAGCAGCGGTCCGAGGAGATGGCCGCGATCGAATCCGTCCTGCACGAGCGCCGCACCGATCCGCGCATCGGCGAGTGGCTGGACGCCGCCGACCCGCAGACGGAAAGCGAGGAGCGTATCCTTGCCCTGATCACCCGCGACCATGCGCGGGCGAACGCGATTCCCGCCGATCTCGCGACAGAACTCGCGCGGCAGACGAGCCTCGGGCAGGGGATATGGGCCGGGGCGCGGGCCAACGAGGAGCCTGCGGACTTCATGCCGACGCTGGACCAGATCCTCGTGCTGAAGCAGGACCAGGCCCATGCGCTGGTCGCGGCGGGCTTCGGCGGTGGCGACGCTTACGACGCGCTGCTGGATGATTATGAACCCGGCACCACGCAGGCCGAGATCGCGGCCCTGTTCGACGCCATGCACCCCCGGCTGGTGCAGTTGCGCGAGGCCGTGCTGGGCGCATCCGACCAGCCCGCGCCGCTGGAAGGGCGCTTCCCGCAGGAAGGCCAGATGCGTCTTGCCCGCGCCTGCGCGACGGGCTTCGGCTATGACTGGACGCGGGGGCGGATGGACATCGCGGTGCATCCCTTCTCCAGCGGGCGCTGGCAGGACAGTCGGATCACCACGCGGATCGTGGAAGCCGACCCCTTCAACTGCATCTACTCGACCATCCACGAGGTCGGCCATTCGGGCTATGAGCAGGGGATCGACCCCGACCACGCCTTCACGCCGCTGGGCCGCGGCGTGTCCATGGGCGTCCACGAAAGCCAGAGCCGGCTATACGAGAACCAGATGGGTCGCAGCCGGGCCTTTGCCGGCTGGCTGTTCCAGCGGATGAGCGACATGATGGGCGGGCTGTCGGTGCCCGATGCGGACGCCTTCTACCGCACCGTCAACCGGGTGACTCCGGGCTATATCCGCACCGAGGCGGATGAGGTGCAGTACAACCTGCACATCATGATGCGCTTCGACCTGGAACGCGACCTGATCGCAGGACGGCTCTCGACCGACGATCTGGAGGAGGCTTGGAATGCCCGCTTCCTGCGCGATTTCGGCGTGGCCGTGGATCGGCCCTCGAACGGGGTGCTGCAGGATGTCCATTGGTCGGTCGGGCTGTTCGGCTATTTTCCGACCTATGCGCTGGGGAATGTCTATGCCGGCGCGCTGAACGCGGCGATGCGGGACGCGGTGCCGGATCTGGACGAGTCGCTGGCGCGGGGCGACGCAACGCCGGGAACGGAATGGCTGCGCGAGAACCTGCAGCGCCACGGCGGGCTTTACGAACCCGCCGCGCTGGTCGAGCAGGCCGTCGGCGGCCCGGTCACGCCCGAGCCGCTGCTGGCCTACCTGGAAGAAAAGTTCGGGGCGATCTACGGCCTGTAGGGGCCGTCAGATCGCCAGTTCCGACAGGATGCGGTCAGCCTCGGCCCGGCAGGGGGTGAGGGCCGAGCGGTCCTCTCCGGGGAAGAAGCGGCCCCGTATGGCGGTCGGCATCGGCTTCGGCGTGGCGATGACGACGCGCGGGCCGATGCGCTGGTTTTCAGCCTGCCAGCTGCGGGCAAAGGCTATCTGGGCGGCCTTGGTCGCGCCATAGGCGCCGAAGAAGGGCTCGCCTCCGCGCGGGTCGTCGAAGAACAGCGCAGTGCCGTTGCGGGCGCGCAGCAGCGGCTCGATCAGGACCGACAGCCCGTGCGTCGCGGTGATGTTGGTCGAGACCGAGCGGTCCATGTCCTTGGGATCGACATGGGGCGCCGGTCCGAGAGGTGCGGCATGGATCGCCGCATGCGCCCACAGGTCGCAGCCGCCCCAGCGGTCCAGCACCGCCTGCACAAGCTGGATCATCGCCGCGGGCTGGGTGATGTCCATCGGCGCCAGCGTCGCGGCGCCGCCGACGGCGCGGATGCGGTCATCCAGTTCCTCAAGCGCGCCGGTCGTCCGGCCGACGGCAACGACATGGTAGCCGCGCGCGCCGAGGCGTTCGGCAAGGGCCGCGCCGAGGCCGCGCGAGGCGCCGGTCACGATGGCAAGTTTCTGGTCTCTGTCGCTCATGCCCAGCCCATTGCCACCGCCCGCGCGTGGCCGCAAGCGGTGAATGGACGCACCCCGGCTTTAAACGTTCAGCAGCAGATGCTCGCGTTCCCACGGGCTGATCACCTGCAGGAACTCCTTGTATTCGTTGCGCTTGACGGCCTCGTAGACGGCAACGAACTCGGACCCCAGCACCTCGCGCATGGGTTCCGACGCCACCATCTCGTCCAGCGCGTCGCCCAGGTTCGTGGGCAGCTCGTCCTCGGACATGTAGGCGTCGCCGAGGCATTCGGCGCGTGGGTTCGCGGCCTGCACCAGTCCCAGGTAGCCGGTCGCAAGGGACGCTGCGAGGCCGAGGTAGGGGTTGCAGTCCATCCCCGCCAGCCGGTTTTCGACCCGTCGGCCGTCCGGGGCCGAGATCGGCACCCGCAGCCCTGTAGTGCGGTTGTCGCGGCCCCATTCAAGGTTGATGGGCGCGGCGAAGTCCGGGACATAGCGGCGGTAGCTGTTGACGTAAGGAGCCAGCAGCGCGATCGCGGCAGGCAGGTGGCTTTGCATCCCGGCGATGAAATGCAGGAACTCGGGCGTCTCGCGGCCCTTCTCGTCCGAGAAGATGTTGCGCCCCGTTTCCACGTCGATCACCGAGTGGTGGATGTGCATGGCGCTGCCCGGCTCGCCCTCGATGGGCTTGGCCATGAAGGTGGCGAAGCAGTCGTGACGCAGCGCGGCCTCGCGGATCAGGCGCTTGAAGTAGAAGATCTCGTCCGCCAGCTTCACCGGGTCGCCGTGGGCGAGGTTGATTTCCACCTGCCCCGCGCCGCCTTCCTGCAGGATGCCGTCGATCTCGAAGCCCTGCGCCTCGGCGAAGTCGTAGATGTCGTCGATCACCTTGCCGTATTCGTCCACCGCCGACAGCGAATAGGCCTGCTTGGCCGCCGCGCGACGGCCCGACCGGCCCATCGGCGGCTGGATCGGCTGGTTCGGGTCGATGTTGCGGGCGACGAGGAAGAACTCCATCTCGGGCGCCACGATGGGCCGCCAGCCGCGTTCGGCGTAAAGGCCGACGATGCGCTTCAGCACGTTGCGCGGCGCGACGGGGATCGGCTGACCCTGCTGGTCGAAGACGTCGTGGATCACCTGCAGCGTCACGTCGGCCGTCCAGGGCGCGGCCGATACCGTGTCAAAGTCGGGGATTAGCACCATGTCGGGTTCGGTGAAGGCGCCGGCGGGATTGTCCGCCCATTCCCCCGTGATCGTCTGCAGGAAGATCGAGTTCGGCAGGTAGAAGCTTTCCTGCCGCGCGAACTTCGATGCGGGCATCGCCTTGCCACGGGCGACGCCCGCCATGTCGGGAACGATGCACTCGACCTCGTCGAGCCGTCGGCCCTCGACATAGTCGCGGGCGGCTTGCGGGATGTTCGTCAGCCAGTCTGACATGGTTACTTTCCGCCGGCCGGGCCGGCTTTCGCTTTCGGGTTCAGGCGCCGGGAACGATCCCGGCCATCGGATTGTCCTGCGCGGCAAGCCCGGCGATCACGCCCTGCCGGTCAGGAAGGCCGCGGTTCTGGCTGACCTTCCACTTGCCGGCGATATGCGCCACCGGAATCTCAACTCCGACGATGCCGCGCAGTTGCGCCGCGACGAAGGACTCGGGCGCGTCCCCGACCGACCAGGGGGCCTGCTGCGCGGCCTCGTGCCGGACGGTCAGCGCGCCCACCTGCGCGCGCAGCCACCCGGGGTCGTCGATGACGCGGGGCACGCCCCGGACCTCGACGGCAAGATAATTCCAGGTCGGCACCACCTTGCCGGTTTCCGCCTTGGTCGCATACCAGCCGGGCGAGACATAGGCCTGCGCGCCCTGGAACAGCACCAGCACCTGCCGGTCCGTCTCCTGCATCTCGCGCAGATCGTCAAGCTGCCGGTTCGCACGGGCGAGATGCGCGCGCAGGACGCCGCCGCCCACGTCGTGCAGGAAGGGGATGAGGTTCGCCGTCAACCCTTGCGGCCCTAGGCTGACCAGCGTGGCCAGCGGATGGGCGGCCATCAGCGCGGCCAGCACCTCGGGCCGGTCCTCGGCGAAAAGCGGGGGCACATACATCAGGCGAGGCCCTCCGCGGTCCCCCGCGGATTCTTGAAGAACGCCTCGATCTGGTCGGCCAGCGGCGTGGAATCGGCGTTGCCCCGGCGGGCGCGGGCCTTGTCCAGCAGATCGGGCGGGACGGGGCCGCCGCGATGCTCGATCAAGCCGTCGATGAAGCCGTCGCGGAACTCGGGGTGGGGCTGGACGGTGAAGGCGCGGTGGTCATAGACCAGCGCAGCGGCCTGGCAGAATTCGTTGGTGCCGGCGACCGTGGCGCCGGGGGGCAGGTCCACCACCTGGTCCTGGTGCCATGCGTTCAGCACCATCGGCTGGCCGCCGATGACATAGTCGTTCGCGCCCACGCGCCAGCCGCCGGGATGCTTGACCACCCGCCCGCCCATGGCCTGCGCGATGACCTGATGGCCGAAGCAGACGCCGACCATCGGCACCTCGGCCGCGAAGGCATCGCGGATGAACTGTTCCAGCCGGGGAATGAACGGATGATCCTCATAGACGCCGTGGCGCGATCCGGTGATCAGCCAGCCCTCAGCAGCATCGACGCCTGCAGGGAAGTCGAGTTCTTCGACGTGATAGCTGTCGAAGCTGAAGCCGCGCCCGGCCAGCAGCCGCTCGAACATGTCGTCGTAGTCGCCGTGTTCGGCCCGCGTCACCTCGGGCGACTGGCCGGTCTTCAGGATGCCGATCCGCATCGGGAACTCTCATGATCGTGGTGAGGACAAGGTAGGCTTGCCCCCGGGGGGGCCGCAAGGGGGCGGTCCGACCAAAGGCGCGGCTGGCACACGGCACGGGCTGCGGCTAGGTTCGCCCCAGGTTCATGCAGGAGACACCCCCATGACGGGATTGCGCGACGACGGACACAGCCATGTCGATCCTGACGGGCTGATGGAGTTCTCGGTCGTCTTCACCGACCGCAGCCTCAACCACATGTCGAAGAAGTTCCAGCAGGTCATGCGCGACATCTCGGACATGGCGCGCGAGGTCTATGGCGCCGAGGGCGTGGCCCTGGTGCCGGGCGGCGGCACCTTTGCGATGGAATCGGTCGCCCGCCAGTTCGCGCGGGACGCCAACGCGCTGATCGTGCGGAACGGCTGGTTCAGCTTCCGCTGGACGCAGATCCTCGACGCCGTTGATTTCGACGCCGAGGCGCAGGTGCATCCCGCCCGCCCCGACGGCAACGAGGCCCGTCCCGCCTATGCCCCCGCGCCCATCGAGGATGTTGTGGCCGAAATCGCCCGCTCGCGCCCGGCGGTGGTCTTTGCGCCCCATGTGGAAACCTCGGCCGGACTGATCCTGCCCGACGACTATATCGCCGCGCTGGCCAAGGCCGTGCACGAGGTCGGCGGGCTGATGGTGCTGGATTCCATCGCCTCGGGCGCAATCTGGGTGGACATGAAGGCGCTTGGCGTGGACGTGCTGATTTCCGCCCCGCAGAAGGGGTGGAGCGCCTCGCCCGCCGCCGGTCTGGTCATGTTCTCGGAGCGCGGGCTGGAGCGGCTGGAAGCCACGACCAGTGACAGCTTCGCGCTGGACCTGAAGAAATGGCGCGCGATCATGAAGGCCTATGAGGACGGCGGCCACGCCTATCATGCGACCATGCCGACCGACGCGCTGGTGGC
>NZ_JAUNPC010000207.1 GCF_030536915.1 Paracoccus sp. (in: a-proteobacteria)
AAGCACCGCTACGGAGGGGAGCGTCCATGGGAGAGGTTAGCATCATCGGCCTGGATCTGGCCAAGAACGTGTTTCAGGCACACGGCGCCGGGGCGGACGGATCAGTGGTCTTTCGCCGCAAGCTGTCCCGGGCGCAGCTGCTGAAGTTCATGGCGGCGCAGCCACCTTGCGTGGTGGCAATGGAAGCCTGCGCCAGTGCGCATCACTGGGGCCGGGCGTTCAGCGACCTCGGCCACGACGTGCGGCTGATCCCACCGGCCTACGTGAAGCCGTTCGTGAAGCGGCAAAAGAACGACATGGCGGATGCCGAAGCGATCGCGGAAGCGGCCTCGCGGCCGACGATGCGGTTTGTCGCCGTGAAGAGCGAGGCCCAGCAGGCGGCGGCGATGGCCTACCGGACCCGGGACCTTCTGGTTCGCCAGCGCACGCAGACGATCAACGCCCTGCGCGCACACCTGGCCGAGCAGGGCATCGTTGCCCCCACCGGTCCTGCGCATGTCGGGCGCCTCGCTGCGATCATCGGCGGAGATGATGGCATGCTGCCAGCGGCGGTGCGCGACCTGGCGCGCCTCCTGCTGGACCAGATCGCCGGGCTGGCCGGGAAGATCGCGGGCCTCGATACCGAGCTTCGCCGACGCGTGAGCGCCGACGACACGGCACGACGGCTGACGACGATCCCGGGAGTGGGCGCGGTGACCGCGGCAGCGATCACTACCTTCGCGCCGCCGATGGAGACCTTCTCCAAGGGTCGGGACTTCGCCGTCTGGGTCGGCCTCACGCCGCGGCAGCATTCGAGCGGCGGCAAGGACCGGCTGGGCCGGACCTCGAAGATGGGCCAGCGCGACATCCGCCGATTGCTGATTGTCGGCGCGGTCGCGGTGGTGCGATGGGCAGCACGCAAAGGCGCACCCGATGGGTCGTGGCTTGCCCGGATGCTGGCGCGCAAGCCGAAGATGCTGATCGCGGTGGCGCTGGCCAATCGGATGGCGCGCACGGCTTGGGCGCTTCTGCGGAAGAGCGAAGATTACAGGGATCCGGCGATGACGGCCGCGTAGGCCGGTGTCGCCGGGTTGTCGCCGGATGTGAGAGGGGCGAGGGAACGTAAGGGCAGACGGTCAAGAGACCGGGTCGGGCGAACCAGCATTCCGGACGGAGCGCCATCGAGCGCGGGTAAGCGAACTGGCCCCGGCCTGCATATCTCCATACAGGCCCGCGGCGCATGACAGGCCGCATCTTCGAGGCCGGACACACGACCGCACCTGATCACATGCCCGAACGCGCCCAAATACCGCTTGCATCCGTGGGGGCGTCCACACACGTCCGGTCTGACCGCTACCGGCTCCAGCGCCACGGCAGCAACTCATCGACCTTGGTGATCCTGTAGTCCGGGATGCATGCGAGGGTATCGGCGAGCCAGACCTGGGGATCGACGTCGTTGAGCTTGGCCGTCTCGATCAGGGTGTAAGCGATGGCGGCGGCCTTTCCACCAGCTTCGGAGCCGACGAAGAGGTAATTCTTCCGCCCGAGGGCAATGGCGCGCATGCCGCGTTCGGCGGTGTTGTTGTCCAGCTCGAGAATGCCTTGGTCGAGGTAGGGACGCATTCGCTCCATGCGGGTCAGGCTGTAGCGGATCGCGGCAGCCAACGGAGACTTGCCCGAGATGCGGGTCAGCTGCAGGGCGAGCCAGACCTCGAGATCATCGAAGACCGGTGCCGCTTGAGCCTGGCGGAGTTCGGCCCGCCGATTGGGCGGCAAACCTCGGGCCTCCTTCTCGACGGTATAGAGCTGGGCGATCCGGTGGATGGCTTCCTCGGCGATCGGGGATGCCTGGGCGCGATGAATGTCGACGAACTTGCGCCGGACATGGGCCATGCAGGCGACCTCGCGAACCCTGGCGGAGC
>NZ_JAUNPC010000208.1 GCF_030536915.1 Paracoccus sp. (in: a-proteobacteria)
CCACGATCAGCTCGGCCAAGGCGCCCTGCACCATTCGCTCGACCAGAAAGCCGCAGCCCAGATGCGAAAGCGACTGCGCCGCCGCCCGCACGTCGTCGGGGCCGCGCAGGTTCAGCCGGACCGCCGCCATCTCGGTCTTGTGCAGCAGCGCCTCGCCCACGCCCTTCAGCACGACGGGATAGCCGATGCGGTCTGCAAGCGCGGCGGCCTCCTCCGGGGTCGCGGCGATGCCGCCCTCGGGCGTGGCGATGCCCAAGCCGCGCAGGACGCCCTTGGAGGCCCATTCGTCCAGCGCCCGCCCCGGCTGACCTTCGGGCGCCTCCTGCACCGCCAGCGGCGCAGGGGCGGGAAGGGCCCAGGCCGCGCCCACCTGCGCCGCGTTCGCGATGGCCTTCAGCGCACTCGCCAGCCCCATCATCGGCGCGATCCCGGCGGCCATCAGCCTGTCGGCCTGCGCCTCGGTCATGTTCTCGGGCAGGCTGGCCACCAGGGCGAAGCGGCCGCCGCCTTCGGCATGGGCGGCGATCGCGGCCTCCATCGCCAGATCGGTGCCGTTGTCGTCGCAGCGGTCGGGGCGCGGGCTGTCCATCACCAGGACCGTCATGCCGAAGCCGCAGTCCAGCATCGCCCGGTAGGTCGCCTGCAGCGCCGGCCCGTTCCCCCAGGTGAAGGTGTGATAGTCGAGCGGGTTCGAGATCGTCACCAGCGGCGGCAGGGTGGCGCGCAGCCGTTCCGCCTCGTCTTCCCGCAGGGGCCGCAGGTCGAGCCCCTCGGCATCCGCCCCGTCGCCCACCAGCGAGGCCTCGCCGCCCGAGCAGCTCATCGACCCCAGCGTGCGGTCGGGCGAGGGGCCCAGGACATGCAGCAGCTTCAGCGTTTCCACGAATTCGTCGAGCGAGCGCGCCCGCACCACGCCCATGCGCGAAAGGAAGGCGTCCGACAGCGCGTCGGCGCCCGCCAGCGAGGCCGTGTGCGACAGCGTCATCGCCTGCGCCGCCGCCGAGGCGCCGACCTTCAGCGCGACGACCGGCACGCCGCGTTCGCGCGCGCGCCCGACCAGCGATTCCAGCCGATGGGGGTCGTCGAAGCCCTCGATGTGCAATCCCAGCACCGTGACGCGCGGATCGGCCAGCGCGGCCTCGGCCAGGTCCGACAGGCCCGTCTGCGCCTGGTTCCCGGCCGTCAGCACATAGGCGAGCGGCAGCCCCCGCTTCTGCATGGTCAGGTTGATGGCGATGTTCGAGGATTGCACCACGATGGCGGCGCCGCGCTCCACCCGCTGCCCGCCGTGCTGGTCGGGCCACAGGATCGCCCCGTCCAGGTAGTTGATCAGGCCGTAGCAGTTCGGCCCCAGGATCGGCATTTCCCCCGCCGCCGCCAGAAGGGCGGCGTTGCGCTCGCCCCCGTCCGAAACCTCGCCGAAGCCCGAGGCGAAGCAGACAGCGCCGCCTGCGCCCCGTTCGGCCAGTTCGCGCACGATCTGGATCGTGCCGTCGCGGTTGACGCCGATGAAGCTGGCGTCGGGGGGCCTGGGCAGGTCGGCCACGCCGCGCCAGCAGCGCAGGCCCTCGATCTCGTCCTTTGTCGGGTGGACGGGCCACAACTCGCCGTCAAAGCCCATCTTGCGGCATTGCCGCAGGACGGCCGTGGACCAGCCGCCGCCGAAGACGGCGATGGATCGCGGCCGCAGCACGCGGGACAGGTCGCGTTCGGTCAGGTCGCGCATGGCTCAGGCCCCCAACGGGCGCAGCAGGTCGCGCGAAATGATGTGGCGCTGGATTTCCGAGGTGCCGTCCCAGATGCGTTCGACCCGCGCGTCGCGCCAGAAGCGTTCCAAGGGCAGGTCGTCCATCAGGCCCAGGCCCCCGTAGACCT
>NZ_JAUNPC010000209.1 GCF_030536915.1 Paracoccus sp. (in: a-proteobacteria)
CCCGCTGCCCGGGGTGGGTGCGGGGGTTCTGTCGGCCTGGGCCAGAACGGATGCCCCGGTCGCGGGCAGGGTCTGCGCATGGCCGGGCAGGGCGGTCGGGATCAGCGCGGCGGCGAGGGCCAGGCTCAGGATCGGCTTCATCGAACGGCAATGCCCCGCGGATTGGGTGATGTCGGGTGGCGGCCCCAAAGGCCGGGCCGGCCGGCCCCGGCGTCACATGTTGGGATAGTTGGGCCCGTCGCCGCCCTGCGGCGTGGTCCAGACGATGTTCTGGCTGGGGTCCTTGATGTCGCAGGTCTTGCAGTGGACGCAGTTCTGGAAGTTGATGACGAAGCGCGCGCCCTCGGGCACCGACCTGTCCTCGACCACCTCGTAGACCCCGGCCGGGCAATAGCGCTGCGCGGGCTCGGCGTATTCCGGCAGGTTCACCCGGATCGGGACCGTCGGGTCCTTGAGCTTCAGGTGGCAGGGCTGGCTTTCCTCGTGGTTGGTGAAGGAAAAGGCCACGTTGGTCAGCCGGTCGAAGCTGAGCTTGCCGTCGGGGCGGGGATAGTCGATCGGGCGATAGTTCTTCGCCGGCCGGGTCGCCGCCGCATCGGTCTTGCCGTGCTTCCAGGTCCGCAGGAGGTTGCGGTTGAAGAGGCTGGCGATCCACATGTCCATGCCGCCAAGCGCAAGGCTGCCCATCATGCCCGTGCGCGACCACGCCGGCTTGACGTTGCGCACCCGCTTGAGGTCCTGCGCGATGGGGCCCGAGCGCACGTCGGCCTCGTAGTCCGCCAGCTCGTCGCCCGCGCGCCCCGCGGCGATGGCCGCCGCCGCCGCATCGGCCGCCGCGATCCCCGACAGCATGGCGTTGTGATTGCCCTTGATGCGGGGGACGTTCACCATCCCGGCCGAGCAGCCCAGCAGCATCGCGCCCGGCACCGTCATCTTCGGAAGCGACTGCCAGCCCCCTTCGCTGATCGCCCGCGCCCCGTAGGCCACGCGCTTGCCGCCTTCCAGCAGGTCGGCGACGACCGGGTGGTGCTTGAAGCGCTGGAACTCGGCATAGGGGTAGAGATAGGGGTTCTCGTAGTTCAGGTGGACCACGAAGCCGATGAAGACCTGGTTGTTCTCGGCGTGGTAGATGAAGGACCCGCCGCCCGCGTTCTTGCCCAAGGGCCAGCCCATCGTGTGGACGACCGTGCCTTCCTTGTGCTTGGCCGGGTCGATCTCCCAGATCTCCTTCATGCCGATGCCGAACTTCTGCGGCTCGTGCCCGGCGGACAGGTCGTGGCGCTCGATCAGCTGCCTGGCGAGCGACCCGCGCACGCCCTCGGCGATCATCACGTACTTGCCGCGCAGCTCCATCCCCGGCTCGTAGGCAGGGCCGGGGGTGCCGTCGGGCTCGCGGCCCATCTCGCCCGCGACCACGCCCGCCACGCGCCCGCCGTCCATCACCAGCTCGGATGCGGCCATGCCGGGGAAGATCTCGACCCCCAGCTCCTCGGCCTGTTCGGCCAGCCAGCGGCAGACATTGCCCATGCTGACGATGTAGTTGCCGTGGTTCGACATCAGCCGCGGCATCGGCCAGTTCGGGATGCGGACCGAGCCCGCAGGCCCCAGCACCACGAAGCTGTCCGAGGTGACCTCGGTCTTCACCGGCGCGCCGCGGTCCTTCCAGTCGGGGATCAGCGCATCAAGCCCGATCGGGTCCAGCACCGCGCCCGAAAGGATATGCGCGCCCACCTCGGACCCCTTTTCCAGCACCACAACGTTCAGATCCGCGTCGATCTGCTTCAGCCGGATCGCCGCCGACAGGCCCGCAGGCCCCGCCCCGACGATCACAACGTCGAAGTCCATCGATTCGCGTTCGATCGTGCTCAT
>NZ_JAUNPC010000020.1:0-40537 GCF_030536915.1 Paracoccus sp. (in: a-proteobacteria)
CGGGGCCGGGGCGCTGGTCGCCGAGGGCAAGGAAATCCCGCCCGGCGCGCTGGTGATGGGGGCGCCGGGGCGCGTCATCCGCCAGCTCGACGAGGCCGCCATCGCGGGCCTGCGCGAATCGGCCGCCCGTTACCGGGCCAACGCCGCCCGCTTCCGCGCCGGCCTGCGGCGGATCGACTGAGACGGCAGTGGACAGCGTCGCCCTTGACCAGATCGGCGAGGCGCTTCCCATCGCCATGCTGGTGGTCGATCACGATGCCCGGGTGGTGTCGGTCAACAGCGCCGCCATCGCCATGCTGGGTCCGGGGCTGACGGACCGGCCCTTTGTCACCGTGCTGCGCCAGCCCCTGATCAACCGGGCGCTGGACCGGGCGCTGGCCCCGGCGCGCGGGCAGGAACAGCCCGCCTCTGCCCGCATGTCCGTCGCCATCAAGGCGCTGGGGCGCGAGCAGAACTGCGTCGCCACCGTGTCCTCCATGATGGTGCGGGGCCGGCGGGGCGCGGTTGTCGTGCTCGAGGACACCTCGGGCATCGAGCAGGCCGAACAGATGCGCCGCGATTTCGTGGCCAACGTCAGCCACGAGCTTCGCACCCCCCTGACCGCGCTGATGGGCTTCATCGAGACCCTGCGCGGTCCCGCCCGCGACGACGCGGCCGCGCGCGAACGCTTCCTTGCCATCATGGACCGCGAGGCCGGGCGGATGAACCGGCTGATCGGCGACCTGCTGTCCCTCAGCCGGGTCGAGCAGGAAGAGCGGCGGCGCCCGGTCGAGCGGCTGGACCTCGCCGCCCTGGTGCGTGGCGCTTGCGCGACCCTGGCGCCGACTGCCACGGCGGCAGGCCAGACCCTGCGCCAGATCGACACCGGCTTGGCCGCTCCGGTCGCGGGCGACCCCGACCAGATCCAGCAGGTGCTGCACAACCTGATCGAGAACGCCATCAAATACGGCAGCCGCGGGCAGTCCGGCGGAGAGGTCCGCGTGACCCTGTCCCGTGTCGCCCATGAACCCGTCCTGCGCGGCCCCGGCTGGGCCGTCGAGGTCGCCGACGACGGCGAAGGCATCGACCATGTCCACCTGCCGCGCCTGACCGAGCGATTCTACCGGGTGGACACCCACCGCTCGCGCGAGAAGGGCGGCACCGGGCTGGGCCTTGCCATCGTCAAGCATATCGTCGCCCGCCACCGGGGACGGCTGAAGATCGAAAGCGCAAAGGGGCAGGGCAGCCGCTTTACCGTGATCCTGCCGGAATGGGTGCCGCCGGCCTCGGGCGGCACGCAGGGCCAAGGCGGCTGATGGCTGGTCAGGGGCTGGTGTCCCCAATCCGGCGGCCATGCACCCGGCCAAGGCCGGGGCCGGACAACTGCCGCCCGCGTCCTCCGCGCCCGCAGGCATCGGCCCGATCGATCCGTCCGCCGGGGACCTTCACCCCAAGCCAGCTGCCCCGACCGCCGAAGATGGTCACGCGGCGGCCGTCATGAAGCTCTCCGACCTGGCGGTATCCTGAGCCCGGCCCCGAGCGGACGGCAGGAAAGCCCCCGCGATCCAGCTTCAGCCCCCATGACCGACCAAGGCATTTTCGAAGTTCGGGACATCAAGCGCCTGCGCCGCGACAGGCACGGCAGAGAGATTCGTCAGGGTGCAAGCGGGGCAGCGAGGGCGGGCGCCTCGAACCCCCCCGCAGGTGGTTCCTGCAGGGGGATGGTCCTCCCGCTCCGGCGAGTCTGTCAAGAATACACCCTGCCCGCACAGGATCGCGGGACGCCATGGCTCCTCGCGGATGCCGGAAGGTCAGGCGTGGTCCGGCACGTCGCCCCGGATCGCGCGGGCGAAGGCCGTGCGATAGAGGTCCGAGAGTTCGGCCAGGGGCGCCGAGTCGTCCGCCAGCGTGACCCGCTCGCTGCCGAAGCGGCCGACCTCGGCGATCTCGATGCCGGCGGCACGGGCCGCGTCGATCAGGCTGCCCGCATCCGCCGCAGGGGCAGCGATGAGGTAGCGGGCCTGGTCCTCGCCGAACAGCGTCGGGATGTCCGAGGCGTCCAGCGTGACGCCCATGCCCGCCGCCTCGGCCATCTCGAATGCGGCGAGCGCGAGCCCGCCATCCGCAAGGTCGGTCGCGGCGCGGATGTGGCTGCGCTGGGCCAGCAGGAACTCGCCATGGGCGCGCTCAAGGACCAGATCGACGGGGGGCGCGTCGCCCGCCTCGATCCCCCAGGCTTCGGCGGCCAGCGCCGACTGGCCCATGTGGCCGCGCGTGGCCCCGATCACCAGCGCGAGGTCGCCCTTGTGGGGCAGCCCGGGGATCAGGTCGTCCAGCCTGTCGATCAGCCCGACCGCGCCAATGGTGGGCGTGGGCAGGATCGCCTGGCCGTCCGTCTCGTTGTAAAGGCTGACGTTGCCCGACACGATGGGGAAGTCGAGCGCCCGGCAGGCCTCGCCGATGCCTTTGATCGCGCCGACGAACTGGCCCATGATCTCGGGCTTTTCCGGGTTGCCGAAGTTGAGGTTGTCGGTCGCGGCAAGCGGCCTCGCCCCGCAGGCGATCAGGTTGCGCCAAGCCTCGGCCACGGCCTGCTTGCCGCCCTCGACAGGGTTCACCTTGACATAGCGCGGCGTCACGTCGCTGGTGAAGGCCAGCGCCTTGTTTGTGCCGTGGACCCGCACGACGCCCGCACCGAGGCCCGGCTTGCGGATCGTGTCGCCGCCGACCTGGGTGTCATACTGCTCCCACACCCATGCCTTGCAGGCGTAGTTGGGCGAGCCGATCAGCGCCTTAAGCGCATTGATGGGCATGATCGCGGGCAAATCGCCCAGAGGCTCTGGCGCGGGCGTTTCCACCCAAGGGCGGTCGTATTCGGGGGCGCTCGAGGACAGCTTGGACAGCGGCAGATCGGCCATGACCTCGTTGCCGTGCAGGATCAGGAAGCGGTCCTCGGCGATGGTCTCGCCCACGATGGCAAAGTCGAGGTCCCATTTCTCGAAGATCGCCCGCGCCTCGGCCTCTTTCTCGGGCTTCAGCACCATGAGCATCCGCTCCTGGCTTTCGGACAGCATCATCTCGTAGGCCGTCATCGCGGATTCGCGCTGGGGGACGTGGTCCAGCACCAGCTTGATGCCAAGCCCGCCCTTGTCGCCCATCTCGACGGCGGAACAGGTCAGCCCCGCCGCGCCCATGTCCTGGATCGAGATCACTGCGTCCGTCGCCATCAGTTCGAGACAGGCTTCCAAAAGGCATTTCTCGGTAAAGGGGTCGCCGGCCTGCACGGTCGGGCGCTTGTCCTCGATCGTGTCGTCGAACTCGGCCGAGGCCATGGTCGCCCCGCCCACGCCGTCGCGGCCTGTCTTGGCGCCGAGATAGACCACTGGCATCCCCACGCCGGAAGCCGCCGAATAGAAGATGCGGTCCGCATCCGCGAGGCCCGCCGCAAAAGCGTTGACGAGGCAGTTGCCGTCATAGGCGCGATGAAAACGGATCTCTCCGCCGACGTTCGGGACGCCGAAGGCGTTGCCATAGGCGCCGATCCCTTCGACCACGCCCTTGACCAGATGCGGGGTGCGGGGATGTTCGGGCCGCCCGAAGGACAGCGCGTCCATCGCGGCGATGGGGCGGGCGCCCATGGTGAAGACGTCGCGCAGGATGCCGCCGA
The DNA here is from genome assembly GCF_030536915.1 of Paracoccus sp. (in: a-proteobacteria). Taxonomy (GTDB): domain Bacteria; phylum Pseudomonadota; class Alphaproteobacteria; order Rhodobacterales; family Rhodobacteraceae; genus Paracoccus. Next base: position 3,647 of record NZ_JAUNPC010000020.1, read on the forward strand.
CGCCGGTCGCGGCCCCCTGATGGGGTTCGATATACGAAGGGTGGTTGTGGCTCTCCATCTTGAAGACCACCGCCTGCCCGTCGCCGATGTCCACGACGCCCGCGTTCTCGCCGGGGCCGCAGATCACCTGCGGGCCGGTCGTGTGCAGCGTCCGCAGCCATTTCTTCGATGACTTGTAGGAGCAATGCTCGTTCCACATCGCCGAGAAGATGCCGAGTTCGGTATAGCTCGGCTCGCGCCCGATGATGTCCAAAATGCGCCGGTATTCGTCGGGCTTCAGCCCATGCGCGGCGACCAGCTCGTCGGTGATGGCGGGTTCGTTCTGCATGGTGCGGCCCCCTTGCTGCGGTTGCGTGCCTTCTAGGCCGGGCAGGGCGCAAGTGGAAGATGAGCAAGTCCCGCCGCGGCGCAGAAAAAAAGCCGGGCACGAGGCCCGGCCAAGTCCAACAGGGAGGTTGAAGCGACAACAGGCGAGCCTGCGTCCCTTCATTGTCCAATTAGCGACCAAACTGCCCCGTTTTCAAGGTTAACGAAGCTTAATAGTGGCAATGCCGCCATGCGAAGGTTGCATGACGGCAACAAATCGCCTGCCAGTCAGCCTTCTTCGGGGTTGCGGCGCATCGCGGTGATCTCCTCAAGGACGAAATCGCGGAATGCTGCAACGCGGCGCGAGGTGCGCAACTCTTCGGGGAATGCCAGGAAGACCGGCACCTCGCTTGATTCGACATCAGGCAGCACCCGGACCAGATTCGGCATCCCGTGTTCCATGTAGTTCGGCAGGATGCCGATTCCCACATGGCTCAGCACTCCCTGCAGCACGCCGAAGTAGCTGTTGACCAGCAACGTGGTGCTGCCGTGCTGGGCCAGCAGGCTTTGTGCCAGAACCGCCCCGGCATGGACCTGCGGCGTCGTGGGATTCTGGCAGATCAGGCGATGGGTGGCCAGTTCCTCGACCTTCTGCGGCAGGCCCGTATGTTCGGCATATTCGGGCGAGGCGTAAAGCCGCATGCGGATGTTCAGCAGCCGGCGCCGGATCAGGTCGGCCTGGCTGGGTTCCTTCATCCGAATCGCCACGTCGGCCTCGCGCATCGGCAGGTCCAGCACGCGCTCTTCCAGCAAGAGGTCGATCTTGAGTTCGGGATAGCGTTCATAAAGCTTCGCCAGCCGCGGAACCAGCCAGAGGGTGCCGAAGCCGGTGGTGGTCGTCACCTTCAGTTCGCCGAAGACATGCTCCTCGCTGTCGCGGATGCGGGCGGCGGTGGTGTCGAGCTTGCGGTTCATCGCGCGGGTTGCGTCGAACAGCATCTCGCCCTGTTCGGTCAGGATCAGCCCGCGGGCATGGCGATGGAACAGGGTCGTGCCCAGTCCTTCCTCAAGCGCGCGGATCTGACGGCTGACCGCCGACTGGGACAGGTGCAGGACGTCGCCTGCATGGGTCAGGCTGCCCGCCTCTGCCACGGCATGGAAGATGCGCAGCTTGTCCCAATCCAGCGCGTTCATACCTTGATGCATCCCTGCCATGCGTTCGGCGCAACAGATAGACACAAGTTCGGGAAGAACAAAGGGCTTTATCGGTCAACGTAACTGACCTATATTGAGGCTCTGCCGTCCAGCTTTGGGAGGAAGCAAGATGAGCGTCCAGGATATCACCCTCGCCGACCGTTTCGACCTGACCAAGCGCCATGTGCTGCTGAACGGCACTCAGGCCTTGGTGCGGCTGATGCTGATGCAGTCCGCGCGGGATCGCGCCGCGGGGCTGAACACGGCAGGGCTGGTGACGGGCTATCGCGGCTCTCCGCTGGGTGGGGTGGACCTGCAGATGATGCGGTCGAAGAAGCTGCTGGAGCCCGCGAACATCCTGTTCCAGCCGGGGCTGAACGAGGATCTGGCCGCCACCGCCATCTGGGGAAGCCAGCAGGCGGAACTGCGGGGCGAGGGCAAATACGACGGCGTCTTCGCGCTGTGGTATGGCAAGGGGCCGGGCGTGGACCGGTCCGGCGACGTGATGCGCCATGCCAACATGGCGGGGTCGTCGAAGCACGGTGGCGTCGTCATGGCGATGGGCGACGACCACACCGGCGAATCTTCGACCGTGCTGCACCAGTCCGACTGGGCGATGGTGGACGCCTACATCCCCGTCCTGTCCCCCGCAGGCGTGCAGGAGATCCTGGACTTCGGCCTTTACGGCTGGGCGCTGAGCCGCTTTGCCGGTGTCTGGACCGGCCTCAAGACCATGAAGGACACGGTCGAGGCGACCAGCGTCGTGGACGGCGACCCCTTCCGCATGAACTTCGTCACTCCCGACGATTTCGCCATGCCGGAAGGCGGGCTGAACATCCGCCTGGGCGACACGCCGGTCGCGCAGGAAGCGCGGATGATCGACTACAAGCGTTTCGCCGCCGAGGCCTTCGCCCGCGCCAACCGCATCGACCGCCGCGTCTGGGGCAAGCCGGGGGCCAGGATCGGCATCTGCGCCGCGGGCAAGAACTGGCTGGACGTGGTCCATGCCATGTCGCTGCTGGGGCTGGATCAGGCCGAGGCCGAGCGACTGGGCATCACCACCTACAAGATCGGCCAGACCTGGCCCTTGGACATGACCAGCTTCCACGAATGGGCCGAGGGGCTGGACCTCATCATCGTGGTCGAGGAAAAGCGCAAGCTGATCGAGGTGCAGGTCAAGGAGGCGATCTTCGACGACCGCCGTGGCCGGCGCGTCTATGGCTGGCACAAGGGCGACACCTGGGAACACGGGCGCAGGCTGGAACTGTTCCCGACCCGCTATGCCCTTGACCCCGTGCTGATCGCGCAGCGGCTGGGCGACATCCTGATCGAGGAAGGCCGCCGCACCGACCGGCTGGAAGCCTCGTTGTCGAAGCTGGCCGAGACGCGCCGCAACGACAACGCGCCCGAGGTGGCGGTCAGGACGCCGTGGTTCTGCTCGGGCTGCCCGCATAACTCGTCCACCAAGGTGCCGGAGGGTAGCCGCGCCTATGCCGGGATCGGCTGCCACTACATGGTGCAGTGGATGGACCGGGAAACCACCGGCTTCACCCAGATGGGCGGCGAGGGCGCCAACTGGATCGGCGAGGCGCCGTTTTCCCAGCGCCCCCATGTGTTCCAGAACCTTGGCGACGGAACCTACAACCACTCCGGCTCTCTGGCGATCCGCGCGGCAAAGGCGGCGGGCACCAACATCACCTACAAGATCCTGTTCAACGACGCCGTCGCCATGACCGGCGGCCAGCCGAACGAGGGCGAGCTGACCGCCCCCCAGATCGTGCGCGAATTGCAGGCGCTGGATGTGCCCGTGGTGCTGGTCCATGACGAGAAGGAGGAGGTGGACCGCAGCCTCTTCCCCAAGGGCTTGCGCTTCGAGGAACGCGCGAACCTGATGGAAGTGCAGCGGGAACTTTCGCAGCAGCCCGGCGTCACGGCCATGGTCTATGTCCAGACCTGCGCCGCCGAAAAGCGCCGCCGCCGCAAGAAGGGCAAGTTCCCCGACCCCGACCGCCGCGTCTGGATCAACCCCGAGGTCTGCGAGGCCTGCGGCGACTGCTCGGTCCAGTCGAACTGCGTCTCGGTGGTGCCCTTCGACACCAAGCTGGGCCGCAAGCGGGCCATCGACCAGTCGTCCTGCAACAAGGACTATAGCTGCGTCAAAGGCTTCTGTCCCAGCTTCGTCAGCGTCCAAGGCGGCAAGCTGAGGAAGCCCGCCGCCGAGGCTCTCGCGCTCCCTGATCTGCCCGCGCCCGCGCTGCCGGCGATCAGCGGCACCCATAACCTTGTCATCACCGGCGTCGGCGGCACCGGCGTGGTGACCATCGGCGCGGTGCTGGCGCAGGCCGCGCAACTGGACGGCAAGGGCGCGGGGATGATGGAGATGGCGGGCTTGGCCCAGAAGGGGGGGGCGGTCCATATCCACCTGCGGCTGGCGAATGACCCTGCCGACATCAGCGCCATCCGCGTCGCGGTGGGCGAGGCCGACGCCATCATCGGCGGCGACCTTGTGGTGACGGCCGGGGCCAGGACCATCGGCCTGATGACGGGTGGCCGCACCGGCGCCGTGGTGAACGAGCACGAGATCATCACCGGCGAGTTCACCCGCGTCCGCGACTTCCGCGTTCCCGCTGACCGGCTGAAGATGTCGCTTGAGGCGCGACTGGGCGAGAAGGTGTCCTTCCTCGACGCCTCGAAGCTGGCCGAGCGGTATCTGGGCGATTCGATCTATTCGAACATGCTGATCACCGGCGCGGCATGGCAGCAGGGCCTGATCCCGCTCTCCGAAGCCGCTATCCTGCGCGCCATTGAGCTGAACGGCGCCAAGGCCGAGGAAAACAAGCGCGCCTTCCAGATCGGCCGTTGGGCGATCCTGTATCCTCAGCAGGCCGCGCCCGCGCCGGTCGAGGTAGAACGCTTCGACCCCATCGCATATCGCGCCGACCGGCTGGTGGGTTATCAGGGACCGAATCTCAAACGCCGGTTCCTCAAGCTGGTGGACATGGCGCCAGCCGAACTGCGCGAGACGGTCGCTGAAAGCTACTACCGGCTGCTGGCGGTCAAGGACGAATACGAGGTTGCCCGCCTGCACCTGACCACGACCGAGGGCGTGGCCCGGACCTTCGAAGGCGACACGAAGCTGACCTTCCACATGGCGCCGCCGTTCCTGGGCGGCAAGGACTCGGAAGGTCGCCCGAAGAAGCGTGAGTTCGGGGCGTGGATGCTGCCGGTCTTCCGCACCCTGTCCTCGCTGCGGGGCCTGCGCGGCACGCCGCTGGATGTCTTTGGCTGGCAGGCCGAACGCCGCCACGAACGCGCGCTGGCCCGCCAGTATGAACAGGACATGGCCGAGGTGCTGCCGAAGGTCACGCCCGCGACGATGGAGATTGTCCGCGAGCTTGCCGCCCTGCCGCAGCAGATCCGCGGCTATGGCTTCATCAAGGATGCGGCGGCTGAAAAGGCGCAGGCGCGGCGGGACGAGTTGATGGCCGCCTTCCGCGCGGGCGGCTGGCCGTCGCAGCCGGAACTGCGCATCGCGGCGGAGTGAAGACCGGGCCTTGCGGCCCGGCCTGCCTCCGGCGGGGATATTTGGGCGAAGAAGAAAACCGGGGGCTTCGCGGCCTCCGGTTTCCTTGTTTCAGACCGCCGCCTGACGTCCGCGCGACAAGGCGGCGACGCCGGTGCGGGCAACCTCGGCCAGTCCCAGCGGGCGCATCAGTTCGGCGAAGGCGTCCAGTTTCTCGGGCGTGCCGGTGATCTCGAAGACGAAGCTTTCCAGCGTCGAATCAACGACTTTCGCGCGGAAGATGTCGCTAATTCGAAGCGCCTCGACCCGCTTCTCGCCGCCGCCCATCACCTTGAACAGCCCGAGTTCGCGCTCGACTGAAGGGCCCTCGACGGTCAGGTCGTGGACCTCGTGGACCGGGACGATGCGGCCCAACTGCGCCTTGATCTGCTCGATCACCGCAGGCGTGCCGCGCGTGACCAGCGTGATGCGCGAGCGGTGGCCGGTGTGGTCCACCTCGGCCACCGTCAGGCTGTCGATGTTGTAGCCGCGCCCCGAGAAGAGGCCGATCACGCGGGCCAGCGCCCCCGCCTCGTTGTCCACGATGACGGCCAGCGTATGCCTTTCCTCGCCTGCCGCATGGTAGTCGCGCAGGTCGTAGGCGGAATGGCTGGATGCGCCGCGTTCAAGTTTCAGTGCCGACATGATCGCCCCCTTACACCAGAACCGCGCCGTCGGACTGGATGGCGGTGCCGATATCCTCGGCCGCCTCCTGGTCGCCCAGCAGCATCTCGTTATGCGGCTTGCCCGAGGGGATCATCGGGAAGCAGTTCTCGTGCTTCTCGACCAGCACGTCCAGGATGAAGGGGCCGTCATAGTCGATCATCTCGCGGATCGCGTCGTCCAGTTCCGCGGGATCGCTGACCTGACGCCCCTTGCAGCCGAAGGCCTCGGCCAGCTTGACGAAGTCGGGCAGGCTCTCGCTCCACGACTGGCTGTAGCGTTCGCCATGCAGAAGCTGCTGCCACTGGCGCACCATGCCCAGCCGCTCGTTGTTCAGGATGAACTGCTTGACCGGGGCGCGGAACTGAACGGCCGTGCCCATCTCCTGCATGTTCATCAGCCAGCTTGCATCGCCCGCCACGTTGATGACCAGCGCATCCGGGTGCGCGACCTGCACGCCCACCGAGGCCGGCAATCCGTAGCCCATCGTCCCGAGGCCCCCGGAGGTCATCCAGCGGTTCGGCCCCTCGAAGTTCAGGTATTGCGCCGCCCACATCTGGTGCTGGCCGACCTCGGTCGTGATGTAGCGGTCGTGGTTCCTGGTCAGCGCCTCGAGCCGCTGCATCGCGTATTGCGGCTTGATGAGGCTGTCAGAGTTGCGATAGCTCAGGCAGTCCTTGGCCCGCCACTGCTCGATCTGCGCCCACCACTGCTGGAGGGCCGGGTTGGTCTTGCGGCCGCGCGACTTCCAGATCTTCAGCAGGTCTTCCAGCACATGGCCCACGTCGCCGACGATGGACAGATCGACGCGGATGACCTTGTTGATGCTGCTCGGGTCGATATCGACATGGACCTTGACCGAATGGGGCGAGAAATCCGCGACCCGGCCCGTGATCCGGTCGTCGAAGCGGGCGCCGAGGTTGATCATCAGGTCGCAGCCGTGCATGGCCATGTTGGCTTCATAGAGGCCGTGCATCCCCAGCATCCCTAGCCAGCCTTTCCCGCTGGCCGGATAGGCGCCAAGACCCATCAGCGTCGAGGTGACGGGGAACCCCGTCGCATCCACAAGTTCCGTCAGAAGCTGGCTCGCCGCCGGACCCGAGTTGATGACGCCGCCGCCGGTATAGAAAATCGGCCGCTCGGCCCGCTCGATCAGTTCGGCCAGCCGGGTGATCGCCGTGATGTCGCCCTTGCGCGGCGGCTGGTAGCGGGCGGGCTCGACCTGCTTCGGGCCGACATAGGTCCCTTCAGCGAATTGCACGTCCTTGGGGATGTCGATCAGCACCGGCCCCGGCCGGCCAGAGGTCGCCACGTGGAAGGCCCGGTGCAGCGTCCCGGCCAGGCTGTCGGTGTCCTTGACCAGCCAGTTGTGCTTGGTGCAGGGACGGGTGATGCCGACCGTGTCGGCCTCCTGGAACCCGTCGGTGCCGATCATGAAGGTCGGAACCTGCCCCGACAGCACCACCAGCGGGATCGAATCCATCAGCGCGTCGGTCAGCCCCGTCACCGCGTTGGTGGCGCCAGGACCGGATGTCACCAGCACCACGCCCGGCTTGCCGGTCGACCGGGCATAACCCTCGGCCATGTGGACTGCGCCCTGTTCATGGCGGACAAGGATATGCTTGATCTCGTTCTGCTGGAATATCTCGTCATAGATCGGAAGTACCGCGCCGCCGGGATAGCCGAATACGGTATCGACGCCCTGATCCCTCAGCGCCTCGACCACCATTCTTGCACCCGTCATGCTTCGGGACATTTCCGACCCCCTTGTTCGCGGAAAACCTGCGGCAGGGCAGACTGCTCTGCTGCGCTGCCGCAAGCTAGATGGCACTGCAGCAAGCGTCAATGGCTGCAGAGAAAAATGTCTGCCAATCACCGGAAAACGAAATAATCTTTCGCTGTCTTTGGATGTCACTCCTGCGGCAGGTGAATCCGGGCGACCTGTTCCACAATGGGGTCGATCGACAGCGGATGCGTCTCGCCCTCGTGATCCTCGGGGTGGCCGATGTCCTGCCAGACGCCGCCCTTGTGGATTTCAAGCGCGCTGAAGCCGGCCTTGTAGGCCATCTTGCGGCTGCCAGGCACCCAATAGCCCAGGTAGACATAGGGCAACCCGGCCTCGCGCGCCATCGCGACATGATCGAGGATCATGAACGAACCGAGGCTGTCGGCCACGCGCAGCGGGTCGTAGAAGCTGTAGACGAGGCTGAGGCCGTCATCGAGGATGTCGGTCAGGCAGACCGCCGACAAGGGGGACTCGGCCGAGCTGCTTCCGGTGGCGCGATATTCGAAGACCCGCGTGCGGACCGGCGTTTCCTCGATCATCGCGGCGAATTCGAAGATGTCCATGTCGGCCATGCCGCCATCGGCATGGCGGTGGTCCAGATAGCGGCGGAACAACTCGAACTGTTCCTCGGTCGCCCAGGCGCTCGTGCCAAGGCGCGCAAGACCCTTGTTGCGCTTCAGCACCCGGCCTTGGCTGCGGCTGGGCTGGAAGTCGCGGACCCGGATGCGCGCGGACATGCAGGCCACGCAGCTTTCGCAACTGGGGCGGTAGACGACGTTCTGCGACCGCCGGAAGCCCTGGCGCGACAGCGCGTTGTTCAGCTCGCGCGCACGGTCGCCGGTCAGCGCGGTGAACAGCTTCCGCTCGGCCCGGCCATGCAGGTAGGGGCAGGGCTGCGGGGCCGTGACATAGAACTGCGGGGCGCTGGACGGAGTGTGCCGCATCACCCGCCCCGCCGCTTCGTGGCCGGGTCATGGGCAAAGCCGGGATGGCGGACGGGGAAAGGAAGCATGCGCGGCAGCCGGATCTTCGCGAAGGGCCTGAGATGGACGGACGGTAGCAACAGAAACCGGGCGCGCCAAGCGCAACCCGTCACGATCATACGCCACGACATATGGGTTTGCGCGTGGATTTCCAGTCGCCTGCGCAGGATGCGGGCAAGCGTGGGTACGCGGCCGCCGGATCGCCGGTCCTGCACGGCCGCCCATGCCGCTTGCCGCATTGACGATGGGCCGGGCCGCTCTAGGGTCGGGGCATGAGTTTCGCCCGGCGCATCACCCGCCTTCCACTTCCGACCGACGACGCGCGCGGCAAGGCCGCAGCCGCGCATCTGTCCATGGACGACCCCAGGCTGACCGGCCTGCTCTGCGGCGCGGGTGGGTCCAGCCCCTTTCTGGCGGGGCTGATCGAGCGTGATGCCCCCTGGCTTTCCGATGCCCTGGCCCGTGACCCGGCCCCTGCCGCGCTGGTGGTGGCCGAGACCGCGGGCTTCGATGCGCTGTACCCGGCCCAGCTTGGCCCGGCGCTGCGTCAGGCCAAGCGGCGGGTCGCGCTTTACGCGGCGCTGGCCGATCTGGGCGGGGTGTGGACGCTGGACGAGGTGACCGGCGTTTTGACCGACCTTGCCGACGCCGCGACCGATCTTGCCCTGCGCGCCCATGTCGCCGACGAGATCCGGCGCGGCAAGCTGCCCGCCCCATTGGCCGATGCAGCACCCGAGGCAGGGGGGATCTTCGCGCTGGCGATGGGCAAGATGGGCGCGCGCGAACTCAACTATTCCTCGGACATCGACCTGATCGTCCTTTACGACGATGCCGCCTATGCGCCCGAGGACCAGCACGAGGTCCGCGCCGCCCTGATCCGCGCTACCCGCAAGGCGGCGGCCACGCTGTCGGACCTGACCGCGCATGGCTATGTCTTCCGCACCGACCTGCGGCTGCGGCCCGACGCCTCGGTGACGCCGGTCTGCATCTCGGCCACTGCGGCGCTGACCTATTACGAGGCCGAGGGCCGCAGTTGGGAACGCGCGGCCTTCATCAAGGCCCGGCCCTGCGCGGGCGATCTGGCGGCAGGGCAGCGGTTCCTGGATGCGCTGCGTCCCTTTGTCTGGCGGCGGCACCTCGATTTCGCGACCGTCGAGGACACGCACGAGATGCGACGCCGCATCCGCGACCACAAGGGCCTGCACGGGGGCATCCGGGCACCGGGCCACGACCTCAAGCTCGGCCGCGGCGGCATCCGCGAGATCGAGTTCTTCGCGCAAACCCGCCAGTTGATCGCGGGCGGGCGCGACCCCGACCTGCGCCAGCGCCGCACAGTCGATGCCCTGGCGGCGCTGGCCGAAAAGGAATGGATTCCGCCCGAGGTCGCCGCCGAGCTTGCCGCGCATTACCGCAAGCACCGCGAGATCGAGCATCGCATCCAGATGGTCAACGACGCCCAGACCCACGCGGTGCCCGCGATGCCCGAGGGGATCGCGCCGGTCGCGCATCTGTGCGGCGTATCCGACATTGATGCCTGGTGCGCCCGGCTGGAACAGCGCCTGCTGCGCGTCGAGGAGCTTGCGGGCGACTTCTTCCAGCCGGGCGGGACCGGCGACGCCCGGCCCGACCTCGGCCACGATCAGGCGGCACTGGTCGAGGGCTGGCAAAGCTATCCCGCCCTGCGATCCGCCCGCGCCCGGCAGGTCTTCGCCCGGATCGAGCCGCGCGTGCTGACCAGCCTGTTCCGCGCCGGGCGGCCCGACGAGGCGCTGGGCCGCTTTGACAGCTTCCTGCGCGGGCTTCCCGCCGGGGTGCAGCTTTTCTCGATGTTCGAATCGAACCCCTCGCTGATCGACCTGCTGGGTGACATCTGCGCGACCTCTCCGGGGCTTGCGGCCTATCTTGCCCGCCACCCCGAGGTGCTGGACGCGGTGATCGCGGGCAGCTTCTTCGCGCCCTGGCCCGGCGTCGGATCGCTGCGGTCCATGCTGTCCGAGACGCTCGACCGCACGTTGGCAGCGCCCGAGGGCGGATACGAGCGCGCCTTGGATGCGGCGCGGCGCTGGGCGCATGAATGGCAGTTCCGCGTCGGCGTCCATCACCTGCGCGGGCTGATCGAGGCCGAGGAGGCGGGCCAGCATTACGCCGACATCGCCGATGCCGCGCTGGCGGCACTGGCGCCGCTGGTCACGGCCGAGTTCGCCCGCCGGCACGGCCTGCCCCCGGGGCATGGGGCGGCGGTTCTGGGAATGGGCTCGCTGGGGGCACGGCAGTTGAACGCAGCCTCCGACCTCGACCTGATCGTGATCTACGACGCGGCGGGGGCCGAAGGGTCCGAAGGGCCGAAGCCTCTGGCGACCCGGGCCTATTATGCCCGGCTGACCCAGGCGCTTCTGACCGCAGTGACCGCGCCCACCGCAGCCGGCCGGCTTTACGAGGTGGACATGCGCCTGCGTCCCTCGGGCCGGCAGGGGCCAGTCGCAACGGGGCTTGATTCGTTCCGCGGCTACCAGATGCACGAGGCATGGACATGGGAGCATCTGGCCCTGACGCGGGCGCGGGTGGTCGCCGTGACCTCCGGCGCCCTTGCGGGGAAGGGGGCAAACGAGCCGGCCGCCCCGGACACCCGCCCGCTTGCGGTCCGGCTGGAGGCCCTGCGGCTTGAGATACTTGCGGCGCGGGGGACCGATCCGCGGGTGCTGCCGGACCTTCTGGCCATGCGGCAGCGCATCTTCGCCGCCAAGGCCCCGGATGGCCGGTGGGAGGCCAAGATCGGCCGCGGCCGGCTGCAGGACATCGAGCTTTTCGCGCAGTCCCTTGCCCTGCGCGCCGCCTCGGCCTCCCGCGGCGCGGCCATGCAGTTGCGGGCGGGCCGCAAGGCGGGACTGATCGGCGCCGAGGATGCGGACGCGCTGGCGCAGGCGCACCGCTTCCTGTGGCGGCTGCATTGCGCAGGCCGCCTGCTGACCGAGCGGCCGCTGGACATGGAGGCCCTTGGCCAAGGCGGACAGGATTTCCTGCTGCGCGAAACAGGTTGCCGCACACTTGACGAGCTTTCCACGCGGCTGGACACCCATGTGGATGCAGCGGGACGGATCATCGACGTCCTGTCCGGCGCCGAGGGCAAGGGCTGACGGCCGGAAACAGGTCCCTGGCCGATCCTGCCCGCGTCCCCTCACCCGATCACGCCGGTGATGCGGACCGAGGCCGCGGCGGGAGAGACCGGGCCGGGCTGGTCCGTGACCGCGCCGAGGATCGGGACCAGCGCCGCCTCGACACCCTTGTCCAGCCTGTCCTCCGCGTCATCCGCCGCATGGTCGAAGACCCCGTGCGTGGTCTTGTCCCAGTAGAACGGCTTGACCACGATCTCGTAGGCGGCCTTCCATGCCGCAAGGCAGGCCAGCGGGAAATAGAAATACAGTGTCGGGGCCCAGAACATCAGCCCCGGATGGGTCCGGCGCACGGCCCAAATCGCCACGACCACGTTCAGCGACTCGGACAGAAGAAAACTCGCGATCACGACAGTGCTCAACCAACCCTCGACCAAGGGTCCAAGCGGGTGGCCGAAGCCCAGCGTCAGCAGCCAGAAGCTCCACAGCACGGGCGCCAGAAGGAACTGCTGGACGGTGGCGAACATCTGCAGGTGAAAGCCGAGAGCGGGCCAGAACCCGATCTCGCGCACCAGCCGCCCCGGGGATCGCATATGCACGCCCCAGGTCATCGCAAAGCCCTTGAGCCAGCGCGAGCGCTGCTTGACCCAGGGGACAGGCCGGCAGTTCGCCTCTTCATGGGTGGTGGTGGCGACCATCTCTGTCCGGTAGCCGAGCCGCGCCAAGCGGACCCCCAGATCGGCGTCCTCGGTGACGTTCCAGCCGTCCCAGCCGCCCGCATGATCCAGTGCCGCGCGGCGGATGAAGAAGGTCGTCCCGCCCAGCGGCACCACCAGCCCCATCCGCGCGATCCCCGGCAGCACGCCCCGGAACCAGGCCGAATATTCCAGCGTGAAGCAGCGGGCGAGCCAGTTCGTGCGCGGGTTGTAGAAATCCAGCGCGCCCTGCAGGCAGGCGACGGCGGGCGGGGCGGAATGCAGGTGGCGGGCGACCTTCTGCAACTGGTCCGGCTCGGGCCGGTCCTCGGCGTCCCAGACGCCGATGATCTCGCCGCGGCAGAAGTTCAGCGCATAGTTCAGCGCCCGCGGCTTGGTGCGGATCGGCCCGTCGGGAACGGTAACTACACGCATCCAGAAGGGCAGCTTCACGCCCGACAGGGCGTTGCGCGTCACGGCGTCGGTTTCCTCGACCACCAGCAGGATATCGGTCAGCTCGCGCGGATAGGTCAGCCGGGCCAGGCGGCCGACAAGGCGGTCGGCGATGTTCTCCTCGCGGAACATCGGCACCATGACCGAGACCACCGGCCAGTTCCCCTCGATCCCCGCGTCATCCGCAGGACCCGCCTCGCGCAGTCCGCGCAGGGTCGAACGGAAGGCCAGTGCCTTCAGCGCCGTTGTCGCCACAAGCGTGATGATGGCGATCAGACTGACCAGCGCCAGCACCATCACCGGCGCAAGCCACAGCCCCAGCGTCAGCGCGGCCATCAGGCCCAGCAGGATGCGCCCCAGCCGGGCCTCGTTCCGGGTGCGGCAGCTCAGGTCCGGCGGCACGCAGGTCTCGGCCTGCCGGATCAGCGCGGTGCGGCGGGCGGCCAGCAGCGCCTCGGTGCAGTCCTGTCCGGTTCCCAGCAGCATCCGCACCGGGCCGAGCCGCGCTTCCAGCCGCCCGCGTATGCTTTCGAACCGCTCGGGCCATGCGGCGGCGACAAAGGTGACGCCGCCGGTGCGCCGCCATGGCACCACGCCCTGCGCCAGGCACCAGTCGGCGCCCGCCCGGTCGATCAGGCGCGCGTCGGGCGGCAGGGCGGCAAGGTCGATGGCCGAGGTCCGCCACTGCTTCGACAAGGCCAGCGTCAGCGCCTGCGGCGTGACCCAGCCGCGGGCCAGAAGAATCTCGCCGAGCCGCACGGCGTCCGGGCGCTGCAGCATCACGGCCTGCAGCAGGTTGCCCAGATCGACGGCGCCATCGTCCAGCAGGATCTGCCCCAGCGTCCGGTCCCCAGGCCTGCCGGTTCCCGCGCCGGGCCGGTCGTCGGGGCGGGCGGCGCGTGGCCAGAGCGGCCCCCGTGCGTGATCCACCGGGTCGGCGGGGCCGGGCTGCTGGCGGCGAATCGGCGTGACGGACACAGGCACCTCGGGGCGGCAGGATCGCCCCCTGATCGTCCGGAATGCTTAAGTTGCCGTTAACAAGGCCTCAGCCCTGCCGGCGCCCGCGCATGGCTTGGGCGAAACGCTCGAACAGATGGGCGCTGTCCTGCGGGCCGGGGCTGGCCTCGGGATGATACTGGACCGAGAAGACCGGGCGGCCGTCCAGCTTCAGCCCGCAGTTGGACCCGTCGAACAGGCTGACATGCGTCTCGACCACGCCTTCGGGCAGGGACTGGGCGTCCACCGCGAAGCCGTGGTTCATCGAGGTGATCTCGACCTTGCCGCTTTCCTTGTCGCGCACCGGATGGTTGGCGCCGTGGTGGCCGTGGCTCATCTTGACGGTCTTCGCCCCTAAGGCCAGCGCCAGCATCTGGTGGCCGAGGCAGATGCCGAAGATCGGCAGGTCGCGTTCCAGCAGCGTCCGGATCATCGGCACCGCATATTCCCCGGTCGCCGCCGGATCGCCCGGACCGTTCGACAGGAACACGCCTTCGGGGTCATGGGCCAGCACCTCCTCGGCGGTGGCGGTCGCGGGCAGGACGGTCACGTCCGCCCCGGATTCGGCCAGCGAGCGCAGGATGTTCCGCTTGGCGCCATAATCCAGCGCCACGACGCGCAGCGGCTTTTCGGGGCGCTCGGTCCCGAAACTGCCGGGCCAGCGCCACATCCCCTCGTCCCAGCGATAGCTCTGGGTGGTGCTGACCTCGCGCGCGAGGTCCATGCCGACCAGCCCCGGCCATTTGCGGGCGCGGGCGACCATGGCCTCGATGTCGAAGCGCCCCTCGAGGTCATGGGCCAGAACCACATGCGGCGCGCCCTGCTGGCGGATCGCGCGGGTCAGGCGGCGGGTGTCCACGCCGCCGATGCCGATGCGGCCGCGCCGTTCCATCCATTCCGACAGATCCGAGGCCGCGCGCCAGTTCGAGGGCTCGGTCGGGTCCCACTTGACCACGATGCCGGCGGCGACCGGGTCGGCGGATTCGTCGTCTTCCGGCGTGACGCCGGTGTTGCCGATATGGGGGAAGGTGAAGGTCACGACCTGGGCTGCATAGCTGGGGTCGGTCATGATCTCCTGATAGCCGGTCATGGCGGTGTTGAAGACAAGCTCGGCCACCACCTCGCCCGCCGCACCGAAGCCTCGGCCATAGAAGATCGTCCCGTCTGCCAAGGCCAGGCACGCGGTCGGTTTCTGTTCCATCTCGAACCCCCGGAAAATCGGGCGAGAGCTAGGGGATGCCGCGGCTGGGGTCAAGGCTGCTTGACCGGCGGGCGGCCTGGGGGCAAGCGTGGCGGGGATCAAGGAAAGGCACGACATGGACCTGCGTGAGCGTATCCAGGCGGCGACGAAAGAGGCGATGAAGGCGCGCGACCAGTTGCGGCTGTCCACGCTGCGGCTGGTCGGGGCGGCGATCAAGGACCGCGAGATCGCGCAGCGGGGCGAGGACGGCAAGGGCGCGCTGACCGGGGATGACGTGGTCGCGCTGCTGTCGCGGATGGTCAAGCAGCGGCAGGAATCGGCGCGGGCCTACGAGGAGGGCGGGCGGCTGGAACTGGCCGAGCGCGAGCAGGCCGAGATCGGCATCATCCAGGAATTCCTGCCGCGCCAGTTGTCGGCCGATGAGGTCGAGGCGGCAATCGCCTCGGTCATCGCGGACCTGGGCGCGACCGGCGTGCGGGACATGGGCCGCGTCATGGGTGCCCTGCGGGAACGCCATGCGGGGCAGATGGACTTCGGCGCGGCAGGTGCGCTGGTCAAGGCGCGGCTGATGGGCTGAGAAGGACCGGGGGCCAGCCCCCATCGTCGTATACGACGATCCACAGGATATTTGGACGAAGAAGAACGAACAGGGCTTGGGGGAGAAGGACGCGCGGCCTTAGCGGGCAGCCAGCCGTTCCTCGACCAGCGCGACAGCCCGCGCGACTGCCTCGTCGATGCTCAATTCGGTCGTGTCCAGCATCACCGCGTCGGGCGCGGCGCGCAGGGGGGCGGTGTCCCTCGCCGCGTCGCGGGCGTCGCGTTCGCGCAGTTGCACCAGCATCTCCGCCGGATCGGCGCCGAGTTCCGCCGCGCGGCGGGCGGCGCGGGTCTCGTCCGCGGCCACGACATACAGCTTCACCTGCGCGCCGGGGCAGATCACCGTCCCGATGTCACGCCCGTCCAGCACTGCCCCGGGTTCCTGCGCGGCAAAGCGGCGCTGGAAATCGACAAGGGCGGCGCGGACCTCGGGGATCGCGGCGACGCGCGAGGCGGCCTGTCCCGCCTCGGCGCTGCGCAACCCGGGGCGCAGCAGGTCCTCGGGGGTCAGGCCCTTGGCGGCGTGGACGGGCTCACCCCCCAGCGCGCCCACGGCGCGATAAAGCAGGCCGGTGTCCAGATGCAGGAAGCCGAAGCGTTCCGCCAGCGCCCGCGCGATGGTGCCCTTGCCGGAAGCGGCGGGTCCGTCGATGGCGATGGTGAATGGCATGGCGTCTCTCCTTCGGTGTCCGGGGCCTCTTGCCACAGGCGGGTGCGTCAGGAAAGCGGGGGCCGGCAGTTCGGGCGGTGCCTTTCCGTCGCTGGAATCGGCGCGTTCCCTTGGGACAGGCCCGCAAGGAAAAGGCTTTCGGGGGGCAGGGCAGGGGATGCGGCGGGCGCGATCAGACGATCGCCGCCTCGGCAAAGGGCTGGCCGTCCAGCACCCGCTGCACACCCAAGGGCGAGAGGTCCAGCGTCACCCAGTTGCCATGCACGATCTGCTCGGCGATGCCCCGGCCCACGGCGGGGGCCTGCTGCAGCCCGTGGCCGGAAAAGCCATTGGCATGGTAGAGATTCGGCACCTGCGGGTTGCGGCCGAGGATCGCGTTCTGGTCCAGCGTGTTGAAGGCATAATGCCCGGCCCATTCACGGATCACCCGGGCCGCGCCGAAGCCCTCGGCTCGGGCGTAAAGGGCGGGCCAGACGTGATCCTCCCACAGTTCCGACTGGGGCACGAAGTCGTCCTCGCCGCAGGGGCCGTCGGTCGCCGGGACGGTCGCGGCAAGCCACTGGCCATGTTCGGGCCGCATCCAGATGCCCGAGGGATCGATGATCAGCGGCGCGTCCGGGTGCCGGGCGGCGGGCGCATCGACCACGAAGATCGTGCGCTTGCGCGGCTCGACCGGCAGGTCAAGGCCCATCGACCGCATCAGCCCCGCCGCCCGTGGACCCGCGCAGTTCACGAAGACATCGGCCTGCCGCCGCCCGCCCTTTTCCAGATTGGCGGCCAGCACCCGGTTGCCGTCGCGCTCGAATCCCAGCACCCGGTCCGTCAGCCAGACCGCGCCCGCGGCCCTTGCCGCGTTCTTCATCCCCGACAGCAGGCCCATGTTGTCGAAGAAGCCTTCGCCCCGCGGCCCGAAGGCGCCTGCGACGATGTCGTCAAGCTGCATCCACGGAAAGTGGACGGCCAGCCCCGCCCGGTCCAGCACCTCGGTCGAGGCGCCAAGGCCCCGCTGCATGGCGGCAAGGCTTTCAAGCTGGACCGCGCCGGTTTCGGTGGCGGTCAGGAACAGGTAGCCGTTCTCGCGCAGCCCGAGGTCGGGGATCTCGCCCGCAGGCCCGGTCCAGCGGGCGAAATCGCGGATGAACTCAATCCCGAAGCGGCTGATCGCGACATTCACCTCGTTGGTGAACTGCGAACGGATGCCGGCCGCCGACAGCGCGGTCGAACTGGTGGCATAGCTCGGGTCGGGTTCCACCACGGTCACGCGGATGGCGGGGTCCAGCCGCGTCAGCCAGAAAGCCACCGAGGCGCCCATCACCGCGCCGCCCGCAATCAGAACTTCGGTCAACTTGTCCCCCCGCCATGCAGATCCGCGCGCAGGATTTGCCCAAGGACGCGGCCCGCGCAAGGTGCTTCACGATGGCGCAAGGCGCTGGACCTCGGGCCGGGGATGGGCGATACGGGAACCCGGATTGCGCCGAAGCGGAGTTGGCCCATGTGGATCGTCGATCGCCTGCTGACCTGGTGGAACGGCCAGACGCTGGGCACACAGGTCTGGACCTCGCGTTTCGGCACGAAGGTGGGCGAGGACGATCAGGGCAACATCTATTACCAGACGCCCGGCGGCAAGCGGCGCTGGGTCATCTACAATGGCGAGGCCGAGGCGAGCCGGGTTCCGCCCGAATGGCGCGGCTGGCTGACCCACACCTATGACGATCCGCCGAACCGCGTGCCGCTGCCCCAGAAGCCTTGGGAAAAGCCGCATGTGCCGAACCGCACCGGCACCGACGCCGCCTATCACCCCGATGGCTCGCTCTACCGGGCCGAGCCTGTGCCCCGGCGCGACTACGACGCCTGGCAGCCCGAGTAGCCGGTGACGGGATCCGCCGAAAAGGCCGAGCTGCTGGTCGGTGCGGCCGTCCTTGCGGTCGCGGCGGGCTTCCTTGCCTGGTCCATGGGCGGCTGGGATCAGCGCGGGCAGGGCACCTATCCGCTGGTCGCGGCCTTCCCGAACGTGGACGGCGTCGAGCGCGGGACCGAGATCCGCCTGGCCGGCGTCCGCGTGGGCCGCGTGGCCGACGTGCGGCTGAATCCCCAGACCTATTACGCCGAGGCCGAGCTGCGGGTGCCCCAAAGCATCGAACTGCCCGTGGACAGCGCCGCGCTGATCCAGTCGGACGGGCTGCTGGGCGGCGCCTATATCGAACTGCGGCCCGGTGGGGCGGTCGAGACGCTTGCCCCCGGTGACGAGATCGAGGACGTGCAGGGCGCGGTCAGCCTGCTGGGGCTGATGATGAAATTCGTGGACGCGCAGGCGAGCGATGCCGGGCCCGATCCGGTGTCAGAGGCTCTGCCGTGATCCGCGCCGCCTTAGCGCTGGCGCTGCTTGCCGCCGCTCCGGCCTTCGCCCAGAGCCGCAGCAATACCGACATCGCCCCCGGAACCCGCGCCGAGACCGTGGCTCCGCTGATCGAGGGCCAGATCGACCGCGGCGAAGGGGCGCTGCTGCGCGCGCTTGACAAGGTGTCGGGGCAAAGCACCGACCTGCCGCTGGCCGTGGGCGATTCCGTCACCTTCGGGCGGCTGGAAGTGCGGCTGGGCGAATGCCGCTATCCTGCGGCCGATCCCGAATCGGATGCCTTCGCGCAACTGACCATCACCGATCGGCGCAGCCGCAGGGCGCTGTTCACCGGCTGGATGATCGCGTCCTCGCCTGCGATGTCGGCGCTGGACGATGCGCGCTATGATGTCTGGGTGGTGTCCTGCAACGACGGCACCGGCCTTGCGCGGCCCGACCTGACCTATGAGCCCGACACCGCCGAGCCGGAAGGCGGCGAGGGCATGGGCCCGGACGGCGATTTCGCCCCCGTCGAGGAAGACGAGGCCGGCTGACGCAGGCTCGCCATCAGCGATTCGGCTGATCGCAGCGGGCGGGCACGGAAATCGGCGGGCCGTTCCAGCGCCTCGGCAAGCCTCGCCTGATACTGCAGGCGGCTGATCTCGACCCCTCCCATGGTGGCCAGATGCGGGGTCAGATACTGGGTGTCGAACAGGGTGAAGCCGCAGCGCCTCAGATGGTCTGAGATCCAGACCAGCGCCATCTTCGACCCGTCCCTCCGGGTCGAGAACATGCTTTCCCCGAAGAACGCGCCCGCCAGTGTCACCCCGAAGATGCCGCCGGCAAGCTGGCCGTCCTGCATCACGGCCAGCGCATGGGCATGGCCGATCGCATGCAGGTCGCGGTAAAGCCGGCGCAGCTGATCGTTGATCCAGGTTTCCGGCCGGTCGGCGCAGGCCGCCACGATGGCGTCGAAATCGGGGCGGGCGTCGGCGGTCCAGCCGCCGCGGGCGAGGCTGCGGATCAGCGAGCGCGAGGCATGGACCCGCCCTACCGGCAGGATGCCGCGGCGCGGGGGGTCGAACCAGTAAAGCTGCGGGTCGGTCGCCGAGCAGGCCATCGGGAAGACGCCGTTGGCATATCCCTTCAGCAGCATCCGGGCGGTCAGCATCGGGCCGGACTGTCCTTGATGCAGCGCCTGGCGCCTGCCGGACTGGCCATGCGGCGCCCCAGACCCGCGTCCCGTCCGCTTGCAGGACCGTCGTCCGGGGCGGTCCTGCAACCACCTGTCAATCCTGCGTGCTGATCCACCAGACCGTCCCGTTCCCGTCGGCGATGCCGCCGCGCAGATCGCCATCGCCGGATCGTCCGGGTTCCGCCACCACCGTGCCGCCCGCCTCGCGCGCGCGCTGGAAAGCCGCGATCGCGTCGGGCACATAGACATGGACATTCGAATCGGGCGCGTCGGCGACCTCGCCCATCATCACCACGCTGTCGTCGATCCGCGCCTCGGCATGCATGATCCCGCCGCCCTCGCGCGGGATGACCCGCAGACGTTCGGCCCCGAAGACGGCCTGCACGAAGGCGAGCGTTCGTTCCGCATCCCGCACATACAGATAAGGGCTGACGCTGCTGTATCCGTCCGGCTTCCACGACATGGCGCGGTCCTTCTGCTGGAAGACCGGCAAAGGTTAGACCGGAAGCCGCAAAGGGCGCAATCAGGACCGCGCCCCGCCGCCTTCGAGAGTCAGCCGTAGGTCCGCGCCAGCCAGCGTTCCAGCCAGTGGATCGAATAATCGCCGCGCTGAATGTCCGGTTCCTGCAGCAGCTCGTGGAACAGCGGAACGGTCGTGTCCACCCCGTCCACGATCAGCTCGTTCAGCGCCCGGTTCAGCCGGGCCAGCGCCTCGGGCCGGTCGCGGCCATAGACGATCAGCTTGGCGATCAGGCTGTCGTAATAGGGCGGGATCGTGTAGCCGTCGTAGATCGCGGAATCCATCCGCACGCCCAAGCCGCCCGGCGCGTGATACTGGGTGATCCGGCCGGGGCAGGGGCTGAAGTTCGGCAGGCGTTCCGCGTTGATCCGGGCCTCGATGGCATGGCCGCGGATCACCAGATCCTCCTGCCGGAAGCTCATCGGCTGGCCCGCGGCGACACGGATCTGTTCGCGCACCAGATCGACGCCGAAGATCGCCTCGGTCACGGGATGCTCCACCTGCAGGCGGGTGTTCATCTCGATGAAGTAGAACTCGCCATCCTCGAACAGGAACTCGATGGTGCCGGCGCCCGCGTATTGCAGGCGCGACATGGCGTCGGCGCAGATGGTGCCGATGCGGTCGCGCTGCTCGGCGGTGATGACGGGCCCGGGCGCTTCCTCGAGGACCTTCTGGTGGCGGCGCTGCAGGGAACAGTCGCGTTCGCCAAGGTGGACGGCATTGCCGCGGCCGTCGCCGAAGACCTGGATCTCGATATGGCGCGGGCGCTGCAGGTATTTCTCGATATAGACCTCGTCATTGCCGAAGGCGGACTTGGCCTCGGACCGCGCGGTGCGGAAGGCGACTTCCAGCCCGGTTTCGTCCAGCGCCACCTTCATGCCGCGCCCGCCGCCCCCGGCGGTGGCCTTGATGATGACCGGATAGCCCATCTCGGCGGCCACCCGCTGCGCGGTCTCGAAATCGGGCACGCCGCCCTCGGACCCCGGCACGACCGGGATGCCCAGCGCCTTGGCGGTTTCCTTTGCGGTGATCTTGTCGCCCATCAGGCGGATATGTTCCGCCCGGGGGCCGATGAAGGTGAGGCCGTGGTCCTCGACCATCTGCACGAACTGGGCGTTTTCGGACAGGAAGCCGTAGCCCGGATGGATCGCCTGCGCGCCTGTGATCTCGCAGGCCGACACGATGGCGGGCATCGACAGGTAGGACAGGGACGAGGGCGGCGGGCCGATGCAGATCGATTCGTCGGCCATGCGGACATGCATGGCGTCGCTGTCGGCGGTGGAATGGACCGCCACCGAGGCGATGCCCATTTCCGCGCAGGCCCGGATGACCCGCAGCGCGATCTCGCCCCGGTTGGCGATCAGGATCTTGTCGAACATCGCCTTACTCGACGATCATCAGCGGCGTGCCGAACTCGACGGGGGTGCCGTCTTCGACCAGCACCCGGCGCACGGTCCCGGCGCGGGGGGCGGGGATGTGGTTCATGGTCTTCATCGCCTCGACGATCATCAGCGTGTCGCCCTCGGCCACCGTCTGGCCGATGGACACGAAGGGCGCGGACCCCGGCTCGGCCGACAGATACGCGGTGCCGACCATGGGCGAGGTCACGGCGCCCGGATGGCTGGCCGGATCGCCCGCGCCCGCAGGCGCGGCAGCGGCAGCGGCAGGCTGGGCTGCGGGGAGGGCGGGCGCGGGCAGCGCCTGCACCGGCGCGGCCGCGTTTTGCACGAGAACCTGCTTGCCATGCTTGGACAGCGACACGGTCAGGCGGTCGTTCTCGCCATATTCGCGCTTGACCGAGATCTCGGTCAACTCGTTGCGGTTCAGAAGCTCAGCCAGCGCCTGGATAAAGGCGGTGTCGCCCGCGTGATGCCGGGTCTGGTCGTTCTCGCTCATCTAAATCTCTGCCTTGGGGCCGTTCTGGGGTCGCGGCGTTTTCGCCGCGCGTTATAAACCTTCGCGCGGCGCAAGGGAAACCGTTTCGGCCGAAGGCGCCGAGGGACCGCCCGCCAGGGGCGTATCGTCATCGCTGTCGGGCGGTCCGGACAGGTCCTTCCAGCGCCGGTGAATCCAGAGCCACTGGTCCATATGTGCGCGTACCAGCCGTTCCAGATCGTCGTTCAGCGCCTGCATCATGGTTTCGGGGTCGGTGGGCGGCACCGGCTCGCCCACCTCGACACGGAAGCTCAGCCCGTCGGGCTGGCGGATGGCCGCGACGGGGACCAGCAGCGCCCCATAGCGCAGCGCGAGTTCCGCCGGGGTCAGGACCGTCTGGCTGGGCAAGCCGAAGAAGCGCAGCGTCGCGCCGTGGCGGTCGTACTGGTCGAAGCCGAGGCACAGCATCCCGCCTCCCCTCAGGAACCGCAGCATCCCCGCCAGCCCGGCGCGTCCCCGGGGGAACAGCGGCTGAGAGATCGCCTCGATCGCGGGGACGTAGTGACGGTTGAAGGCCCGGTTGTTCATCGGGCGATAGAGCGCGCCGATGCTCCAGCCCCGGGCGGCCAGCGCCACCCGCATGGCATCGTAGTTGCCGAAATGCGCGCAGGCGAGGACAGCGGGTCGCCCCGCCGCCGCCGCCTGTTCCAGCGCGGGCAGGCCGGGGCCGGTCAGCCGGTCCTCGGCGCCGATGCGGGCGATGAACTCGGTGCCCGAGTAGGTTTCGATCAGGGCGCGGCCGGCGTTGTCCGGCACGGCGCGGGTCAGGCGCCGAACCTCGGCTGGGGTCAGGTCGGGGCGGGCGAGCGCGAGGTTGTCGCGGATGCGCCTGCGCCAGCCCGCAAGCGGGGCGACCAGATGGGCGAAGGCCCAGCCCATCGCCGGCACCCGGCGGCGATAGGGCATCAGCCGGAAGACGCCGACGAGCAGCCGGAAGGCTCCGCTTGTCAGCCGGTCCGACAGGGGGATGGGCGGTTCCTCGGGTGTCTTTGTCATGGCTTTGATCCGCGGGTGGCCTGCGCCTCTCGCGCCCAGACGTAAAGTCCCGCCGCCACGATGATGCAGGCGCCGGTGACGGTCCAGCCATCCGGCACCGCCCCGAAGAACAGCCAGCCCCAGAGCGCGGCCCAGATCAGCCCGGTATAGCCGAAGGGGGCGATGGCGCCGGCCTCGGCCATGGCGAAGGCCCGGATCAGCAGCGCCTGGGCCAGCGTGCCGAACAGGCCCAGCGCCACGAAGGCCCAGATGTCGCCAGGCGCGATGGGCTGCCAGACGAAGGGCGCGACCAGCGAGGCGCCGATCGTCGCCACCCCGGTGGACCACAGGATCGAGGTCGCGATGCCGTCGCCGCGCACCATCCGCGTCATGATCGCGCCCGCCGCGTAGCTGACCGCCCCCAGCAGCGGCAGCAGGGCGGCGGGCTGAAAGACGCCCGCCCCGGGACGGATCACGATCATCGCGCCCGCCAGCGCGACGGTGATGCCGGCGATGCGGCGCGGGCCGATGCTTTCCCCGAGGAACAGCGCCGCGCCCAGCGTGATGAGGACCGGGTTGATGTCCATGATGGCAGTCGCCTCGGCCAGCCCGATGAACTGCAGCGCGGTGAAGAACAGCCCGATCGAGGCAAGTTGCGTCAGCCCCCGCCCCACCTGCAGCAGGGGCGAGGCCGAGCGGACGACCCGTCGCAGCCGGGGCGCCAGCACCAGCAGGACGATGCCGAGGTTCAGCGCCATGCGGCACCAGACGATCTGGCCGGGGTGGTAGCCGGCTTGCGTCAGGTGCTTGCCGGTCCCGTCCATCAGCGTGAACAGGAAGACCGAAGCCAGCAGCGCGAGGATGCCCAGCGACTGCTGCGACGCTTTCGGCCGCGCCGTTGGAAGCGGTTCGGGCTGCAGCGCCGCCATCAGGGGGAACCCCTGCGCCCTGTTGATCTGCCGGACGCTCCGCGAGGGATATTTGGGGCCGAAAGACAACCCGGCGCGCAAGGGGCCGCGCGGCCGGGCTGTGTCGCGGGTCTCACAGCAGCGCCTTGACCTTTGCCACCGTGGCCTCGGGGGTGATGCCGAACTCCTTGTAAAGCCGGTCAGCGGGGGCCGAGGCGCCGAAGCCGGTCATGCCGACGAAGTCCTGACGCTTCCAGTCTCCGCGCTCGCCCATGAGCAGCCAGTCCCAGGGCTGGCGGACGGCGGCCTCGATGGCGACGCGGACCGGGCCTTCGGGCAGGACCTCGGCGCGATAATCCTCGGGCTGGTCGCGGAACAGTTCCATGCAGGGGACCGAGACGACGCGGATGGGAGTGCCCTCGGCTTCAAGGGTTTCCGCGGCCTTGAGGGCGATCTCCACCTCGGAGCCGGAGGCCATGAGGATCGCCTTCGGTTGGCTTGATGCTTCGCGCAGGATATAGGCGCCCTTGGCGGTCAAGTTCTCGGGCGTATGTTCCGTCCGCACCGTGGGCAGGTTCTGCCGCGACAGCGCGAGGACCGAAGGCGTCGAGTCGGTGGTCAGCGCCAGTTCCCAGGCCTCGGCGGTTTCCACCAGGTCGGCGGGGCGGAAGGTCCAGGTGTTGGGGGTGGCGCGCAGCATGGCCAGATGCTCGACCGGCTGGTGGGTGGGGCCGTCCTCGCCCAGACCGATGGAATCGTGGGTCATGACGTAGACCACCGGAACCCCCATCAGCGCCGACAGGCGCATCGCGCCGCGGGCGTAGTCGGTGAAGACTAGGAAGGTCCCGCCATAAGGGCGGAAGCCGCCGTGCAGGGCGAGGCCGTTCATCGCAGCGGCCATGCCGTGTTCGCGGATGCCCCAGTGGACATAGCGGCCCGCGCGGTTCTGCGCGTCGAAGATGCCGAGGTCGCGGGTCTTGGTGTTGTTCGAGCCGGTCAGGTCGGCCGAGCCGCCGATGGTTTCCGGCAGGATCGGGTTCACGACCTCAAGCACCATCTCGGACGCCTTGCGGGTGGCGACCTTGGGTTTCTCGGCGCTGGCCTTTTCCTTCAGCGCCGCGATGGCGGGGGCCAGCGCCTCGTTCGGCTCACCGGCCACGCGCGAGGCGAAGGCGTTGCGCTGGTCGGCGGGCAGGGCGTCCACGCGGGTCGCCCAAGCCTCGCGGTCGGCCTTTCCGCGAGCGCCGATCTCGCGCCAGCGGGCGACCAGTTCGTCAGGCAGGTCGAACGCCTCATGCTCCCATGCATAAGCGAGGCGGGTGGCCGCGATCTCCTCGGCCCCCAGCGGCGAGCCATGGACGCCCGAGGTGCCGCCCTTCTTGGCCGAGCCGTAGCCGATGGTCGTGTTGCAGGCGACCAGCACCGGGCGGCCGTCGTCCTCTTTTGCGGCGGTCAGCGCCTGGTCGATATCTGCCGGGTCGTGGCCGTCGCAGGAGAGCGTGCGCCAGCCCGCGGCCTCGAACCGCTTGAGCTGGTCGGTCGAATCCGACAGCGACACGGCGCCGTCGATGGTGATCCGGTTGTCGTCCCAAAGAACGATCAGCCGGCCCAGGCGCAGGTGACCGGCAAGGGTGATCGCCTCCTGGCTGATGCCTTCCATCAGGCAGCCGTCGCCGGCGATGACCCAGGTGCGGTGGTCGCACAGTTCCTCGCCGAACTCGGCGCGCATCTTGGCCTCGGCCATGGCGAAGCCGACCGAGGTCGCAAGGCCCTGGCCAAGCGGGCCGGTGGTGGTTTCCACGCCCTCGGCATGGCCGTATTCCGGGTGCCCCGCCGTCGCCGCGCCCCATTGGCGGAAGTTGCGGATCTGGTCGAGCGTCATCTGCTCGAACCCCGTCAGGTGCAGCAGCGAATAGATCAGCATGGACCCGTGGCCCGCCGACAGGATGAAGCGGTCGCGGTCGAACCAGTGTGGGGCGCTGGCGTCGAACTTGAGATGCTTGCCCCACAACACGGTGGCGACATCGGCCATGCCCATCGGCATCCCGGGATGGCCCGAGTTCGCGGCCTCGACCGCGTCCATCGACAGCACGCGGATCGCGCTGGCGAGGCTCCAGTGGTCGGGATCGGCAAGTCGGCGCGCGGAAAGGGGCATGGGGCGGCTCCGGGGTTCAGGGGTTGGCAGGGTGATAGGCATCGGTCCGGCCGGTTGCAAGCTGCGGGCGATGGCTGACGTGGCGGTGCCGCACCGGGACGGCGCTCCTCGAGTTCTGGCCATGGCTGTCCCAAGGCATCCTCCCGCTCCCTTCCAGCGCCGGGATGATCAGCAGAGCGGCTTTGCAGCCGGCTTGCAGCTGCCCATCCGGACGCGCCGCGCATGTCATGGTGAGGGACCGAAGGACGTGGTGGCTGCCGCAATTTCGGGCGGCCGGTGCGGATGCGCTTGCCGCCCGCGCCCGATCCGATGCGGCGCAGGCGGGGATGGTCTCTGGCGTCATTCACCTATGAAGATGAGGAACGGGCGCGGGCAAGCGGATGATGGTTCAGGACCAGCTCGCGCATCCGCTCGTCGAGGACATGGGTGTAGATCTCGGTCGTGCCGAGGTCGGCGTGGCCGAGCAGGGTCTGGATCGCCCGCAGGTCGGCGCCGCCTTCCAGCAGATGCGTGGCAAAGGCGTGCCGCAGGACATGGGGCGTGACCTTGCCCGGTGGCAGCCCCGCCGCTGCCGCGAGATTCGCGAGCATCCCGTGGAACGCCTGCCGGGTCATGTGGCCGGCGGCCCCGGCGGCCGGGAACAGCCAGCGCGCGCCCTGGCCTGCGACCAGCCGGCCCAGCGCGCTGTCGGCGGCGGCCCTGTCGCGCAGCACCAGCCAGCGGGCGACGGCGGCGCGGGCGGGGCCGGTCAGGGGGACCATGCGCTCGCGCCCGCCCTTGCCGCGGATCAGCAGCAGTTCGGGGTCGCCCCGCAGCGCCGCCACGGGCAGCGAGACAAGCTCGCTGACCCGCATTCCGGTCGCATAGATCAGCTCCATCGCGGCGGTGTTGCGGGCGCGGTCCTCGGGCGTCGCGCCATGGGTCTGGACGGCGTCGAGCAGGCGGCCGACCTCGGCCTGGCTCAGCACCTTGGGCAGCCGCTGGCCGCGGCCGGGACCGGCCAGGCGGATCGCCGGGTCGTCCTCGCGCCAGTTCTCGTCCAGCGCGAAGCGGGTGAACTGGCGGATCGCCGAGAGCCTGCGGGCGCGGGTGGCGCGGGACAGGCCTTCGGCCTCGCAGGCCGACAGGTAGGCCTCGATGTCCTCGCGCGTCATGGTGGTCAGCGTCGTCCCCTGCCGCGCGGCCCATGCGGCGAGGTCGGCAAGGTCGCGCCCATAGGCCAGCAGCGTGTTGTGCGCGGCCCCCGCCTCGGCCGCCTGCGCGTCCAGAAAGGCGCCGACGCGGCGCAGGTCCTCGGCCGCGCCCTTGTCCTGCCGCGCGGGCGGGCGGCCGGGGCGGCGCGGGCCGCTCATCGGCGGGGGCCGCCCATGTGCTCGGTCAGCAGCAGCTCGACGGCGGCAAGGCGGGCGTCTGCGGGCTGGCCCAGTTCGACCATCCGGCGCAGGCCGTTTCCGGCGCGGGCAATGTCGCCGTCCAGCCCCGCCTCGACATCTGCCATGGCGGAGAGCAGCGCGAGGCCGCGGCCCTCGGGCGGGGCTTCGGGCAGGGGCCTGGCCGCCAGCGCCTCGGCAAAGGCGGCGCCGGTGCTGTCCGCCGGAAAGGCGGCAGCCGCACCGGGGTCGCCCTGCGCCAGCGCCAGCAGGGGGCGGTCATGCGCAGGCACGTCGCCCGGCGGCGTGCCCGGAACCCCGGTCAGCAGCCGCAGATGCGCCGCCGTCTCGGCCGCCCCCTCGTCCACCGCCAGCCCCGAAAGCGCGGGGCCGATCAGCCGCGCGAAGGGCAGGATCAGCCCCGCCTGCAGGAACAGCGAGGCCGCATCCGGCAGTTCAGCCGAAACCGTCGCCGCATCGCCCGCTTCCAGCGCCGCATCAAGCCGCTGGAACGCGGCGGCCCGGTCCCAGACCCCCCCCGAGGCGGCGGGTCGCTGGTCCAGATAGGCCGCGGCCAGCGGTGCGGGGTCGATTGCGCCGGCGCGGGCCAGCCGTTCGGCCGCGTCCAGCCGCGCCTTCCAGCCGCCGTTGCCGTTCAGGTCGGCCCAGGCAAAGGCCAGCGGCAGGTCCGCCGTCGCAAGGGGCTGGCCGATGGCCTCGAACAGCCGGAACTCCAGCGGCGTGACCTGCGCGGGATCGGGCAGCGGCTCGGATAGGTCGGTCGAACCGTCGTCAAGAAAACGCTCCAGCAGCGCCACGGTCTGGGGCGGCATCATTCCGCCCGCCCGCGCCCCGTGCAGCGTCAGCGCGGCGGCGTTCCAGTCGCCTTCCCGCGCGAGGCAGTAGATGCGCGCGCCGAGATCCGGGGCGAGGCCGGGGCGCAGGCCCATCGTGGCGCAGACCTCGTCCGCGGTGTCGCGCAGCAGGGCGATGTCGAAGCGGCGGGCAAAGCGCGCCCCGTCCGACCAGCCCGCCGATTGCAACAGCGCATCGGCGTCGTCCAGCCGCCCGGCCGCAATCAGCCGATCCACGCGGGCAAGGAACAGCCGCCCTTCGTCACCGGCAGCGGCGCCCCCGGGGGGCTGAAGCTGCGCCGTCAGCATCCGCTGGAACAGCGAGCGGTTGGCGGCAAGGCGCGGCTGGGCGGTGGCGATCGCCTGCGTCACCTCTCCGGCGGGTGCGGCGCCCCACAGGTCGCGGGGCAGCCGCGCGGCCTCGGCCGGGATCGCGCCCTTGGTGTCGGGATTGCCGTCCGACAGCCGCATCACCCCCACCGGTGGCGGCGCGGCCGAGGTCGCAAGCTCGCGCGGCGGCTTCAGGGTCGCCGGGCGGCCCGGTGGCGGGTCCGAGCGGCGGCGCTGTGCCTCGAAGGGCGCAGGCTCGCCCGGACGCCAGCCGGTCACGGGCGGGCGAGGGGGCGCGGTGCCGCCCAGCCAGTCGCTGGCCGCCGCGGGGGCGCCGGTTCCCTGCGCGAATGCCGGTCCCGCAGTGGTCAGCGCGGCGAGCAGGGCGAGATCAGTCCAGCGCATCGGGATCGTCTTGCTCCTGGGGTACGGCGGGCGCGACAGCCGGCGCCGCTGCCGGAGCGGTGGCGGGGGGAAGGTTCAGGTCAAGCTCGACCGGGACGTGGATCGGCCTGGGGTCGGCGGTCATGTCACCGAAATAGGCATAGCCCACCAGTGCGATCACGCCCGCCACGGCAAGGAAGATGATGACGCGCAGCAGCCGCATGGACAGATCCTTTCCTTCGCGGCCCGCCAACTTGCGGCTGGCACGCCTTCGCGCCATCCGATAACCCGTTGCCGCGCCGGTTGAAAGCCGCGACCCTTGCACGGGACCGAGAGCGGATAGCTAAAATCCCGTGGTCTTCCACCCCGCGCCTTGTATTTGAGCGAGTCGACCATGCCGGAGGCGAAAGGAACGAAAGCGGTGAAACGCAGCATCGTGCTGATCGGCATGATGGGGGCCGGCAAATCGGCGGTCGGGGCCGAGCTTGGCCGCCGTCTCGGCGTGCCCGTCCTTGACACCGACACCGAGATCGAGCGTGCCGCCGCCGCCTCCATCCCCGAGATCTTCGCCCGCGACGGCGAGGCTTTCTTCCGCGCCCGCGAATCCGAGGTGCTGGCCCGCGTGCTGCGCGGCCCGCCCGGCATCGTCTCGACCGGCGGCGGGGCCTTTCTGCGCCCCGAGAACCGGGCGATCATCTCGGCTGCGGGCGTGTCGGTCTGGCTGGACCCCGCGCTTTCGACGCTGTGGCGCAGGGTCAAGCAGAAGCCCACGCGGCCATTGCTGCAGACCAAAGACCCGCGCGGCACGCTGGAACGCCTGCTGGCCGAGCGCGCGCCGGTCTATGCCCTGGCCGACATCACCCTGGCCGTGCAGGACCGCGACACGGTCGAGGCCACCGCGACGCGGGTCCTCGACGCCATCCGCGCCGCCTGTCCCGACATCCTGGAGCCCGCATGATCCGCACCGTCCCCGTCGCCCTGGGCGAGCGTTCCTATGACGTCCGCATCGGCCCCGGCCTGATCGACCGCGCAGGCGAGGAAATCGCCCCGCTGCTGTCCCGCCCCCGCGTGGCGGTCCTGACGGATGAGCGGGTCGCCGCCCTGCACCTGCCCGCCCTGACCGATGCCTTGGACCGCGCGGGAATCGGGTCCTCGTCACTGGCGCTGCCTGCGGGCGAGGCCACGAAAAGCTGGGATCAGCTTGGCCATGCGGTCGAATGGCTGCTGGCCGAGCGGATCGAGCGGCGCGACATCGTGATCGCGCTGGGCGGGGGCGTGATCGGCGATCTCGCGGGCTTCGCCGCGGCAATCCTGCGCCGGGGGGTGCGCTTCGTGCAACTGCCGACGACGCTTCTGGCGCAGGTGGACAGTTCCGTGGGTGGCAAGACGGGGATCAACTCGCCCCACGGCAAGAACCTGATCGGGGCGTTTCATCAACCCAGCCTCGTGCTGGCGGATACGGATGTGCTGGCGACCCTGCCAGAGCGCGATTTCAGCGCGGGTTATGGCGAGGTCGTGAAATACGGGCTGCTGGGGGATGCGGATTTCTTCGGCTGGCTTGAGCAGAACGGGCCGCGCCTGCGCCGGGACCAGGAGGCGCTGATCCATGCGGTGGCCCATTCCGTTGCCATGAAGGCCGCCATCGTCGCCCGCGACGAGACCGAGCAGGGCGACCGCGCGCTGCTGAACCTCGGGCACACCTTCGGCCATGCGCTTGAGGCTGCGACCGGCTATTCCGACCGGCTGCTGCATGGCGAGGGGGTGGCGATCGGCTGCGCGCTGGCCTTTGACCTGTCAGCGCGGCTGGGCCTCTGCCCGCAGGAGGACCCGAGCCGTGTCGGCGCGCATCTCGCGGCGATGGGGATGCCCGCGCGACTGTCGGACATTCCGGGCGATCTGCCCGACGACGCCGGCCTGATCGCGCTGATGGGGCAGGACAAGAAGGTTGTGGACGGACGGCTGCGGCTGATCCTCGCGCATGGGATCGGGCGGGCCTTCGTGGCGTCTGACGTCGATCCGGACGCGATTGGCGCGACGCTTTCGCAGGCCCGATGATCGGCTTTACCCCCCCTTAACCCTCGGGGTAGTAAGAGCGGATTCGACACCCCTGAAGGAGCCGCACATGGCAGGCAGCGTCAACAAGGTCATCCTGATCGGCAACCTGGGACAGGACCCTGAAATCCGCACCTTCCAGAACGGCGGCAAGATCGCCAACCTGCGGATCGCCACCTCGGAAACCTGGAAGGACCGCAACTCGGGCGAGCGGCGTGAGCGGACGGAATGGCATTCGGTCGTGATCCATTCGGAACCGCTGGTCCGCGTGGCCGAGCAGTATCTGAAGAAGGGGATGAAGGTTTATCTGGAAGGGCAACTGGAAACCCGCAAATGGCAGGACCAGTCCGGCAACGACCGCTATTCGACCGAGGTCGCGCTGCGCCCCTTCCGCAGCGAGCTGACGATGCTTGACAGCCGGGGCGGTGGCGGTGGCGGGGGACAGGGCGGCGGCTTCGGAGGCAGCTCGCGCGGTGGCTATGACGAGGGCTACGGCGACCCTGACCGCGGCTCTTCCGGCGGCGGCGCGGGCGGCGGACAGGGCCGGAACACGCCGGACTTCGATGATGAGATTCCTTTTTGATCAATAACCTATAGCATGATTTCCGAAAGATCGGCGATTTTTCGCCGATCTTTTGCAAGGTCGCCCGCTTGGCTGCACGCGGTGACTGGCACGGAAGCCGGTTTCGGGTATCGTGCCGGTAAAACGATAAGCGGCGAGGGAGTTTCCTGATGAACGCAGTGATCGCGAACGTGACGCGGTGGGCCAAGGTCACCGCGCTGGCCTTTGCCGGCCTCGCGGTGGCTGTCCCGGCACAGGCGGATGGCCTGCGGCTGGGCGGCACGTCCTCCAAGTCCAGGGTGGCGCAGTTCCAGAAGCAGACGCAACTGATGGATTCGCGTTTGGCGGCACAATACCAGCGGTCCCAGCGGCTGCGGCCCGATGCCGGCAGGGAACGGACGGTGACGGTCATCAGCCTCGACGGCAGCGCCGGGTCGATCCCGCGCTATACCGGCAACCAGCGCAGCAAGTACCTGCCCCATGCCCGCGCCGCCGCCCGCAAGCATGGCATCCCCGAGGATCTGTTCCTGCGTCTCGTCCAGCAGGAATCGGGCTGGAACGCCGGGGCGCGTTCGCACAAGGGCGCCACGGGGCTGGCGCAACTGATGCCGGCGACTGCGGCCAAGCTGGGCGTGAACCCGAACGATCCCGTCCAGAACCTGGACGGCGGCGCGCGCTACCTGCGGATGATGTACAACACCTTCGGCGACTGGCGGCTGGCGCTGGCGGCCTATAACGCCGGGCCGGGGGCCGTGACCAAGCACAAGGGCATCCCGCCCTATCGCGAGACCCGCAACTACGTCCGCATCATCGCCGGCGGCTGAGCTGCCGGTGCCATCGGCACGCAAGGGCAGCGTTTCGCGGCCCTTGCTGATTCAGCGTCCCGCACGGATCGCGTCGATCTCGGCCTTCAGCCGGGCGATGCTGGTGGGCCAGCCCCAGTTTGCCAGCGCGTAGAGGCGGGGGTTGTAGTCGGCGTGACGCTCGATCAGGCGCCCCATCGCGGCGGCGAAGTCCTCGCCCGGCGCGGCGGCAAGGCCGGTTTCCGGGGCGATGTACTGCAGCCCGCAGACGAGATCCGCATTCGCCAGCACCGGCAGCCCGGCCAACTGGTATTCGGTCAGGATCGCGGGCGCGCCGTCATGCTGGCCGCAGACCACGCCGATGCGGGCGCGGTTGATCTGGCGGTTCACCTCGTCATGCGGCAGCGGGCCAACGATTTCCACGTCAAGTCCGCGTTGCGCGGCGTCCGCGCGCAGTTCCTCGGTCATGTGGCCGTAGCCCACGACCAGCAGCGCGGTGGTGCCGGGGCGGCGTTCCAGCGCGTCGAACAGGATGTCGTGCCGCTTGTAGGGCTGGGTGCAGGCCACATAGACCACGTCGCGGTCCTTGGGCGCGCCCGTCGGGTGGAAGGTGTCGCCCGAGGCAAACTCGGGGCCGATGGGCAGCACCAGGCAGCGCGCGCCGGGAATGCGGGCCCGGATCTCGTCGGACTGCCACTCGGCCCCGGTCAGGAACAGGTCGAAGCGGCGGGCCACCTCATCGGGCAGCCGCAGCGCGGGCGCGTCGATCGAGTTGTAGATCGTGACCGCGCCCTTGCAGGCCTCCATCAGCGCCGCATCGACGCCAAGGCCCCAGACGCAGAGCACATCCGGCGCCCCATGCGCCGCGACATGGGCCAGCGCCTCGGCCGAGCCGTAAGGCGCAGGGCCGTCCGCCCGGAACACCCGGCGGGTCAGGCCGGGGCGCGCGGGATCGGGCGTGCCGCAGGGGCGGTTGCAGTCGGCGTCGGACTCCCCGTCGCGGCCCGCGAAGCTCCAGATCTCGGCGGCGTCCACGAGGCTTGAAGCCACGGCGGCCAAGGGCAGGCGTTCGAGATAGCCGCCGGTCACGCGAACCTCGGCACGGTCAGCCGCGGGGGGCAGGGCACCAGAGGCCGCTTCGCCCGATGCCCGAGGTTCGGGCGGGACCTGCGAGCAGAAGTCCGAGATGGCGACGATTCGCGCGGGACGGGATCGCTGCACCTTGCCAGAGGGCGACAGGGGAGAGGAGTCCCTCGTCCCGACAGGATCGAGGGCAGCATCAAGGACGGCGGGATCAAGCACGATGGGGTCCAGCGAGGCAGGGAAATCTCATCCCTGCGCTAGCATGCCAAAATATGTCATGACAGATGCGCCCTTGTCCTCGGTCGCGGGCCGGGCTTCAGCGTTGCGCCAAAGCCTCGGCCACCTGCGGGGCGTAATAGGTCAGGATGCCGTCGCAGCCTGCGCGGCGAAAGGAAAGCAGGCTTTCCATCACCACGTCGCGCTTGAGCCAGCCCGCACGGATCGCGCCCTCCATCATCGCGTATTCGCCGCTGACCTGATAGGCATAGGTCGGCGCGCCGAACTGGTCCTTCACCTCGCGGCAGATGTCGAGATAGGGCATCCCCGGCTTGACCATGACCATGTCCGCGCCTTCGGCCAGGTCGCGGGCGACGCAGCGCAGGGCCTCGTCGCGGTTCGCAGGGTTGATCTGGTAGGTCTTCTTGTCGCCCACCAGCCGCCCCGAGGCCCCGACCGCATCCCGGAACGGCCCATAGAAACCCGAGGCATATTTGGCGGCATAGGACAGGATCGCCACGTCCTTGTGGCCCGCGCTTTCCAGCGCCCGGCGCAGCGCACCGATGCGCCCGTCCATCATGTCGGACGGCCCGAGGATGTCCGCCCCAGCCTCGGCCTGCGCCAGCGCCATGCGGACCAAGGCCTCGATCGTCTCGTCGTTCAGGATGACTCCGTTCCGCACAAAGCCGTCGTGCCCGTTGATGTTGTAGGGGTCCAGCGCGATGTCGGTCATCACCGCGAGGTCCGGCGCGACCTGTTTGATCGCGCGGATGGCGCGGTTGCCGATGTTCTCGGGGTCCCACGCCCTTTCGCAGCCTTCCGTTTTCAGGTCGGGGTCCGAATGCGGGAAGATGCAGATCGCGGGGATGCCGAGTTCCATCGCCTTTTCCGCCGCGCGCTTGGCCCCGTCCAGCGTCAGCCGGTCCACGCCGGGCATCGAGGGGACTTCGCCCTCGCCGCCCGCAACCTCGGTCACGAAGATCGGCCAGATCAGGTTCTGGGCCGAGACCTGGCGTTCCGCCGTCAGCGCGCGCAGGGCAGGGGTGCGGCGCAGGCGGCGCAGGCGCGTGGCGGGAAAGGGCGCGATGATCGGGGTGGCGGGCATGGGGCGGCTCCTTGCAGGATAGTGGCCTGCTTGCCACGACCCCGCGGCCCCATGCAACCGGCCCCGCTTGCCGCCGGACGGCCGGCATGGCTAGGGTGATCGCCGGTTCGCAGGTGGAGACAGCGATGGGAGGGACGGCAGGGCTGATCGAGGCGCTGGATACGCGATCCTTTTCGTCGCTGTGGTACTGGCTGATGCTGACCGCCACCTGGACCTGGGTCAGCCGCGGCGCCCTTGGCATCCCGCCCGAACTGGTCCGCAGCCTGCAGAAGCGCGGGGGCGCGAGCGATGAAGCCGCCGCGCTGAGGCTGCTGGACTGGGTGTCGCTGGTGGTGCCCCGCTGGCAGTTGATGCGGGACGATGGCGTGGTGCTGCTGGGCGTGGCGTCCTTTGTGCTGTCGATGCTGGCGGGGCTGGGCTTCCTTTACGGGCTGGAACTGGCGCAGGCGCTGCTGCTGCTGGTCGGCCCCTTGATGCTGCTGGGCTGGATGCGGCTGCGGCTCGCCGCCCGGCTGCGGGCGACCCTGGCCGAGGCCGAGGACGGGCGGGTGCCGGTCGGTGAAGCCGCCTCGCAGATTGCCGCGCGGATCACGGCGCATATGCGGGCGACGCTGGCCCTGTCGGCGGCGGCAGTCGCGGTGGCGGCGGTCTGGGGGACGATCTGGCTTGCGCGGCATCCGAACGGGTTGTGACGGCGTTGGGCAGGGCCGCTTGACATCACGCCCCCGCGCTTTACCTCAGCCTTCATGCCTGAAACCCTGATCCTTTCCGGCGCGCCCGAAGGCTTTGACGCCGCGCTGATCGCGCGCGAGGCCGAGCGCGGCGCGCCCGTCATCCACATCGCCCGCGACGACCGCCGGATGGCGGCGACGCGCGCGGCGCTGGCCTTCTTCGCCCCGCAACTGGCGGTGCTGGAACTGCCCGCCTGGGACACCACGCCCTATGACCGCGTGTCCCCTTCGGGCGAGATCATGGCGCAGCGGCTGCAGGTGCTGGCGACGCTGGCGAGCGGGGCGATCAAGCCGCCTTTCGTGCTGCTGACGACGGTAAACGGCGCCGTCCAGCGCCTGCCCGCGGCGGAAACCGTCCGCGCGGCATCCTTCATGGCCAAGGTCGGCGAGCGGCTGGACGAGGCGCAGTTGCGCGGCTTCCTGGCGCGCATGGGCTTTTCCCAGTCCCCGACCGTGACCGAGCCGGGCGATTATGCCATCCGGGGCGGGATCATCGACATCTATCCTCCGGGGCCGGGCGGGCCTGTGCGGCTGGACTTGTTCGGGGACGTGCTGGACGGCATCCGCCGCTTCGATCCCGACACGCAGCGCAGCCTCGGCGCGCTGGACCGGGTCGAGATCGCGCCCATGTCCGAGGTGATCCTGGACGACGACGCCATCGCCCGCTTCCGCCAGAACTACCGCGCGGCCTATGGCGGCGGTGCGAACGACCCGCTGTATGAAGCGGTCAGCGCGGGCCAGAAGGTCGCGGGGATGGAACACTGGCTGCCGTGGTTCCATGAACGGCTGGACAGCCTGTTCGACTACCTGCCCGGCGCGTCCGTGGTGCTGGACGACCATATCGAGCAGCACCGCGCCGCCCGCTGGGACACCATCTCCGAACAGTTCGACGCCCGCCGCGAGGCGATGGGCAAGCGCGGCGCCGACAGCGTCTATCGCCCGGTCGAGCCGACCGCGATGTTCGCGTACGAGGGGGAATGGCGCCGCTGGCTCTCCGCGCACCGTACTATTGCTCTGTCGGTGCTGGCGCGTCCTCCGGGACCGGGCATGCTGGACGCGGGCGGCCGCGTCGGCCGCAACTTCGCGCCCGAGCGGCAGGCCGAGAAGACCGACCTGTTCGCCGCCCTCGCCACCCATGTCCGCGAGTTGCAGAAGACCCGCC